>NZ_JABXKN010000135.1:0-154557 GCF_017115065.1 Nostoc sp. JL23
AGATTAGCTATGCTACCCAAACTGAACTTGGTACGAAAGCATGGGATATTTTTATCAAAAATGTTTTGATATGTTGTTAAATCTCGAAAGAGAGACGCGATTAACCCAAGTCTTTCCAAGAGTTGTCTCTCCCTTGTGTTCCTCTGCCCCCTCTAAGCGTTGACCAGTTCAGGTGATAAGCGCTTCAACACCAGTCGTTCATATTCCACATGGACGTAGATTGTGTCGCCTTCGTGGAACTCGCCGCGTAGAATCGCTTTGGCAATCGGAGTTTCTAGTTCTCGCTGAATCGCCCGCTTCAGGGGACGAGCACCGTAAACTGGGTCATAACCGACCTGAACAATCCAATCGAAAGCCTGGTCGGAGATTTTGAGCGAGAGTTTACGCTCGCGCAGTCGCTCCTCTAAACGCTGCACTTGTAGTTTGACAATTTCGCGCAACTCGTCCTTCCGCAAGCTGTGGAAAATAATGATTTCATCAATGCGGTTGAGAAATTCGGGGCGGAAACTTTCTCGCACTGCTTCCATGACGCGATCGCGCATTTGTTCGTACTTGCTATCGTCTCCTGCCACATCCAAAATGTATATTGAACCAATATTGCTGGTCATAATCGCGATCGTATTTTTAAAATCTACTGCGCGTCCCTGAGAATCAGTTAGGCGACCATCATCCAGGATTTGCAGCAGGACGTTGAATACATCAGGATGAGCTTTCTCAATTTCGTCAAACAGAATTACAGAATAAGGTCGGCGGCGAATCGCTTCGGTGAGTTGTCCGCCTTCTTCATAGCCCACGTAACCTGGAGGCGCACCGATGAGACGGGCAACAGCGTGTTTCTCCATGTATTCGGACATATCGATCCGCACCAGTGCATCTTCGGTATCAAACAGATATTCCGCTAAAGCTTTTGCCAGTTCTGTTTTTCCCACCCCGGTCGGGCCTAAGAAAATAAAGCTGGCAATGGGACGATTCGGGTCTGCCAACCCAGCACGGGAACGTTGAATTGCATCGGCAGCAGCTCTTACAGCTTCGTCCTGACCAATCACACGTTTATGTAGCTCTTCTTCCAGATGCAAGAGTTTTTGCATTTCCGATTCAACCAGTCTGCTCACCGGAATACCCGTCCACTTGGAGATAATTTCGGCAATGTCAGCTTCGGTGACTTCTTCGCGCAACAGAGATTTACCGCTAGTCTGGATTTGGGCTAGTCGCGCTTCGGCTTCTTTTAGTTGTCGTTGCAGCTCAGTGAGTTTGCTGTATTTCAGTTCTGCTGCCCGGTTGAGGTCGTAATCGCGTTCGGCTTGCTGAATTTCTACATTAACACGCTCAATCTCTTGTCTAATTTGGCGAATGCGATCGATGATTTGCTTCTCTGCTTGCCATTGAGCATTGAGGGCATCTTGCCGTTCTTTTAAGTCCGCAAGTTCTCTCTCTATGCGTTCTAAACGCTCTCTGGAAGCACTGTCTGTTTCTTTTTGCAGTGACAGCCGCTCCATTTCCAGTTGCAGAATTTTGCGATCGATTTCGTCTAATTCTTCTGGTTTGGAAGTAATTTCCATTTTTAGTTTAGCCGCAGCTTCATCGACCAAATCAATAGCTTTGTCGGGTAGGAAGCGATCGCTAATATATCTCGCAGACAGAGTAGCTGCCGCAACTAACGCACTATCAGAAATCTTCACGCCGTGGTGTAACTCGTAGCGCTCTTTCAAACCGCGCAGAATTGAGATGGTATCTTCCACACTGGGCTGATCGACATACACCTGCTGAAAACGACGTTCCAAAGCCGCATCTTTTTCAATGTACTTGCGGTATTCATCTAGCGTAGTGGCACCAATACAGCGCACTTCGCCGCGAGCAAGCATCGGCTTGAGCAAGTTGCTAGCATCCATCTATCCTTGCGTTGCACCCGCACCAACTACAGTGTGAATTTCGTCAATGAACAAGACGATTTGTCCCTGTGCTTCTTGGATTTCTTTTAAGACAGCTTTCAGGCGTTCTTCAAATTCTCCCCGGTATTTGGCTCCGGCAATTAACGCACCCATGTCTAAAGCTATTAGTTTGCGATCGCGCAATGATTCCGGGACATCACCACTGACAATGCGCTGCGCTAATCCTTCTACAATTGCCGTTTTACCGACACCGGGTTCACCAATCAGCACGGGGTTATTCTTAGTCCGACGAGAAAGGATTTGAATCGTGCGGCGAATTTCTTCATCTCGTCCAATCACTGGGTCGAGTATGCCCTCATGTGCCAATTGGGTTAAATCGCGTCCGTATTTTTCTAGCGCTTCATATTTAACTTCCGGGTTTTGATCTGTCACTTTTTGACTCCCTCGAATCTGTTGAATAATGTTGCGGAGTTTTTTTTCATCCAGTCCAAATTCTTGGAACACCCCTTTACCAAAGCGATCGTCTTTGGCAAAGGCTAGTATTAAATGTTCAATAGAAATATATTCATCACCAAACTCTTTGCGGTATTGTTCGGCGCGATCGAGCAGCGTCTCTAAACTGTGTCCGATGTATACCGAACCACTGCTAGCCCCCGATACTTTGGGCTGACGGTTGATGAAGTAGATAGTGCGCTCGTGTAGTTTTTGAACATTTACCCCGGCTTTGTTGAAAATAGAAGTGGCGAGTCCTTCCTGTTCCAGTAGCGCTAGCATCAAATGTTCGCTCTCAATCTGCTGATGCTGAAACTGCTTGGCAATTTCGGGATTACGAACAAGGGCTTCCCAGGCTTTTTCGGTAAATTGCTCAGGATTGGTTGGTTGCATAATCGTGCCCCTTAGCTGAGAAATAAATTATTTAGGCAGTCAAACCAATTCGTAATTCATAGTGACGCTCCTGCGTCGCTAAAGCTGCGGTGAAGAAAACAGAGGGCAGAAGCTTTGCAATACAGTGTAGGCTTCAGACCTACACTGATTGCATGACTCCAAAATCTCTGATTTGGAGTGGGGCTTCAACCCTTACTCCCTACGGTCGTGGCAGAGTGCAGGCTTCAGTTTTCCCTTCTGCCTTCTGCCTCCTGCCCTCTGCCTTTCTTGCTAACGTAATTCAGCACGGTAGGCACGCAGTTGCGCCTTGAGTTGGGCAATTTCAGTTACCATATCTAGCACCATTGCTGCTCCGACCCAATTCAAGTTCAGATCGCGGTGCAACCTTTGAATCTGCACAACGCGAAACATATCCTGTCGGCGCAGCATGGTTCCTACAGGTTCAATTAATCCCAGGCGGGCAAATCGTTCTAGCAATAAAACCGAGGTTTGGGTGAGGTAGGCGGCTTGCTCGAAACTATAGAGGCGATCGCCTGTTTCTGTCCACACCACGCAAGACAAACTCAGGTTAAAACTCATAACCGCACCTCTTCTAAGCCTTGACGGGGATTAAAACTGCTAACTTGTCGCAATTTTTCATAGCACTCTCTTTCTTGGGGACTCAAATCTTTGGGTGTCAGAATTTTTAACCGCACAATCAAAGCGGTACGATTGCCTTTTGGATCGCGCCAGCCCTTGCCACGTAGCCGCAGTGCTTGGCCGGAATCCACACCGGCCGGAATCTTCATTGTTACCTTGCCATCAGGCGTAGGAACATCTATTTGTGCGCCAAGTACAGCTTCCTCTGGGCTGACAGGTACTTCGCAAGCAAGATTGTCGCCCTCAAATTTGAAGAAAGGATGGGGTAATAATTCAATTGTCAGATACAAATCGCCGCGTTGCTGACTAAAAGGACTCATCTGTCCTTTGCCTTTGACTCGAATGCGGCTTCCCGATTTTACTCCCGGCGGAATGCGAACAGTGATAGTTTCTCCATCAATTTGTAGCCGCTTCTGTGTACCGTGAAACGCTTCAGAAAAAGTGAGAGCGATCGCCGCTTCCGTATCCTGTGCGGGAACATTAGTGAAGCGGCTGGAGGGGTCTTCTCCATACCCAAAATCTACGTAGTCCCGGAATCCTTCTGGTCTTGTTGTGCGATAATTAGCTCCGCGCTGCCTTGTACGACCGCCACTGCGACCTAACCCTCCCAGCAATTCATCAATGAAATCATCAAAGTTGCCATACTGGCTAAAGTCATAACCTTGTGTACCCGCCCCTCTGGGTGGAGGTGCACCCGCCGCAGCCTGTTGCCAGTACTGACCATACTGGTCATACTTCTGGCGTTTTTCCGGGTCGGACAGCACTTCATTAGCTTCGTTAATTTCTTTGAACCGCGCTTCGGCTTGCTTATCGTTAGGATTTAAGTCCGGGTGATATTTCCGTGCCAATTTCCGGTAGGCTTTTTTGATATCCTCCGGAGTAGCATTCTTACTGACACCGAGAATTTGGTAATAATCTTTGAAATCGGTTGCTGCAACCATCAGCACCTCTTGAGATTAACGCGATGGGACGGGTGGGCAGAGGGGGTGGGGGGCAGGGGGAGATAAAACTCCTCACTCTTATACAGACGCGATTAATCGCGTCTCCTGGCTTCTGCCCTATTTGAGGAATCACCTGGTTTGACGACTTCGGATACTCGGTTGAAGAAACTAGAAAATTGTTCTTGAAGCTTGGCAAATGCGCCTGCTGTGTTCTCACGTGCCTTAACTTGCCGCTCTAGATTTTTAATTGCTTTGTCAAATGCTGCATACTCGCGATCACCTCTGGCATATCCTAGTTCTTGAGCTAACTTGAGTTGGGTACGAGCATCTTCTAGCAACCTCTGTGCTGCGTCGCGATCCTTCTCTGCTAAAGTAACCGCAGTCACTAGATCGGTATGGGCTTTGACTAACGGCAGGGGTCGAGCTTGTTCTGTCACCACTAAAGTTGAGAGCGCAAGTTGCAGCACGCCTTTGGCTTCATCAATTTTGCCTTCGTTCAACAACCGAGCTGCCTGCTTGGTAGCATCTGGATATCTCTCTAATGGCAGATTGACGATTGCAGTGCGAATCTCGCTTATCAGGTTGTTCAACAGTTCGCGAGCTGCCGGAAAATCTTCTGCAATTGCAACACCCTTTACTTGATTGCGAATTCGCTCAACCAAATTAAAATCCTGAGGGGCAAAATCGATTATCGCTACCTGAGCCGCCACCGGAATTAGAGCTAGTTTAGGGTATTGTGCTACTAGAATGTCAATTTTTCCAGTTGCTCGTTCTAGGGCAGCAATTGCTTCTTGAGTCTTTCCCCGCTCAATGGCAGCGATCGCTTTTTTAGTTTCTTCGATTGCGGCGATCACTTCTCGATCCAGTTTACTTTCAGCCTCAGCTGTTGCCTGTTGCCTCTCCTTTTCAATCTCCTGCTGAAGACTAGTATCAAGCTGATTCAATCTTTCAGGAGATACCGCAGCAGAGCTAACTGCATGAACGGGAGCGATGAATAAAAGCGAGGAAAAAAGAATACCCACGAACAGGACTTGCAGCCTTCTAAAGAATCTGTGATATTGGTTCACGATCATTCTCCTGGTTTATAAACTTGTTTTGCACCTGGATTGAAGAAGGTAGGGGGCGGAGGGGCAGGGGAGCAGAGGGGCAAAGGAGCGGAGGAGAAAAGACTAAAATTACCCTTGATTCTCCCTATCTCCTCTGCTCCCTATCTCCCTATCCTCTTCTCGCCTCCTGCCTCACTTCGGCTACGCTCAGTGACCACCTGCCTTCTACCTTCATCAAGCTGGTTGGGCGGGGGCGGTTCCGGATATACGTTTGAAGAAACTAGAGAATTTTTCCAGGAGCCGACTCAATGGGTCTGCGGTTCTCTCGTTTGCCCTAACTTGCCGCTCGATATCTTGGATTGCCTGCTCAAGTTCTGCATACTCAGGATTACTTATGGCGTAGCCCAGGTCTTGAGCCAACTTAAGTTGAGTGCGAGCGTCTTTCAAAAACCTCAGCGTTTGCTCTGGATCGCTCTCTGCTAGATCGACTGCATCTACTAAGAGGGTGTAAGCATTGAGCAGCGGAATTGGTCGAGATTGCTCTGTTAGCACTAGGGTTGAGAGAGCAACTTGCAAAAGTGTTCTGGCTTCATCGGTTTTTCCTTTGCTCAACAACCGGGCTGCCTCTCTCATAGCATCAGGATACGTTTCTAGTGGCAGATTAAAGATTGTTGTGCGAATCTCGCTCATCAGGTTGTTCAAAAGTTGACGAGCAGTCGGAAAATCTTCGTTATTGAAAGCATTCTTAAGTTGAGTGCGAATTCGTTCAATCACATGAAGATCCAAAGGGGCAACATCGATTATGGATACCTGAGTCATGACGGGAACCAAGCCCAGTTGAGGGTATCTTGCCACCAGAATGTCAAGTTTTCCAGTTGCGCGTTCTAAAGCAGCGATCGCTGCTTTAGAATTTTCCTCCTCAATGGCATTAATTGCATTTCGAGTTTCTTTGATGGCGGAAACCGCTTCTCGATCTAGGCATCTTTCAGCCTCATCTGTTGCCTTTTGCGTCTCCTTATCAATTTCCTGCTGAAGACGAGTATCGGGCTGATTCAATGTTTGAGAGTTCATAATCTGCTCCGGTTAGTTAAGTTGTTTTGTGACTGGAATAAGTGCCTTTTTTGTCGCGATGAGCTACGCCCCACCGTAGGCGATCGCAACTCTGGAAATTTACGATCTGACCTTAGACCTGGAATAAGTGCCTTTTTCGTCGCGATCGAACACCTGTTTGACCCGATCCCAAGCCTTCGTCAAGGCATTATCTTTTCCATTGGCTTCTCTGAACGACCGATTGTAGGTATCAACAAAAGTTTTTTGCGCGTCGTCCGACAGATTTGCTCTAATTTCTGGTGAAATCTGCTCATTATCTGCCAGTTCACCTTTTGGTTGATGGGGAATTTTCATGTCAGTGATAGCGACTTCTTCCGCACCCGCACTTTCTAACAGTGAGACAACTTCGTCTGCTTGTTCTTGTGGCACTTCCGCGACCAGTAAAAACTCACCTGCTTTCAGGCGTGTTTCGTAAATAGTAGCTTTGTCCTCCGGCATACCCATTGCGATTAAGGCAGATCCAATGCCTGCTCCCAAGGAACCATATAAAGCACCGCCTGCCGCTCCTAATAATGCTGCTCCCAAAGGGCCTGCTGCTACTACGGTTCCTAAAAAGGGAATGAACAACACACCCACACCCGTAAGTAAAGCCAACAGAGAACCAAACAGCGATCCAAAAATCGCTCCGGTGGCGAGTCCATCCAAGATCACATCTTGTTTCGTCACAAATCCGGAGATGCGAGTTTCGGCGTGGAAGTCGCGACCAATCATCGAAATGTGATTTTTGGGAACGCCGCGATCAATTAGACGCTCAACCACTTCTTGCATCTTCTTCTCATCTTTGAAGATAGCAGAGACACTTTTGAGGGCGGTTTTTTCAGATGTAGAAGTCATAAAAATTACTCCAAATTAAAAAACTAGATAACATCACGAAATGTGGCGCAGATTTAAGGACGCGGGGATAGGAAGAGAGTATTTGAAATTTCACTGCGTTATCCAGAGGATGACGCACGCAGGCTCGCTAAAGCAGTTCCTTTAACTCTGGTTTCCAGAGCAACGGACTGCTCGCTGCGTCTTGTTACTTTTGTTCCACAAAGTCTGCATCGATGACATCTTCACTGCCGCCTTGACGGTCTGTAGAAGTACCACCGTTTGGAGATGCACCTGCTTGTGAATAGACCGCAGTGCCGATTTGCATCAGGGCTTGTTGAATTTCGTTGGTGAGAGACTTCATGCGATCAATGTTGTTCTGCTCAATTGCCTGACGCAAGTCTCGAATTAAGCCTTCCACGCGGGACTTGTCTGCTGGTGGCACTTTGTCGCCCAAATCCTGAAGTTGTTTCTCGGCTTGATAGGCGACAGAATCTGCCATGTTTTTGGTATCGATTTGTTCGCGCCGCCTACGGTCTTCTTCCGCATTGCGATCGGCTTCTTTCACCATCCGCTCAACTTCAGATTTGTCGAGGGTAGACGCACCTGTGATGCTAATGGACTGTTCTTTACCTGTGGCTTTTTCTCTGGCAGTTGCTGACAGAATCCCGTTAGCATCAATGTCAAAGATAACTTCGATCTGTGGCATACCTCTGGGAGCTGGAGGAATCCCATCTAGTCGGAAGGTTCCCAGGCTCTTGTTGTCGGATGCCATTTCGCGTTCGCCCTGCAGAACATGGATTTCTACGTTTGTTTGTGCATCAGCCGCCGTTGAGAACACCTCAGACTTCTTCACTGGGACAGTGGTATTGCGCGGAATAATCTTGGTCGTCACACCACCTAGAGTTTCAACACCCAGCGACAACGGCGTGACATCTAGGAGCAGTACGTCTTTTACCTCACCCCCAAGCACACCCGCCTGAATCGCTGCACCCATTGCTACGACTTCATCCGGGTTGACACCCTGGTGTGGGTCTTTGCCTATTATCTGCCGTACCAGTTGCTGGACAGCCGGCATTCGAGTTGCACCACCCACTAGGATTACTTCGTCAATATCTGCGGGACTCAGTTTAGCATCGCGCAGAGCTTGTTCGACAGGAATGCGGCTGCGATCGAATAAGTCGGCACACATTTGCTCGAACTGTACCCGCGTTAAGGTTATATCTAGATGTTTCGGGCCTTCCGGGGTTGCAGTAAGAAAAGGTAAGTTAATGTTCGTCTGTGTTGCGCCTGACAGTTCAATTTTGGCTTTTTCTGCTGCTTCGGTGAGGCGTTGCAGGGCTTGTTTGTCTTTACGGAGGTCGATGCCTTCGTTACGCTGGAATTCGGTTGCTAACCAGTCTACGATTCTCTTATCAAAGTCATCACCGCCCAAGTGGGTGTCGCCACTGGTAGCTTTCACTTCAAACACGCCATCGCCGACTTCCAGGATAGACACATCAAACGTCCCACCGCCTAAGTCAAATACCAAGATAGTTTCGTTAGTTTTCTTGTCAAGTCCGTAGGCGAGGGCAGCAGCCGTTGGCTCGTTGATAATTCGCAGAACTTCAATCCCGGCAATTCTACCAGCATCTTTGGTAGCCTGCCGCTGAGAGTCATTGAAATAGGCAGGGGTGGTAATTACCGCTTGCCTCACTGGTTCCCCCAGATATGTGCTGGCATCATCTATCAGCTTGCGGACTACCTCAGCCGAGATTTCTTCGGGTGAAAATTCCTTGTTCAGAGCGGGACAGTGTAGCTTGACGTTGCCATTACTGTCACGTACCACCTTGTAAGTAACTTGTTTTGCCTCTTGGGTGACTTCATCATATCTGCGCCCGATGAACCGCTTAACGGAATAAAAGGTGTTTTCTGGGTTCATTACACCCTGGCGCTTGGCAATTTGCCCGACAAGTTTTTCGCCCTTCTTGGTGTAAGCAACCACAGACGGAGTTGTGCGACCGCCTTCTGTGTTCGGAATAACGACGGGTTGTCCACCTTCCATTACGGCTATACAGGAGTTGGTAGTTCCTAAATCAATACCAACGATTTTTGCCATTGTTAGCACCTCCTTCAAAGATTGGGATAAAAAATTGAGAGTCTGGATTCAGGACAAGTTGAACAAATGGTATTAAGAAGGCAGAGGGCAGGAGGCAGAGGGCAGAAGGGGAATCCCCATAAATAAATTTAGGGGATTTAACAACGGCTTCTGAAAGTAAGGGTTTCCCGACTTGAGCAAACTGGCGTGGGCTTGTGACCTTTTGGCAGAGGGAAGAATCTATCCTTGAACCTTCTGCCCTCTGGCTCCTTAGCACTCAGGATTCGGCTGCGTTTTGAATCGCGGCTAACAATGAGCGGAGGTCGTAAGAGCCATCGTGGCGCACACCGTTGATGAAAAAAGTCGGCGTGCCGTTGACCCCGCTCTGGATTCCGCTGAGTAAGTCTTCGCGTATCCTGGCTATGTGGGCGTGCTCAGCGAGTTCGTGACTAAACTGAGGCACATCAAGACCGAGGTTAGCGGCATATTCTATTAGATGTTTGCGATCGAGCGCCTGTTGATGTTCAAAGAGATGGTTGTGCATCTCCCAGAACTTACCTCGCGCCCCAGCGGCTTCTGCTGCTTCTGCTGCCTGCTCGGCGTGGGGATGCACGCTAGTTAACGGGAAGTGGCGGTAGACAAAGCGCATGAGATCCCCGGTCAACTGCTGGAGTTCTTTGACGATGAAATGGGCACGACCGCAATAGGGACACTCATAGTCGCCGTATTCCACGAGGGTGACGGGTGCGTTTTTTGGACCTCGGATATGGTCGCGATCGCTAACTGGGAGGCTAAGTTCGCCCGTTGCTGTTGTTATCATGTTGTTAGCTCCTGCTCTTAAGGGAGTGCTTTGGGAATCATTGCGTCACTGCCCTTGCCCATTGCCCCTGTGCCCGTCACCTAAGTTTACTTTCACAACCTTGTTCTTATCTTCTTCAGCCTTGGGCAGCCTCAGCTTGAGAATGCCATCTTTGTATTCTGCTTGCACCTGATCGTGCTGGACACGGGTAGGCAACGGAATTACGCGCTGAAACCTGCCATAGCGGAATTCGGTGCGGGTGATGCCTCTTTCTTCCGTTTTGATTTCTGACTTGCGCTCACCGGAAATAGATACTGCCTCTGGCGATACCTGCACATCCAGGTCTTTGGGGTCTACACCGGGAACTTCTACCTTGAGATGAACTCCATCAGGGGTTTCTTCTATCTCAGCAGAGGGAATAAAGGCAATGCCTTCCTCTCCTCTACGACCTGTCGGTGCTATTTCATCAAGCAAGCGGTTTAACTGCCGCTGCAAACTTTCAACTTCTCGGAAAGGTTCCCAACGAACGAGTGCCATAATTTTAAGTCTCCTGATGATCTATACTTGAGTGTTTAGAATTCTGCATTAGACTGGGTTTTGTCAGTCGCTGAAACAGCGTTGCTATCATGCCAGTGCTGAACTCTGTTGACACTATAAAGAAGAAATATAAGGGCTTTCTGAGGAAATTATGATGATTGGGGATTGGGACAAGGCAAAATTGTAAGGGGAAAAACAAATAACTTCCCTTTAACCTTTCTTAGTCACGCCAGTTCGCTCAACGGGGGAAACCCTCAGGGCAAACGCATCTAAATATTGACGAGCCTGAATCAGGATGAAATACACCAAGACTCAAACTACATAAAGCTTTGAGGAAATGAAATCTCACTCTGTATGAAAATGAGAATCATTACGAGGGGGGAGTTAGAGGCAGCCGACGGCTGCCTGAATTTTCACGGTCAGTTCTCTACTAAATAGCGTAGGTTTTCTCACAGTCTGATTCTCAATAGTTTTAGATTAATGACTAGGAATCACGAGAAGATCAGCGCAAAGAAAAACTCAATTTATGCGATCGCGTCTCGCCCCTATTGAGCTGGCTTCGACATAGTAAGTAACTGTTGAATCATGGTCTTAAGTTGTTTGAGAGAGACGGGTTTGGCAAGGTACTCTGTTGCGCCTGCCGCCAAACATTTGTCGCGATCGCCTGCCATAGCTAAAGCTGTCACCGCAATGATTGGCACATTCGTCAGGGTGCAATCGGCTCGAATCTGACGGATCGCTTCCAAACCATCCATTCCCGGCATTTGAATGTCCATTAAAATCAGGTCGGGCTGTTGTTGGGCTAAATTGATTGCTTCCTGCCCATTTGTTGCGACAATTAAACGAAAACCACAACTGGTGAGATAAGCTGAGAATGTGTCAATATTTGCTGGGTTATCTTCTGCTAACAGAATCAGAGGTTGGGCTGGCAATAAACCAGTAACCGTGGAATCCTGAAGTTGCAAGGGCTGTTCTGATGGCAACGTTCGTTCCAGTTGCATAGCTTGCATCTGCGTGAAGTCAGAGCAATTTTGACTTGGCAGTGTAATGGTAAATCGGCTTCCTTGACCAACCGTACTGACGACACTAACAGTTCCTTGATGCAACTCAGCAATTTGCTTGACCAGCGCTAAACCTAAACCCGTACCGCTGTATTTACGATTAAGGCTGCTGTCAATTTGTACGAAGGATTGAAACAGTTTTGGCAGATGTTCTGGAGCAATCCCAATGCCTGTATCAATGACGCTAAATTGAATGAGTTGTTGAGTATGTTGGTGAAGTCTATCTGTAGAAAATTCGCGGCTCACCTCTAAAACAACCTGTCCTTTTTCCGGTGTAAATTTGATGGCATTGCTTAGTAGATTGATCAATGCTTGCCGCATTCGTAGTTCATCCGCATCAATCTGACCAATGTTGGTGGGAATACGAGTTTCCAGTTTGATTGCTTTTTGATAGGCAACTTGCTTGATAAAGTTCAAACTGGAATTGCACAGTGCCTCGATCGAAGTGGGTAGAATCTGTAATTCCATCTTGCCAGACTCAATTTTTGCCAGATCGAGAATGTCATTAATCAGCGTCAGCAAATGGTTTCCACTTTGGGAAATTACCTCAAGGTATTGGTGCTGTTTTTCATTTAGCGACCCATATATCTCTTGCCTGAGCATATCTGACATACCCAGGATTGAGGTAAGAGGAGTCCGCAACTCATGGCTCATGTTTGCCAGAAATTCGTCTTTCAGTCGGGTTGCACGAGCGAGTTTAGCGTTGACATGTGCTAACTGCTCATTGGTCTGTCGCAGTTGTTCTTCCGCTTGTTTACGCTGCGTGAAGTCTACCCCTTCTCCTTCAACAATGATCTCTACTACCTGATCTCTATCATCCTTGAGTCCTGTAATGGCATAAGTGGCAAATTGCGTCGTCCCGTCTGCCATCGAATACTCGACTTCTCCCCTCACCGAACCGCTGCCGCTGACAACCTCAGCAATGCTTTGCTGCAACCGTTCTTGCATTAAGGGGATCTGATTAAACCAGGGCGTTTCCCAGAACCGAACGCCCAGCACCCGTTCAGCAGAAACGCCCGTCACCCTTAAGCAAGTATCGTTGACGTCAATCACCGTCCCGTCTGGTTTCAGGATTGCCATGAACTGGAATTGCTGGTTGAAGACTGCCTTGAAGCGACGCTCGTTCTCCCGTAGAGCTTCCTCAACTTGCTTACGTTGGGTAATGTCAATGTGACAACCCATGATTCGGAGTGGATTACCATTCTCATCCCACTCAATCACACGCCCCGAACAGATTACCCAAATAGTAGAACCGTTTTTGTGTTGGTATCTCACCTCGTTAGAAAGAGGAATTTGTCCTCGGCTTTGGATATGTTGATCAAAGCAGTCCATTATGCGGGGCAAATCTTCTGCAAAAATGAGTTGTTGCCAGGTTTCTGGGATATCTGGTAACTCGTGATCGTCATAGCCAAGCATCCGCTTCCAGGCGAGGCTATAATACAGCCGCTTACCGAGAATGTCCCAGTCCCAATAGCCTGCCAGGATGATTTCAAGGATATTCTCCAAGAGCTTCAACTCAATGCGTAGCTGTTCTGATCGCCGCCGTTCTGCCTCGGCTTGCTTGCGTTCTGTGATGTCCCTGGCAATGCCCACGATCCCCACAGGTCGCGATCGCTCGTCCAAACACAAGCTTTTAGTCGTCGAAAACCACCGCGCTTCTCCATTGATGGTCAGTAATTCTTCAACCTCCTCCGATTGTCCTGTCTGCAAAATGGTTTGTTCAAGTGAACGAATTCGTTGAGCCTCTTCAGGAGATAGAAATTGTTCGACAACTTTCCCTAAAATATCCATCGTAGGATGCCCTAACGATTGAGCTGCCATTTTGTTCACCACTACATAACGACCCTGGAGATCCTTCACAAAAATGGCATCACTTATAGAGTTAATGATATTTTGAAGTAACTGATGTTTTTGTTGAAGTTGCCGAACACGGCGCCAAATTAACCCATACAGCAGCAAACTGGTACAACTAACAAAAAACCAACCTCTCAGCGTCTGTAGTTCGGTCAAAGCCTCTGCTGTGGGAGTAAATGTCGCCAGTAAGCAGTCCGACCAGCTAATCCAGAGAATGTCGTCTGAAATCAGCAAACTCATGCTTCTCCCTCCCACTCTTAAATCTTCTGTCCAGATCGTAGCAGCCCAAGTAAAGTCAGTAGACCGAAAAGTTTTGCGATCGCTAAAAAATAGTAGTCTGTGATACCGTTTATTCAAGAATGTACAACAGCCGATTTCGAGAGAAAAATATAAGTTTAATTTATATAAATAGTGGCGAAACGACCAAAATCAGCCGGACGGTAAATAAATTTCGCAGGCTACTCCATAGTTACGGTCTATTACATTCCTTTGTTCACACTTACCTTGAGCCTGAATTGGAATGTTTTCAGTTAAACAGTTAACTACTTCATTCAAGGTTTTACTATCAGTTAGAACTGGGGTAGTTGCAGTCATGGCTAAACCAGATATTCCTCTAGCTCAATTTTCACGCAACTCCTTGACAAAATTCTCTGAAGTATGAGCATAACCATGTTCTGGGATGAGATTTGCTCTTATGCTCTTAGCATATTCATTAGCTTTACTTATATTCTAAGTCCAAGAGCGCTTCTCGACACTAGTATTTAAAATTACAGATATTAAGCAAAATTTTACTGGAACAGGCATTCATTACAGAGCGATCGCAAAACTTTTCGGTCTACTAGAAAGTAGGTAAGGTGTGAATGAGCAAAAGATCTGGCGCAATTAGCAAATGAGTGACGTAAACCTGCAAAGGTAGAATGTGTAAGCGTTGTAGGCTCTTGGCCTACTTCTAATCACTGCTGCGTAAACCCAATTCATCTCAAGTAATCAGAGGTCAGAACGCTGGCCTAGAGACGTATTGACTGATTGCGCCACTCATTTGCGAATCACGCCAGATCTTTTGCTCATTCACACCTGCACATCTAGGTCTTTGGGGTCTACACCGGGAACTTCTACCTGCATCAGGGGTTTCTTCTATCTCAGCAGAGGGAATAAAGCCAATGCCTTCCTCTCCTCTACGACCTGTCGGTGCTATTTCATCAAGCAAGCGGTTTAACTGCCGCTGCAAACTTTCAACTTCTCGGAAAGGTTCCCAACGAACGAGTGCCATAATTTTAAGTCTCCTGATGATCTATACTTGAGTGTTTAGAATTCTGCATTAGACTGGGTTTTGTCAGTCGCTGAAACAGCGTTGCTATCATGCCAGTGCTGAACTCTGTTGACACTATAAAGAAGAAATATAAGGGCTTTCTGAGGAAATTATGATGATTGGGGATTGGGACAAGGCAAAATTGTAAGGGGAAAAACAAATAACTTCTCTTTAACCTTTCTTAGTCACGCCAGTTCGCTCAACGGGAGAAACCCTCCGAAGTTGCTCCACTTGGTGAGGAAGTTCAAGTCTTGGCGGTTCCCGTCGAGTTGAAACTTCCGAACCCGAAGGGGCAAAGACGACGCTTGCTACAACGGAGGGAACCTCCGCAACGCAGTGTCTCCCAAAGACCGCACTTCTCTTTGCACGCGACTGGCTCCCCAATACCCAGTCTCCTCAATAATCGGTTCACAACAGCGGATGCCCGTATCCGTCTCAACCGTCTTTATCCACAAATAGCAAATTGACAGACCACTAGCTCACTCTGTACTTGGATCGTGCCTTGATGAGCTTGTACGATCGCCTGTGCAATGGCTAATCCTAGTCCAGCCCCTCCAGTATGACGCACCGTAGTTCGGTGCGATTGTCATGGTCGTGGTCTTCGCTCACTACCCAAAAATATCCCCCATAGGGGAAGAACGTCGCTAAAGACACGACTGGGTGCACGATACAGTCAGTTAATTTACAGCCTTTAGTTTTAGTCAGTAATCTGCCAGGATAAAGTAAAGAGTTTTCTGTAGGCAAGGCTTACTGAGTGTCCAGATTCCAACCCAGAGCAGCGGCGATCGCCTGATGCAACGTGAGCGGTTCAAACGGTTTGGCAATCGTTCCTTTAACCCCTCGTGCTTCATATTGCTGGGGTTTGGGCAATTCAGCCTGTGCGGTCAAAAACACCACTGGTATAGACTGCGTTTCCGGTTTAGCCCACAGTGCGTCCAGAAACATATAGCCATCCATGTCTGGCATCATAATGTCCAGCACGATCCCATCCGGTTGTTCAGCGATCGCCTTGAGTAGTCCTTCTTCTCCCGATGCGGCGATAATGACTGTCCATTGGGTTAATTTTTCCAGGCAGGTTTGCACCACCCGTTGTAAATCGGGTTCGTCGTCAATTAACAAGATGCGCTTTGATGCAGAGATTGCCGTCATCGTCTGTAACTGGACTATGTGTGATTTGAACGATAATTTGACCAAACGGTCACGAAATACTTCACTCTGTACTACTGTAACTTAAATAATAAAGTGGCCGAAATTAAAGCATAAAGTGGTTCTTGTCAGCTTTTGGTGATCAATAGTGGGCTGATTTAGGCATCTATGCTGAGGGCAGAGGGCAGAAGGAAGAAAGAAGAAAATTACAGAAAGCCCTGTGGTATAAGGGTTACAGAATCTCTATATCACAATAAAAGTCTTCAGGTTGGATCTGGATCTTTGTCACAAGTTCTACGACGACAGGCAAAATCTTAAAACCCTTCTGCCCTCTGTCTCCTGCCTTCTGCCTTAAAGCGCGTAACCTTTCATCATCACCAAAAGTTGCCAAGAACCCATAAAGTGACCGCAAAGCAGAACTGAGTAGGGAAGAGTGTTTAAGAGATTTGAATGCGATCGCCGCAGATTGTGTTCAACGGAAAAATAAGCATTCCAGCTTGATTAGGGCGGCCACTTTATCCTTTAAAAACGGCCATCTTATCCTTTAAGTGACAACTTTTGCTCACGCTATGGTTCAAAATTTGGTCATGCAGGGGGTAAAATCACACTATGCCATGTCTCTCGGAATAAAAGACCCTAAGTCATTGAAGACTAACAATCTATGAAAGATCAATAATTTAAGGAAATTCTGAGGAAATTCTGAGCGATTAGCATCACCACCCCAATTGCTCAATAATCTGATCGGCAAGCAGCAAGACACTGAAAGGCTTCAGGATAATTCCGGCAATGTCAGCGGGGTTGAAGTCTAGCGAATCCTCAGACGGATTGGTTGCAGTGAACAAGATGACCGGAATTGCCTGCGTCGCCAGATTGTTTTTCAAAGTTTGCAGCAGAGTTAGTCCATTTCCATCCAACGTTAAATCAAGCAAAATCACGTCGGGCTGCTTACCTTCTGCCTGTGTCAGTCCTGCCTGTATAGAGTCAGCGGTAAGGATTTCCCAACCCTTGAGTCGTTCAAGCGTGACCTTGACGATGCGGCACAGGTCAGGTTCATCATCAATCAAAAGAATGCGTCGATTGGCATCGGAAGAAGACATAACATTTAGAAATATTCCCTACACGTAGAAATACTCCCTTTTTGTAATAATATGTCTTTTGGACACAGTTTGTATTGGAAACAATCCCAAGCTGCTGGCGTACTGAAGCTCTAAATCCCAACCTAGAGTAGCAGCGCCCAATGCAACGTCAGTGGGTCAAATGGTTTGGCAATGACCCCGCTCACTCTCCGGGCTTCTGGTATGAACGCTACGGAGTTGGCAGCGTGAAGTAAAAGGTACTGCCCTGTCCTAATTTGCTCTCTGCCCAGATGCGCCCACCGTGCTGTTGCACAATCAGCCGACAGATCGACAGCCCCAAGCCCGTACCGCCCTTTTGGCGAGAATCAGACGCATCGACCTGCTGAAACCGTCCAAAGATGGTGTCTAGCTTCTCGGTTGGGATGCCCCGTCCCTGATCTATCACCCTAAAGAAAACCTGTTGAGGTTGGGGTTCCGCAGCCACAGAGATGATAGTGCCAGCAAGAGAGAATTTAACGGCATTGTTGATTAAATTCACTAACACTTGGATCAACCAGTCGAAGTCTGCCCAAACCTGAATCTCTGAAACGGATGACTGTAGGGTAATCTGCTTCGCCTCTGCCAAAGCTCGCACGTTCGAGAACGCTTGTTGCACCAACACCGTTGGATCGCACCACTGTCGTTTTAGGTCTACCTGCCCTGATTCCAGTCGGTTCAGTGCCAGAATGTCATTGACCAGGCGCACCAGTCGCTCAATGTTGTTGTTAGCAATGCCCAGCATCTCTTTCGCCGCTGCGGGGTCGTTGTCGAGAATACCTTCTGCGATGAGTCCCAGGGCACCGCGAATGGAGGAGAGGGGGGTACGAATTTCGTGGCTGATAATGGAAATGAATTCGCGCTTCATCCGCTCCAACTCGCGCTGCTTGGTGACATCGCGCACCATCATTAGTCCGCCGTTGGGGGTATCGGCGCCATCGTGGAGGGGCGAATAGCGGGCTTCGATCCATTGGCGTTGCCCGGTCGCAGGGTGGGTAAAGTGAAAATCAAAATCTTCAGCGCTTTCATCCCGTCCGGGATGAAAGCGCTGCAATGTTTTAGCGTCTAGCAAGGCAGAAAACACATCTGTGCCGCAGGTGCCCACGACAGCTTCTTGCGGGAGTCCGGTAAGTTGCTCCATTGCAGGATTCCAAAGTGTGCAACAGCCGTGGGTATCAAAAGCAACGATGCCATCGACGCTGCTGTTGATCAGGTGGAGCGATCGCTCTTGTTCCTGCCGCAGGGCAGTTTGCAGGCGCACGATGGGAGTAATGTCGCGCCCTTCTGCAAGCAGCCAGGTGACATGATCCGCGTCGTCGCCGTAGATCGGTTTGAGGGAAAAATCGAAGGTGTGGAGTTCGCCAGTGGAGGCGGGAACAATCACGTCCTGGCGGAAAAACTGCCCGGTGGCAGCCTCAGCCACTGCCGTTTGGATAAACGCCTGAAGTTCGGCAGTTGCCTGCCAGGAGGGAAATTCCCACAGCGGTTTGCCAATCACAGACTCCCATTTAACCTGAGCAAAGGTGAGCGGATTCTGATTCACTTCGATCATCTGTCCATCGGGGGTGAGCAAGCCGAGAAACTGATACATTTGGTCAAACACGGCTCGGAATTTGGTATCACTTCGTTGGAGGGCAAGTTCAGTGCCTTTGCGATCGGTGATATTGGTAAACAGGATGGCAAAGGTTTGGCTTTCCTGCCCACCGACGCGAAAGGCGCAAACATCGAACCAACGATTCATCACGTCCGAATGGTTCACAAAGCGCACCGTTTCACCTGTTAAAACCACGTTGCCATAAGTCTCAAACCAATATTCTTCAAGATTTGGCACCAGTTCACGCACTGTTTTGCCCGTCGCATTCTGAAGCCCGGATTGTTGCTCAAACATCGGATTGATTTCTAAAAAGCGGTAATCCACTGGCTTGCTGTTTGCGTCAAACTGCATTTCGCACAGGCAAAAGCCTTCGTCAATGGACTCAAATAGACTGCGATATCGTTCTTCGCTGGCGCGTAATTCAATTTCCGCCCGTTTCCGCTGGGTGAATTCGACCCCTTCTCCTTCCACAATGATCTCGACGACCTGATCCGTGTCATCCTTCAGCCCGGTGATGGCATAGGTGGCATACTGTAAATCCCCGTCCGCCGTGTGATAGTCTACTTCCCCGGTAATGGGACCGCCGCCGCTAGCAACCTCGGCAATGCCCTGCCGCCAGCGTTCCTGCATCAGTGGGAGTTGATTGAACCACGATGCCTCCCAGAATGGACGCCCGACCACTTGCTCACGTAGAACGCCGGTTCCCCTTAAGCAGGTGTTGTTGGGTTCGATGACCCTGCCGTCGGGGCTGAGAATTGCCATGAACTGAAACTGTTGATTGAAGACCGCCTTGAAGCGCCGTCCGCTCTCCTGTAGTGCCTCCATTGCCTGTTTGCGTTCGGCTTCGACGCGCTTGCGATCGCTGATGTCACGGGCCCACCCGGTCACTAATTCCACACTGCCGTCAGCGATGACCGGACTGAAGATGTATTCATAGTAGCCGCTGACGCCAAGCGGGCTAGTGTAGGGGACTTCGCCAGTAGCAGCTTGCTGCGTGTCGAAAACCTGCTGGATTTGCGCCTCCAAAAGCTCAACTAAATCGGGCGGGTAGTCCAGTTCGGACAGGGTTTTCCCGACAGCTTCATCCCGCGTGATTCCCCATAATCTTTCTAGACTCAGATTCACATATCTGAATCGCTTGCCCTTGTCAAAGGTGAAGATATTGTCGGTGAGGGCTGAAAGCGTCGTCTCGAACAGGCGCGATTGTCGTTCGAGCTGTTCGGCGGATTCGCGTAAGGCTGCTGCTGTTTGTTTGCGAACGACTTCGACGCGCTTCGCTTCGGTGATGTCCTGCAACAGCGCCACGAAATAATCAACTGAACCATCCTCACGACGCACGCATTTCACTGAAATAGTGCTATCAATCACTCTGCCGTCTTTACAAATCCACCGTTTGTCTAACGAATAGGCGTCAATTTCCCCCGCTACGACCCGATTGAACTGAGCCACATCGGCAGCGAGATCATCTGGATGGGTGATCTCTGCCCAGTTCATTTGCAACAATTCATGCCGTTCGTACCCCAATATCTGGCAGATATCATCGTTGACCTCCAGAGAGCCTTTGGTCGGCGAGGTGATCGCCATGCCGATCAGTCCGAGTTCAAAGTAACTGCAGAAGCGTTCTTCGCTCTCGCGGAGGGTGGCTTCAGTCGGTCTGCAATCCTGATCTGCTCGTCGTCCCAAGAGATAGACTGCTACCAACAGGGCAAAGCTGATGCCATAGGCGCTGCCCATCAGCCAGGTGAGATGGAAATAGGCAGCAATGCCTGTGAGGAGGATGAGGGCGATCGCCAATCCTAACCCTACGTTGATCAGCCGCTGTTGTATATGGAATTGAATCATGGCGTTTTCCGTCGGGTGAAGGAAACTGTAGGGTGGGCACTGCCTCCAGGATGGCATTGACGGACAGTTTTACTCTCATTCAGAACTTGTGTGGACATGGTAGCTCCGTGAATGGGAATCCGAGAGTCGTCCCAATCGCTTCAATATTCGCTGAATTAAATCAGCTTCGACGATCGGCTTCAAGACATAATCATCCGCCCCTACTGCCAGTGCCCGATGCAGGGTATCGGCATCAGAATGAGCGGACAGGAACAACACGGGTAGCTGACTCCAGCGCGGATCATTACGCACCACCTGACACAATTCAATCCCACTGAATCCCGGCATCGAGACATCCAGCAATAGCAAGTCGGGAGTCGTGGCTTCCAGGAACTGCCAGAACTGGCTGGGGTCTGCCAGCGTCGTCACCTGAAAGCCCCAGGGTTGCAGGTTAGCTTGCAGCAGGCTCAATAAGTCCAGATCGTCATCCACAATCAGCAGTTTGGCAGTCATGGTGTCAATCCGGTTGAGCAGTTGGGCGATCACTTGAAACACTTCAGCGGGCGTGGCAGGCTTTTGCAGAAAGGCGTTGGCTCCCAGACGAGTGGCTTCCACGCGTATCGTCAAATCGCCCTGTCCAGTCAGCATCAGCACTGGCAGGGTGGGAAACTGGCGCTTCAGTTGTGCCAGCAGGGTCAAGCCCGTTTCAGTCGTGTTGGGAAAGGTGAGATCGAGCGCGATCGCAGCGGGTGTGAAATGCTGAAGCCGTTGGCGGGCAGTGGTGAGGTCAGTGGCGGTTTCCAGGTGAATCCCCCAGTGTGGAGCATCTGACTGCATTCGTTCAATCAAGTCGGTGTCATCGTCGATCAGCAAGACCTGAAGGGTGTGGGGTGTAGGGGTGTAGGTGGGCGATTGCTGGATGGCTCGCCGGAGTTGCTGAAGCAATGATTCTAGCTGAGCTGCTGCTTCAGATTGAACCAGAGCCGT
Organism: Nostoc sp. JL23; assembly: GCF_017115065.1. NCBI lineage: Bacteria > Bacillati > Cyanobacteriota > Cyanophyceae > Nostocales > Nostocaceae > Nostoc > Nostoc sp. JL23. The sequence continues at coordinate 21,618 of NZ_JABXKN010000135.1, forward strand.
TGGCTTTCTCAGGGCGTGTTCGATCTGACGAGCAATCTCTGCCGCCTGTGGCAAACCAAATCCTCCCAAAGAGCCGATTAGTCGATGGGCGACGGTATGGGCGTGCTGCCGCTGATCGGAGGCGAGGGTGTAAGTGGAAAGGTGGGAAATTGCTTCTTCCAGCACTGCCAATTGCCCCTGCAACCGCTCCTGAAATTCCAGCCACATCTGCTGAATCGCTGCTACTGCTTCCGCTTCTGCCTCGGTGGGAGATAAGGGAGGTAAGAGCGGTGAGGAAGGTGAGGAAGATGACGGGGGTGAGGAAGGTGAGGAAGGTGAGGAAGATGTTGCTTCCTGATCTCCCCCATTTTCCCTATCTCCCCCATCCCCCTCATCCTCCTCCGGCACCGATCGCAGCCGATATCCCAATCCGTATAGTGTTTCGATCGGATCGGGATTCAACCCTGCCTTCTGGAGTTTTCGCCGCAATCCACGAATTTGAGTGGTCACCGCTTCTTCACCTGGGTATTCGTCAATTGACCAGACGCGATCAAGCAGCGTCCGGCGGTCAAAAATCCGGCGCGGGTGTCGCAAAAATAGCTCCAGCAGTTTGTATTCTTTGGGTGTGAGATGCAGGGGTTTGCCTTGACACGTCACATCACAATGGTTGGGGTCAAGCTGCAAACTGCCCCAGCAAAAAACTTCGGTTAATGCCGTGCTGCTCCTTCGCAACAACGCCCGAATCCGGGCAAGCAGTTCCGATCGCTCGTAGGGTTTGGTCACATAGTCATCCGCCCCTGCCTCAAAGCCCGCGACTCGATCTTCTAGATCATCCTTTGCGGTCAGTAACAAAATGGGCACCTGCTGATTGTGCGATCGCAATTGGCGACAGAGACTAATGCCATCTACTCTCGGCAGCATCACATCCAGCACAATCAGGTCATACTCAGTCGCCTCAGCCAGCGCCAAAGCTGCTCGTCCCTCAATCGCTGTATCGACCGTAAACTGCTGCGCTACCAGGGAAGCCGTCAGGGCAGCAGCCGTATCTCGATCATCTTCAACGATCAGGAGCTTCATACGATCCCTCCTTCAGGCAATAGAATCTAGTATTACAGAAGTGACCCGAAGCCGCTTACGTTCCGTTGTAATTAGTTACTTTTTATTGCCTTCCTCGCAAAAAACTTAAAAAATTAAGTCACATGGCACTCCTCGATCACTTTCGACCGCCCTTGAGCACTAGACGGCACTGGCATAGCTTTCACAATGCGTGGTCAACCTATCTTTCAGACAGCTTGAACCAGTCGCTTCCAGAAGGCTATTTTGCCGAGCCAAACGCCCAATTCGGCATCGAAATCGATATTGCGGCGTTCAGTGAGCGGATTCCAGTCAATCCATCACACCCAAATGGAGAATTGCCTGAATGGATTCCCCAAGCGCCTACAGCAACCCTGCCGTTCCAAATCTGTGTTAGACAACGCATTCCTGAATACCCGTAATGGAGCGACTTGAAACACAATTTCCTCAGAAAGCCCTTAGATTTCGCCTCTAGGGTGTCAATCATCACTGAGGATACTTCTATGACATTACCTTCATTATTAAGCCAACAAGATGATTTCGAGCAGTTAAAATCTGCGACTCCAATTGATTTTGGCTCTCTCTTCATCTGGAAGGTCGTTTCAATTGCATTGCAAAACCAACCAGATAGGTTGCTTGAAACCACCGATGAAAAACATCTCCTGAACAACACAACAAAATATAAACGTCATGATTCAGTCGTTTTCTAGACTGCCTCAATCAGACTGCAACTTTGCTTTGAACGGTGCGTTCATTGATGTTGCTCAAGAAGTTGCTGGGCTACTTCAGCAATCTCAACCCTTTCATTCTGAGGGCATCATCAACCATTCTGCTAAGACGATCGCCATTCGAGCGATCGAGCCAGAGTACAAGCAAATCATTAACGTTGAGCCGTTAACTGAACGGGAGCGAGAGGTGTTGCAACTGATTATTGACGGTCTCAACAACCTGGCGATCGCCCAGAAGCTTTACATCACTACGGGTACGGTGAAAAGTCATGTTCGCAATATTTTGAAGAAACTCTGCGTTCATGACCGCACTCAGGCAGCAATTCGAGCACTGCGTGCGGGTCTTGTCCACTAACAAACAAGAATGAATTAAAAATTAAAAATTAAAAGTGGCTGCCAGCCTGGGGTTCCCATTTTTAATTTTGCATTGTCTGAAATCAGGATAAACAAATCATGTCAAGCAATCGTGGAGTGGTTTATTTGGGTTCTGGGAAGGTCGAGGTGCAAACTATCGACTTTCCCAAACTCGTTGATCCGCGCGGCAACAAATGCAATCACGGCGTCATTCTCAAGATTGTTTCCACCAATATTTGTGGCAGCGACCAGCATATGGTAAGAGGACGTACTACAGCGCCAATCGGCATAGTGCTGGGTCATGAGATCACGGGTGAGGTGATCGAATGTGGGAGCGATGTTCAATTTATTCAGCAAGGGGATCTGGTTTCTGTGCCATTTAACGTGGCGTGTGGACGCTGCCGCAACTGCGAAGAACGTCATACCGATGTGTGCCTGAACGTGAACCCGGATCGCCCCGGTGGTGCCTATGGATACGTTGATATGGGCGGATGGATTGGCGGTCAAGCAGAGTATGTCATGGTTCCCTACGCCGATTTCAATCTCCTGAAATTCCCAAACAAGGCTCAAGCAATGGAAAAGATCCCGGATCTGACCTGCCTGACTGACATCTTGCCCACGGGTTATCACGGTTGTGTGACCGCAGGAGTCACAAGTGGCTCAACGGTATACATTGCTGGTGCAGGTCCGGTTGGTCTGGCAGCCGCCGCATCAGCACAACTATTGGGCGCGGCTGTCGTGATTGTTGGAGCAGGCAACCCAGATCGCTTAGCTCATGCTAGAAGTATCGGCTGTGAAACGGTTGATATCTCCAAAGATGCCTTGATCGCCGAACAAATCGAACAAATTCTCGGTGTGCCGGAGGTCGATTGTGCAGTCGATTGCGTCGGCTTTGAGGCGCACGGGCACGGCAAAGACTACGACCCGAAGAAAGGTGTACCCGCGATCGTATTAAACACCATGATGGAAGTCACTCGCGCTGGCGGAGCGGTGGGTATTCCTGGATTGTACGTAACCGAAGATCCGGGAGCAGAGGACGAGGCAGCGAAGCTCGGTAATCTGACCATGCGCTTCGGGTTGGGTTGGGCAAAGAGCCTTTCGTTCTACACAGGTCAAACCCCTGTCAAAAAATACAACCGTGGCTTGATGATGGCAATTCTCAACGACAAGATCCAGATCGCTAAGGCTGTCAACGTTCAGGTGATTCCCCTAGACGAGGCTCCCCAGGGCTACCAAGCGTTTGACAAAGGAGCCGCCAAAAAATTTGTGATTGACCCCCACGGCAGCTTGAAGTAAGCCGCTTGGAGCAAGGGAGGAATCTTGCTATGGATGCTCTCAATGGTTTCCGGGTTCTAGTCGTCGAGAATGACGAAGATAATCTGATGTTACTGTCGTTTGTTCTGATGGAGGCGGGAATGGAGGTGATCAGAGCCTGCTTAGCCTGTGAGGCATTCACGTTATTGGCAGCCAAACCAGATCTGCTGATCAGTGAGGTTCGGTTGCCTGAGGAAGATGGCATCTCCTTAATTTGCAGGATACGGAAATTATGTCCAACGCAGGGAGGACACATTCCGGCAATTGCACTCAGTACCGATGTTGCTCAAGAAACTCAACATCAGGCGTTAGCAGCAGGATATCAAGCATTTATCACCAAACCCTTTGATATAGATGAGTTGCTATGGATGGTGGCTGGCGTTAAAGCCGATAGGCAATGCCTGTAATTTTGAACTTGTTGTTTTGAAATCATTAACTGAATTGAGGAGAAGTAGATTTTAAGGCATGGACGGCGCTGGCGATTGGGTATTTGGGAGATCCAACTCAGTTGCCGGAGTCGCTTAGAGAGCGAGATCTGACACCGAGACAGCGTAAGCCGCAGCGGGAGTTTGTGTTTGGCGGCAAGTGGGGAAAGGTGTCGTCAATTGTATCGTGATCAAGAACGAGGATTTCAATCATGGCATTAGAGCATCACCCGATCGCGTTTCCTAAACTCGACGATGAACAGATCGCGGCATTGGGCAAATTCGCCAAACTTAAAGCATTTCAGGCAGGCGAGACACTGTTTGCGGAAGGCACACCGGATTACCAATTCTTCGTGATCAAGCGTGGCGAAGTTGCGATCGTCGATCGTTCCTCTGGTCACGACCAGATCGTCACAATCCACGAGCCGGGGGAGTTTACGGGGGATGTGGATATTTTGACAGGTAGACCGGCTGTTGTTAGGGCGATCGCCCACTCCAACTGTGAGGTGTATGAGATTGCAGCAGACGATCTACGACGGATTTTGAATGAAATGCCACGACTGAGTGATGTCTTACTCCGGGCATTTCTGATGCGCCGTCAGTTGCTTGAGGAATCCGGCTTCGTAGCCGTCAGGGTAGTCGGTTCACGCTATTCCCCTGAAACTCATCGAATTCGCGAGTTTCTGGCGAAAAATAAGGTTCCCTTTACCTGGATCGATCTGGAAAACGATCCTCAAGTTGACACACTGCTGACACAGTTCAGGATCAGTGAAGATGAAACCCCAGTTGTGATTTGCGGCAACGATAAGCTACTGAAAAATCCTTCGATGGCTGAGTTGGCTGACTGCCTCGGCATTAAAAAACCGATCGAACACACCATCTATGATTTGGTAGTCGTGGGGGCGGGTCCGGCGGGGTTGGCGGCAGCGATTTACGGCGCATCGGAGGGCTTGAAAACCCTCGTATTGGACAAAATGGGTCCGGGTGGGCAGGCGGGCACCAGTTCCAAAATCGAGAATTACATGGGCTTTCCAACGGGTCTTTCCGGCAGCGATCTGGCAAATCGAGCCGTGATCCAGGCTGAGAAATTTGGGGCTATATTAACGGCACCAGCGGAAGTAGTTCAACTGAGCCGTGAAACTGGGTACTACGCGCTGCGACTAGAGAGCGGCGAAGAAATCTCTGCTAAATGCATTCTAATCTGCGCGGGTGCGTCCTATCGCAAGCTTGCCGTTGAGGGCTGCGATCGCTTTGAAGGCTCCGGCGTTTATTACGCAGCGACAGCCGTGGAAGCTCTGCTGTGCCGGGGTGCCCAGGTGGTCGTCGTGGGTGGCGGCAATTCTGCGGGTCAGGCGGCAGTTTTCCTCTCCGAACAGACTCGAAAAGTCTTTTTGCTAATTCGGGGCGGTGATCTGAGAAAAACCATGTCTCATTACCTGGTGCAGCGGATTGAGCAAACGCCCAACATCGAAGTGCAATGCTACACCGAAATCTGCAAAATCTACGGCAACAAGTGGCTCGAAGCCGTTGAGGTGTTTTGCAGTCAAACCGGACAAGCTGACACGATTAAATGTTTGGCAGTCTTTGTCTTTATCGGTGCTGTGCCGCATACGAAATGGTTGCCAGATGCCATTCAGTGCGATCGCAACGGGTTTGTCAAGACAGGTCTGCGAGTGATGGAGTCAGGTGAGTGGACGCTGCGTCGCCAACCCTTTCTGCTGGAGACCAGTCTTCCCGGCATTTTTGCAGCGGGAGACGTGCGGCTGGGTTCCATCAAGCGGGTGGCTTCTGCCGTCGGAGAAGGGGCAATGGCAGTGCAGTTCGTTCATGAGTACCTGGCTTCTAGCTAAATGGGACAATCATAAAGCCTAAACTGAGGCTATGGGACATCAGATAGTGGCGATCACCAAAAGAGCCTTTTAGAACGCAATCGCCAAGATGCAGCCAAGTAAGGAACATACCCTTCGTGAATTCACCATAATTTCCTCAGAAAACCCTTAGATTCTCCCTCTAGGGTGTCAACAGAGTCCAGCACTTAGGGGGAACATTGCCTCGGCGACTTACAAAACCCTCACTGTCACTGGATTTTAAACAGCGGAGTCTAGATAAGGAGACAAACTGATGAGTCGTGATTCGCAATACTTTTACTCCACTCGCATCGATATTCCTGAAATGTTGCGGACTCAACTGATTGAGTTGCTCAATCAAACCCTGGCTTCAACGCTAGATCTGAAAACTCAAGTTAAACAAGCTCACTGGAATGTCAAAGGGAAAGACTTCTACCAATTGCATGAACTATTCGATGAAATCGCAGCGGAAGTGGAAGAATTTATCGATCTGGTGGCAGAACGCATCACTGCATTAGGAGGCTACGCTCTGGGAACCGCCCGCATTGCTGCCCAGCAGTCGGAGTTACCCGAGTATCCGTTTGACCTGGTAGAGGGGATGGATCATGTTACGGCTCTCGCCGATCGCTTCGCCATTTATGCTAAATCCCTACGGGATGGGATTCAGAAAACCAACGAGCTCAATGAGATGAATACCAATGACCTCTACATTGAGATATCGCGGACGATCGACAAGCGCTTATGGTTCCTGGAAGCGCATCTGCAAACTGCAACCAATACTTCAGGAGCGGCTACCGCAAACACCCAATCCCATGCCGTAAAAGCTGGTGCAAAGGAAGCTAAAGCTCTTCGATGAACCCTCACAAATCAAACAATTACAAAAGAAAAGGAGAAACCAGTCATGGCAAGCAATCGTGGAGTTGTCTACATGGGGCCTCGGAAAGTCGAGGTTAAAAATCTTGATTTCCCAAAACTCATCGATCCTCGTGGCAACAAAGCCGATCACGGAGCGATTCTCAAGATCGTAACAACAAACATCTGCGGCAGCGATCAGCACATCTATCACGGTCGGTTTGCGGCTCCTGTAGGAATGCAATTGGGACATGAGATGACTGGCGAGGTGATCGAAGTGGGTCGGGACGTGCAGTTTATTCATGTTGGCGATCTTTGTTCTGTTCCATTTAACGTCTCCTGTGGACGCTGCCGCAACTGCAAGGAGCGTCACACCGACGTCTGCATGAACGTCAACCCCGAAGTAGACTGCGGAGCTTACGGCTTCAACCTCGGCGGCTGGCAGGGCGGGCAATCCGAATACCTCATGGTTCCCTACGCCGACTGGAACCTCTTAAAGTTCCCCGACAAAGACCAAGCAATGTCAAAGATCAGGGATCTGACGCTGCTCTCAGACATCTTGCCGACCGGCTTTCACGGCTGCATAGAGGCAAGGGTCGGGTCGGGATCGACGGTCTACATCGCTGGCGCAGGTCCAGTGGGTCGCTGTGCCGCTGCCAGTGCTCGCTTCTTGGGCGCGTCCTGCATCATTGTGGGCGACAGAAACCAGGAGCGGTTAGACCAGGTGAAGAAAGCGGGCTACGAAACCGTAGACACGAGGAAAGATACGCCAGTTGCCGACCAGATCGAAGCAATCTTGGGAGAGAGGGAAGTCGATTCCGGAGTGGACTGCGTGGGTCTTGAGGCGCATGGCTACGGACGGGAAGACGGAGAAGAGCATTCAGAAGCGATACTTAACACCCTGTTTGAAGTGGTCCGGGCGGGGGGCGCGATGGGCATCCCCGGCATATACACCGATGCCGATCCTGAAGCCAAGACCGACATGGCCAAGCAAGGTCTGCTCCCCCTTGCCTTCAGCAAGGCGTGGATCAAGTCGCCGTCGCTGACGGCAGGACAAGCTCCGATCATGAAATACAACCGCCAACTGATGATGGCGATCCTGTGGGACCGGATGCCTTACTTGAGCGAAGTCGCGAACACCGAGATCATCTCGCTCGACCAAGCACCGGAGGCTTACCGGATATTTAGCGATGGCTCGCCGAAGAAGTTCGTCATCGACCCGCACGGCAGCACGAAGAAAGCCGCATAGAGCAGGATGAGGCGTAACCAAAGAAGCAGTCACCGCAGCCATTCAATGAAGTTTGACCGTAAGGAGAAACAATCATGGCAACCGCAACCACAACTCGAACCGACGACCACATCCAGAAGGATGTGCTACATGAGCTGAAGTGGAATCCTCGCGTTCAGTCCACCGAGATCGGCGTGGCTGTCAAAGACGGCATCGTCACACTCACAGGCTGGGTCAACTCCTACACCAATAAATGGGCGGCTGAGGAGATCGCCCACCGCGTCCGTGGCGTGCTGGCTGTGGCTAACGAGATTGAGGTGCGGCTACCTAGCTCCGCCGAACGCACCGATGCCGACATCGCCGCAGCCGCCATTCATGCGCTGGAGTGGGATGCCGACTTGTCCATCGATAAGCTCGACGTCACAGTTTCCAAGGGCTGGGTCACGCTTAAGGGTGAGGTCGAGTGGCAGTACCAGAAAATAGACGCTGAGCGAGTGGTTCGTCGCCTGTTGGGTGTCAAGGGAGTCACCAACTTAATCACCGTCAAACCCCGTGTGACCCCATCAGAACTCAAGCAGAAGATTGAGCAGGCGTTGGTGCGGAGTGCCGAAACTGATGCACAGCGGATTACGGTCGAGGTGGAGGGGAGCAAGGTCATCCTGAAGGGGACGGTACGCTCCTGGGCAGAGCGACAAGAGGCAGAGCGATCGGCGTGGTCAGCGCCAGGGGTCACTTCGGTAGAAAACCGGATTAGGGAGATCCAATAAATAAATCAGCCCAGCCGTATCAATAATATTTTTGGCAAAACCGAGAGATTTAGGCGCTTTCGCCCTCAAGGCGAAAGTAACGGCTGGGCTGATTTATTCTTGGCAAGTGCCTTACAATCTCGCCCTAAACCCCCTGATCAGGGCAAATAGCGTTAGTTGCTTGTCAGCGTCCGCAAAACTCTGGCGCGCCCCTCTGGCTTGCACTTCGCTCAGGCATAGGAGTTACTAGCCTTCGAGCCGCTGGGCGCACTGGAGGCGATCGCCCACTCCATACAAACCCATATCGAAAGGAGATAGGAACATGGCGAATGAGAATCTTAAAGGACTGAAGGTCGCGATCCTAATCGCGGACGGCTTTGAGCAGGTCGAGATGACCGAGCCTCGGAAAGCCCTCGATCAGGCTGGCGCGGAGACTCGCATCGTGTCGCCCCAGAGCGTTCGCGTTCGCGGTTGGAACTTTACGGACTGGGGTGACGAGTTCTAGGTCGATGTTGTGCTCGACCAGGCACAATCTCAAGACTTCGACGCATTGCTACTACCGGGTGGTGTGATCAATCCTGACACGCTCCGGATGCAGGAAAAGGCAGTTGAGTTCGTCAAGTCCTTCTTCGACGCTGGCAAACCAGTGGCATCCATCTGCCACGGACCCTGGACGATCATTGAGACTGGTGCTGCACGCGGGCGGCGGATCGCTGCGTGGCCCTCGCTCAAGACGGATCTGCGGAATGCAGGCGCGGAGTGGGTGGATCAGGAGGTCGTGGTGGACGGCAACCTTGTAACGAGTCGTATGCCCGACGACATTTCAGCGTTCAACCGGGAAATGATTGGGCTGTTCAGCCACGCGGGACAGGCGCAGCCAGTATAGGAGAGTTCCAAAGATGAAACTAGTGCGATTGCCATCGGGAAGATTAGTGCCTGCGTTGGGACAGGGAACCTGGGGAATGGGAGAGGATCGTAGTCAGCGACAAGCAGAAATTGCAGCACTTCGTCTTGGACTCGATCTGGGGATGACGCTGATTGACACGGCAGAGATGTATGGGGATGGTGGTGCGGAAGAGGTGGTCGGTGAGGCGATCGCCAAACGCCGCGATGAAGTCTCCCTCATCAGTAAGGTCTATCCGCACAACGCCACCCGGCGGAGCGTGATCGAGGCGTGCGATCGCAGCCTGAGGCGGCTCAAGACCGATTACCTCGACCTCTATCTCCTCCACTGGCGTGGGTCAGTACCGCTGGCAGAGACGCTGGCAGGATTTCAGTGGCTCAAACAAGCAGGGAAGATTTGGGATTATGGTGTTAGCAATTTCGATCTCGATGACATGGAGGAGGCTATTTCCTTGCCTGGTGGCGACGGGATTATCGTCAATCAGGTGCTGTACAACTTGATGCAGCGTGGCATTGAGTGGGATCTGCTGCCCTGGTGCCAGAAGCGCGACATTGCCATCATGGCGTACTCGCCGATCGAACACTCCCCGCGTGAACCAGGGGGAATGTTGCACAATCCTCAGATCAAAGCGATCGCCGCACGTCACGGTGTTACGTCGACCCAAGTCGCTCTCGCATGGCTACTGCATCAGGAGGTGATCGCCATTCCCAAAGCCAGCAATCCAGCGCACGTTCGGGAGAATCGCGCGGCGTTGGATCTAACACTTACAAGTGCAGATTTGGCGGAACTCGATCGCGCCTTTCCGCCACCTCGCCATAGGATGGCACTAGCAATGAGATAAATACGAGGAATGACATGAAAATATTGATGGTTTTGACTTCCCATAATACACTCGGCAACACGGGTAGAAAAACCGGGTTTTGGTTAGAGGAGTTTGCCGCCCCTTACTACGTCTTCAAAGACGCAGGCGCAGAAATTACTCTGGCATCTCCCAAAGGTGGACAACCACCACTCGACCCCAAAAGCGATGCTCCAGATGCCCAAACTGAAGCGACCCTCCGCTTCAAACAGGATACCGATGCTCAAACCGTTTTAGCCAGTACCCTAACGCTATCCAGTGTCTCTGCCGACGATTATGATGCGGTGTTCTATCCTGGTGGTCACGGTCCATTGTGGGATCTGGCTGAGGATGCCAATTCGATCGCGTTAATTAAAGCTTTCTATGCCGCTGGCAAGCCTGTAGCTGCCGTGTGTCATGCTCCCGGTGCATTGCGCCATACCAAAGCTGCCGATGGCTCTCCTCTCGTGCAAGACAAGTCCGTGACGGGCTTTGCCAATACAGAAGAAGCAGCGGTTGAGCTGACCAATGTCGTGCCGTTCCTGGTGGAAGACGAATTGAAAAAGAATGGCGGCAAGTATTCCAAGACCAATGACTGGCAGCCCTATGCAGTGAGTGATGGCAATTTGATTACCGGACAGAATCCCGCGTCGTCCGAACCCGCAGCAAAACTACTGTTGCAACAACTGAGTACAGCCACATTCGCTCCACGAGCCACATCATGACACGGGTTGTTCGTTTCCATCAGATCGGAGGTCCTGAAGTCCTCCAAATCGAAGATCTCGAAGTCGGTGCGCCCGGCCCTGACGAGATCCGCATCCGCGTCGAGGCGATCGGTCTCAACCGAGCAGAAGCGATGTTTCGATCGGGAATCTACCTGGAAGAACCGCATCTGCCTGCTCGTCTCGGCTATGAAGCCTCCGGTATTGTTGAGGCGTTGGGCAGCAATGTACAGGGCTTTGAGGTCGGCGAAGCTGTCAGCGTGATTCCGGCTTTTTCCATGAACCAGTATGGGGTTTATGCCGAGCAAGCGATCGTGCCCGCTGCGGCAGTGCTGAAGCGTCCCGCAGGACTCAGCGCGGTCGAGGCAGCGGCAGTCTGGATGCAATATCTCACTGCCTATGGTGCGCTGATTGATATTGGTAGGTTGGCTAGCGGGGATGCCGTGGTGATTACGGCAGCATCGAGCAGTGTCGGTTTGGCGGCGATCCAGATTGCTAACAGTGTGGGTGCCCTTGCGATCGCGACCACCCGCACAAGCACGAAAGCAGAAGCACTACAGAAAGCCGGAGCCGCCCATGTCATCGTCACCCAGGAGCAGGATCTTGTCGCGGAGGTCATGCGGATCACTTATGGAAAGGGAGCACGCATTGTCTTCGACCCCGTCGCGGGACCTGGAATCGAAACGCTGGCACAGGCAATGAGCCGTCAAGGCATCCTCTTCATCTACGGCAACCTCAGCGGTCAGGCAACTCCGTTTCCATCGGGTGCGGCGATGCTAAAGAGTCTGAGCCTGCGCGGCTACGTGCTGTTTGAGCTGACCAGCGACCCGCAACGACTGGCACTGGCACAAGCCTTCATCAGGCGAGGCATTGAAGCCGCAACGCTGAAGCCGATCATTGCAAAGACCTTCACCCTCGACCAGATTATTGAGGCGCACCGCTATCTGGAATCGAACCAGCAGTTCGGCAAGATCGTCGTCACGGTATCTCAGTAGAAGAGGAAACCAATATGTCTGTGTCCACTGCATCTGTCGCACAGTCTGTCGCTGAACAGCAAACGCCTGTCGAAAAGCTATTTCAACGAATGGCACTAAGAAAAGCTCTAAGCTATGTGGAATAAAGACTACAGCTTTAAAAGCTATTTTTATTAGTGTTGGGATGGCTCAGGCAATTGTCTTTGATGCAGTTTCATGGAAGCGATGCCTACGGCGGTAAACTACGCCGATAAAGTTCATCGCGCATAGCGCTCGGTGTACAGAGACAGTGATAAGATGTAGAGGTTATGTAAATTTGTGCTAAGTAGAAAAAGCTTACTCGTTCATGAAATACTTTCATAAGAGACGAGCAAGCAAATATAACTACTACTACTGTGACACTCCGAGTACAAATCCTCAAGGATAAATTTAATCAAAGTTTAGGATTGCCTTTTAAAGAGCTATTACCAGAATCTGTAATTGAGCAAGCCATTGTGGAACTAAAAATTAGATATAAGAAGCGATTATTTGACCCTATAGTAACTCTGTGGGCATTTTTATCTCAAGTTTTAGATTCTGATAAAAGTTGCCACAATGCAGTCAGTAAAATAATTGCTCATTTGGCAGAACAAATAGTAGAAATTCCCTCTACCGATACAAGTGCTTATTGCCAAGCACGCTCTAGATTACCAGAAAAATTATTAGAAAAGCTTTTTAAAAAAGCGGCAGATAATTTAGAAGCAAAAGTGACAACAGAATATTTATGGTGTGGTCGAAATGTGAAAGTAATAGATGGGTCTACGGTATCAATGCCTGATACTGCCGAAAACCAGAAAGCATATCCCCAACCTAGTAGCCAAAAGCTTGGGTGTGGATTCCCAATTGCGAAAATCGGTGTAATATTCAGTTTAGCGACGGGAGCCGCGATTGCTCGATGTATCGATGTTCTGAACACTCATGATATTAAATTAGCTCGTCAGCTATATCAGTTTCTTAATCATGGAGATATTCTTTTAGGAGATAGAGCTTTTTGCGCTTACGCTAAATCCCCCTGTCAATAGGGTTTGAGACGCGCTAACCCTGCCTATATTTTAATTCAACAAATTTATAGTTCTGGCACCTGTAGGTTACGTTTATTACCTGCGTAATGCTTGTAAATAATTTCTGGAGAGTTACCAACCCACCTTCCTACATCCTTCGCATCAATATCAGCTTCAAGGCAAAGAGTAATAAAAGTGTGCCTGCATTGGTAAGGTTTGCGATATTCGCTGACTACACCCTGTTTTACAAGTTGAGTTACGATTCCATCTATATGTGTACCACGATGATTTTTGTAACCTTTCCAGGCATGATTGAGAAAATCTCCAAAGTCTACTATGCCACCTTTCTTGCTTTTAAAGATAAAATCATCTGGGTTAGAGTTCTCAGGTTTGATAGAGTTTAAAATTTCACGTTGCTGATTATTAATCGGAAAACGTCTTTGGCTTTGGGTTTTTAATCCATCTTTCAGAGCTAACCCTTTAGTACTGATGGTAATTGCTTGCTCAAAGGTAATGTATTTATCACTGATATGCTTCCATTGTAGAGCGATCGCTTCGGATGGTCTGCATCCAGTAAAAAATAATAATTTTACTAAAGGAGCATAGTAGCTGTAGAGCTTACTCTCCTCGAACGCTTGAATTATGCTATCCCGTTCTTCCTTAGTAAAGGGATTAATTTCATATTCTGCCGATTCTGACTTCGGTATTTGAATATCTTTTGCCATACTTGGGAAGGGATTTGATTCAATTAGCTGACTCTTGAGTGCCCAATCACAGCAAGCATTTATATTTGTCAAAGTACGTTTAGCTGCATTAGCACTGAGATGTGCAACTAAATAGTCTCGAATGGCGATCGCATCATCTAAAGTTTTAGTTGGTAACTTAGCAATGTGATTGCGATACTTGCGGTAGTCAACCGCATAAGTAGAAGGACTAACCTGTGGTTTTTTAAACTCAGCGTATTTTTCCCATAATTCTCCCAAGTCTGGTTGGGGGTTAAGTGAAGGGGTAATTGGGGTAATTGGGGTAACGGTGCTTAATGATGCTGCTGGTTTGTACTTAACTAAACTGGCATCAAACTCTCCATAGTCAATATCTCTCTGGATTTTTGTCGCCAAAGCCGATGCTTGATGTCTTCCAAAAGGTGTATCCTCGTGCCTTGTTGAAAGATAGAAACGTTTGGTTTTTAGCTCTCCAGTGGGCGTAATAATAGGATGAGAAAAAACTAATTGGAGACTGCCGTTAGAGTTCTTTATCTGCACCGAACCCCGACTGGCAATACTTTGAGATTTTTTAGGCTCCATAAGCTTAATTAACTGGGGTAAACATTTTTACTTTTCCACTTTACCCCAGTTTTACCCCAGAAATGTGTATTGGGGTAAACACCTTTACCTTACATATTTACCCCAGTTTTACCCCAGTTCTTTACCCAAACTACCCAAAATTACCCCAAAAATATTGGAAGGATCTGGAAACAAGCCCTACAGCTACTATTAAAAAAGGGCTTAAAAGCCCTGTAATGCTTATATTTCTTTGAAGGCGGCACCCGGATTTGAACCGGGGATGGAGGTTTTGCAGACCTCTGCCTTACCACTTGGCTATGCCGCCACAGCAAGATACCCTGAACTACTTTAATGTTGCTAAGGTGTCTTAGTAGCCATTTAGTAGCCATAGGGCGCTAGTTAAACCATGATAGCATAGGATTCTGAGGTAGAGATAGTAGGTTAACTGGATGTTTTTGGTAGTCTTTGGGCGATCGCTAAAAGTTACGATTACAAGTTGACCAAACCACAGACAACTCTTAGCAAATTAAAGAGAGTTTTGGGTTGTAACTCCTCACTTTTCACTTGTTACACCTTTACTTCGTCGGCAAAACTACCCCAACGCAGAAAGTGAAATGGGCCGGCGATAGAACCCCAGAGACGTTCATCGGTGTCTAAATCCCTTCCCCTGTCGAGGCTGAAAAATTCTTTAGCGTCAATCTCAAATTCGTTATCCAGATAAGTATTTTTGCCGTCACGAACCACTATGCAGGCTTTACCAGGTTCAACTTTGCCTTTGAAACTCTTCCCTGTCCACTCTACAATCATGTTGCAGCCTGACATTTTTTCCAATTGGTCAACAGACAACTCTTTGAGGCGTTCGGGTTCACGGGATGCACCGTAAAATTTTTCTTCTTCTTTAACTGTGTAGTGTTCAATCGCAATGTGGTTTTCTGCCGGAATCAACTTCATTACCCGCATCCGGTAGGGTTGATTGAGCATAAAATCATAAGCTTGTTCGAGAAACAAACTTACCCCTGAGAACAACTCTAAGGGAAGAGGACGGATACACACGCGGATATGGGCATAAAAAGGTGGATTTTCAAAAGCTTGTTCTTGATTGCTAAAGTCAGCTGCCATCCAGCGGGCTAAGGTGGCGATATCAGTAGAATGAGTCATTACAAAACGATCGACTAGTTGCTTAAATATGATCTAGGATTATTTTGACACTCCCTAGACTCAAAAATCCCGGTTGCGATCGCAATTTTTAAATTATATCTACGATGGATGCTTTGACTGGAGAAAATTAGGCTGCTTCAGTACAAGTTAAACTGCTGACATCGTGTACTTAACAACTAAAATTCGTTAGGTATTTATTTTGGCAAAATCCGCACTTAGTGTATCCTGAAGCCACATAGCTCTGAGGTAAGCTTTTCTTGTCAAGCTGGAGAAAAGCTGGAGAATAGTTAGTCAATAATAGGCATGGGGATAATTGCTAATTATCTCATGCAAATCACTCAAGGCAAAGTAAAGTACTCATGCTCAGGCACTTAATTGCGATCGCTACTGCCACTATACTCTTTAGCAATTCCTTAACACTGGCAGAGAGTAAACCGCCAAAACCACCTGATAAATTTCCTCCCAACCCTCTAGAGATTACCACACCCGATCCACTGTCACCCCGATCGCCCAAGGATAAACAGCCGTTAACTCCCCAAGAACGGCAAAAGTTAGAACCAGCGTTAGATGCGTTAAATCAAGAAGCGGCAGCGAAACTGCAAGCAGGTGAACCGATTGCGGCCTTTGAAATTTGGAACCGAGAACTGCGTTTGCGGCGCTTTTTAGGTTCATTAGCAGAGGTGCAAGCATTATCACGAGTTGGGGCGATCGCTTGGAAGCTAAACGACGGACAAGAAGTACAATATATTACGGAAAGATTGCAAGCGATTCAAAAACAGGCGCAATCTCAGAAAAAAACTGCCCCAATCGATCTAGAATTGTGGCGAGCGCTAGGTGAAGCTTACAAAAATCTGCGCTCGTCTAAACTGGCTATAGAAGCTTACAACCAAGTTTTGCTAGTAGTGCGACAACAACAAGACCAAACAGCGCTATTAGAAACCCTCAAAACACTTGGAGAACTGCATTTGAGTTGGTTTGATTATCGCAAAGCTGCGCCAATCTACGAGGAATTGTTGAGTTTCGCTACTTCTCTTGGCGATCGTGTAAACGAGGTAACATATCTGCAACAACTGGCTTATATTTACGAGCAGACAAGCCAACCACAGCAGTCATTGAATGTACTTAACAAACTAGCAGAAATTTATGTTAATGAAAATAAGCTTACGGAAATACCAGAATTAAAGCTAGCGATCGCTTCAGATTACGAATCTCTAGCCAAGAAAGATCCTAACTTACTGATAAAAGCTTTTAATAATTATCAAGAAGCTTATACCACTGCTTGGCAATTAAAGGAGTACGTTCGGGCTGGTGATGCTTTGCAGAAGTTAATTGCGCTGTATCGTTCCCAAGGACAAACAGAAGAGGCTTTGCAAGCTAGCGAAATTCTGGTGCAGATACAGGCGCAAGCTGCCAATTTTTACGGAATGATGCAAGGTTATGACCAAATTGGGCAATTGCATTTAGAACGCAAAGAATTCCCTCAAGCATTAACAGCTTTTCAACAAGGGTTAAAACTGGCGCAACAACTCAAACATCAAGAAGCATACTTTAGTGGGCAAATTGCAAAACTGTCGAAAGCAAATTAACTGAAATTTCTGCGATCGCTTAACATAAAAATACCCGTCACGCCTACCCACAAGGTGAAAAGCTATGTCCGAAACTACCCTAGCTGCACCAGATATTCAACTCCCACCCACTCAAGCAGAATTACCATACGATGACGGTATCCCGATGGAAAGCGCACGACACAAAGCCCAGATGGATTTGCTGATAGATGCTTTGATACCTTGGTTGGAAGAACGAGAGGATGGGTTTATCGGCGGTAATATGTTTGTTTATTACAGTCTGGCCCAAGTGCGTAACAAAGACTTTAAAGGGCCAGACTTTTTTGCTGTGTTGGGAGTCCCGAAAGGAGAACGTCGCAGTTGGGTGGTTTGGGAAGAGGAGAAAGCACCAGATGTAGTCATTGAGTTGCTTTCTGACAGCACAGCCCAAGCAGATAAAAATCAGAAAAAGCTAATTTATCAAAATCAAATGCGTGTGCCAGAATATTTCTGGTATGACCCTTTTAACCCTAATGATTTGGCTGGTTTTTCTATTGCAAAAGGAGCTTATCAACCTATTGCATTCAATGCTCAAAATCAGTTAGTGAGCCAATCTTTAGGGTTAGCATTGCAGTTGTGGCAGGGAAGTTATAAAGGTATTGATGCTATTTGGTTACGCTGGGCAAATTTGACAGGAGAATTGCTGCCAACTCCTGAAGAAAAGGAACGCCAAAGGGCAGACAAGGCAGAATCGCAGTTATTACAAACTGCACGCAACTTACTTGAGTCTGGGATGACAGTAGAACAGGTAGCTAGGTTAACAGGTTTGAATGTATCTGAGATAGAAACGTAGAACTCAGAAGATATAGCATTTGTGTTGATGAGAGAAAAGCGCCTGACGACAAGCCAAAGAAGCGTCTACGCATTTAATCGGGGACTTGTACAATGTGAGCGATTGCATTTCCCAAACGAGTAAAGTGATTTGGATTCAGGGTTAACAGAGTGTCTACCTCTGCTTTTAAAGCAGCTTGAGCAATTAAAGCATCAAAAATACCGCCACCTGGAAGATTTAAGGTTGCCATTTGAGCGATTGCAGCCTGATAGTCATTGAAAAGCAGTGGAACTCCCTCTAAATACTGTGACATATCTACAATAATCATCTCAGCTTGTTGGGGACTAATACGCGGCTGAATAGGTAAGCGTGTGATGACAGAATATGTTTCAGCTAAACTGTGAGTTGAGATAAACCCTTGGATTTGCCCAGATTTTGCAGCTTTAATCTTGGAAAAGCAAACAGAATGTTGCGGGTGATTGACAATGAATGCAGGAACTAAGACACAAGTATCAAACAAGACTTTCATTAAGTTATTTGATCCTGAATGCGTTCTTCTCTCAACTCATCTATAAAAACATTAACATCAAAGGTTTCTGGTAATTCTGCCTCTACAACTAAAATCCCTTCTTTTCGATAAATATTTGGTTGGTTAAGAGGCAGTACATTGGTCATCTCAGAGTTTTGTTGAGTATGTTCTTCAGTAACTTGTTGACTCAGCGTGTCAATTTTTTCTGCAATAGCTTGCAAAACAAACTGTTCAGCCGAAATTCCCTGACTGCTTGCCCATTTTTCAATCTTTTGTTGGATTTGGGGAGGAAAGTTCATAGACGTAAATACAATTAATACTCCAATTGTAAAAGGCGATGTCTACGACGGGCTACGCTTACGCATTTGTGTTGATGAGAGAAAAGCGTAGGCGCAGCCCGTCGTAGACATCGCTCCACCAACGCAATCATACAAGCGATCGCTAATCAATATTATTCCTATTCTAAAATCCTTTCTATATCTTGCCCAGCATAGAGAATCCCACAACTTCAATGGTTTCATCTCCCTCAAAGTAAAAAATTAGATACTTTTTAAATCCTTTAACAGCCCATTTACGTAAACCTTGTAAACTAAGATTATCCAGAGGATAACGGCTACCCATTCCAGGCGTTCTTGCTAACTGTGCAAAAGTTTCTCTTACAGAGTCAAAAAATAAAAGAGCCGTTTCGGGGTTTTCTTGGGCAATGTAAGCAAAATACTCATCAATATCTAAACTTGCTTTGGGTGTAATGACTATCTGCTTTGTCATTAGTTCTCTTGATGCATCAGGTCGATCAGATGTGTGCGTTTTTGCTGCCACCATTCATCATTAACTTCTATCGTCTCTCCACTTTCAAGTCCTGCAATTAAAAGTTCTTCTATCTTTTCTTGCATCTTGCGTTTTTGGTCTTGAACGATCAACTCTTGTAGATATTCGCTAACTGAACTGTAGCCACCTTCAGCCACTTGTTCCTCAATAAAGACTTTCATCGACCCAGGTAAGGAAATATTAATGTTACTCATAACCTTGGGAGTGAGGTTGAACTATTTTTTCCATGTTATCAAGATTGTTAGGCGTTGTCTTTGCGGAAACGTTTAACGATCGCACGTTGGTTGATGAGAAAATAGCGATCGCCGCAGTTTCAAGTATCATATACTGCCTTGACTATGTGCATCCTATTTACTTCTTAACACACCATTTTTGTTCTAAATTCCGCAACTAAGTTAAAAAACCCATATTTTACTCAGCGTTACGGATTTTGCACAGTTCAGCATTACTTTCTCAATATATTGCGTGTGATATCTAGGTTTTTTGAATTGAAACTAGTTGCCGTTACTAAACATCGCCACTAACATCACGCTTTAAGTTACTAAAATAACGAGTTTAGTTATCACCACTACGATTTTTGTTACAAACATGATTATTTTCGTTACAATATTACGAGTTTGTTACTAAAATAATGAGTGTAGTTACTAACGCTACGATTTTCGTTACAAACATGATTATTTTCGTTACAATGTTACGAATTTAGTTACCACCACTACGATTTTCGTTACAAACATCATATTTTTAGTGGATATTGCTGAATCTATCGTGACATTCAACACCAAATTTGTGGATTTCACTTAACCAGAATTAGGCTTTAGTAGGGCAAATTCAGCAACGTTAAAATTTTACTTAGTTTGAAAGATATTTTGTACCATTTTTTTGTCTGAATTTGCCGCCGCCCTATCCAACTCTGCAATCTCACCAGCGTCTAATTGCCAACCCAACGCCCCAAGGTTCTCCTTGGCTTGTTCGACGCTCTTTGCTCCAGGGATGGGAATAGTTCCTTTACAAATACACCAATTAATTGCTACCTGTGACATAGTTTTGTTTCTGAACTGTGCCACCTCTCGCAAACATTCCAAAAGCGATTTGCCAGCAGAAGCCGCTTCATCTCTACGCATTCCTGATAATATTTGTTTAAATAACAGACCTCGAATGCCTTTAGGCAAAGGGCCTTGCTCAGAGTATTTTCCTGTTAATATTCCCAAAGCGAGAGGGCTGTAGGCAATCAATTTAATTCCCAACTCATCACAAAGGTCTTTGAGCTTGAGTTGGGTGACAGGATATGTAGACAACAGAGAGTATTGAACTTGCAGAGTTGTAATCGGAACGCCTCGTTCGGCGAATTTCTTCTGCACTCGCTGAAGCCGTTTCGGTCCATAATTGGATAATCCTACTCCCTTGACCAATCTTTGCTCATACAAATCGGCAAGACCATCTAATAGTCCTTCCTCTTGCCAAGGAGCATAGTTTGCTGTTGACCAGTGCATCTGTACTAAATCAACATTTTTTCCCAAGCGTTGGGCAGATGATTGACAAGCCCTTACCATTGATTGACGTGTCCATCTCCACGGGTAAGCAGCCAGCTTAGTCGCAATACAAATATTGTCTTTGCCTGAACCTACATATTCTCGGTTGAATCGTCCCAGAAGTAACTCACTCCGGCCATTCAATCTCCCCGTTCCGTAAGAATCGCCTGTATCAAATAAAGTTACACCGTTGCTGACACAAAGGTTAAAGACGGCCTGCAACTGCTCATCCATACTTTCGTCATATCCCCAAAGCAGTTGGTTGCCCCAGGCCCAAGTGCCGCAGCCCATGCTTGGGAGAGAGAGTTTTTGGAGAGTCTGCATCTTTGCTGTTTGTAGATTGCCTTATTAATTATCAGGCATATATAGCAGTCCTCAATCATTCATCGGAGAAAGGCAGGAAGCAGGAGCTTGTAAAAAATAGTTTTTCTCTCTGCCAAAAGGGTTTGAGAGAAACTAAATTTATTTATGAAAATTAAAAAAATTATATATTTCGAGTAGGGAATATGGTCGGATTTGCCAAGAGCCAAGCTTTTTCAGTCCAGGCGTTATTAAATAACTTGACCTCTGACACGTTTAATTCAAATGAATGGGGTGGTGATTCTAGCAACAAGGGCGAACCTTTATCATGGGCCTCAACTAAGTTAACTATCCAGGGAAGAAAGTCTAAGATTTCTTTTGGTAATACAGTTAACTCGAAATCCCACACCAAATTCAGACCTCGGCAGATTTGTCCTTTTCTAATCGTCGTCACTCTACCAGCACTCTTGTTAATAGCCACTCGCAGAATGAATGGGCGAAATGGAACAAATTTATCGGGTGCTGTATAGGCGTATACATTTATATAGTTGAGTCTCTGCTTACGATCCATCCAAGATGCGATCGGTGAATTACTACTATAAGATGTACCAGTTATAAGTACTGGCATGTTCATAGTAGCAGCAAAGTTAGAGTAAAACTTATGCCTTAGTTCGTTAACAATATGTTTAGCTTCTGGGTTCATGGTTGCTACACCTATTACAAAAACGATACCTGCGGGAAGCTACCCTAACGCATGGCTTCATAAGAATTATTTCCTAAAACCTCCTGCATCCTGCTCTCTGATTTGAAAGTGCTGTTAGCGGATAGCTAAGGTTGAGCCATTGCTGAGTGCTGTTAGCGAATAGCTAAGGTTGAGCCATTGCTGAATCAAAATACCAGTCCCCAGTCATTCTTTTATCCAAGGCTTTTGAAACTTGTTTTATCGGAACTGCATTTACTTCGGTCAACCAAAACGCAAAAAAGGCAGACTCCTTGTCTGCCCTTAAGACCTTAGAGTTAAATTTTTGGTTTTAGACCTTAATAGCGGCCACCACCACCGCCACCGCCACCATAGCCTCCTCGTCTACCACCAGAGGAACCGCCGTCTGTCTTGGGCTTGGCTTTATTAACTTTTAAGCTTCGACCCATCCATTCAGCATTATCAAGGGCATCAATTGCTGCTTGTTCTTGTTCGTCTGATTCCAATTCCACAAAGCCGAAACCTCTCATCCGACCTGTTTCTCGGTCGATAGGCAATTGAACGTTTTTTACAGTTCCATATTCTGCAAAGACTTGGCGGAGGTCATCTTCTTTAACCTCATAAGATAGATTGCCGACGTAAATTGACATAGAATGTCTCCAGAATCAGAGGATGTAGAGATTTAGATCCGGAGAGGTCTGTAATACAAGTATATATAAAAACAAACTGTACAGCCGAATTTCATCTTCCACGCATACTTTAACATAAATTGAGAAGTTATGTTCTTAAGCAGCAGTATACTTAATATACTCAAATAGTTGGCAAAACTTGTTTAAAATTAACTTACCAGCGATCGCATGAAATTTGCAGTCATCAAAAAATTTCCATAATTGAACTTATCTCTCTTCAAAGAATATTAATTAGGTAATTTTTAAATTTTGTTCAATCAAAAATTCGAGAGAAAACAATTCAATAAAACCAGTGCGATCGCTTGTAACGTAGAATTAATTTCCATCCAGCATTTGCTAACACCTTGACGCCCATGTTTTGCGACTACCTCATCCAAATTCTCACTGCCCGTGTATATGATGTTGCCCAGGAAACACCACTGGAGTATGCTCCAAATTTGTCTGCGCGGCTGAATAATCAACTCCTGTTGAAACGTGAGGATATGCAGTCAGTATTTTCCTTTAAACTGCGGGGTGCTTATAACAAGATGGTGCAACTGCCACCAGATATATTGGCAAAGGGTGTAATTGCAGCGTCTGCGGGGAACCATGCTCAAGGAGTCGCCCTTGCAGCCCAACGCTTGGGAACCAAAGCGATTATCGTCATGCCAGTAACCACACCCCAAGTCAAGGTGGATGCGGTGAGAATGAGGGGCGGAGTAGTGGTGTTATATGGAAATACTTACGACGATGCTTATAGTTATGCGCGTGAATTAGAAGTAGAAAAAGGATTGACTTTTATTCATCCCTTTGACGATCCCCATGTAATTGCTGGACAGGGGACAATCGGGATGGAAATTTTGCGGCAACATCAGCAACCCATCCATGCAATTTTTGTGGCAATTGGAGGCGGCGGATTAATTTCTGGGATTGGGGCTTATGTGAAACGATTGCGTCCCGAAATCAAGATTATTGGTGTTGAACCAGTTGATGCTGATGCCATGTCTCAATCGCTTAAAGCCGGGCATCGGGTGCGCTTGTCCCAAGTGGGGTTATTTGCTGATGGCGTAGCGGTGCGGGAAGTCGGTGAAGAAACCTTCCGTTTATGTCAGCAGTATGTAGATGAAATTATTTTGGTGGATACAGACGATACGTGTGCTGCGATTAAAGACGTGTTTGAGGATACGCGATCTATTTTAGAACCAGCCGGTGCATTAGCGATCGCAGCTGCCAAAGCCTACGCCGAACGAGAACAAATCGAGGGACAAACCTTAATTGCTGTCGCCTGTGGTGCAAACATGAATTTTGATCGCCTCCGCTTTGTGGCAGAACGAGCAGAGTTCGGCGAACGCCGCGAAGCGATCTTTGCAGTCACAATTCCAGAGCAACGGGGAAGTATTCGCCAGTTTTGTGAATGTATTGGCAACCGTAATCTGACCGAGTTTAATTATCGTATTGCCGACGAAAAAACAGCCCATATTTTTGTCGGTGTGCAAATTCAAAACCGTGCCGATGCTATCAAGATGGTAGAAACCTTTGAAGCTCATGGATTTGAAACCCTTGATTTAACAGACGACGAACTAACTAAACTACATCTGCGGCACATGGTGGGTGGGCACTCTCCCCTGGCTAACAATGAATTACTCTACCGTTTTGAGTTTCCCGAACGTCCCGGCGCATTGATGAAGTTTGTGACTTCCATGAATCCTGCCTGGAATATTAGTCTTTTTCACTACCGCAACAACGGCTCAGACTACGGACGAATCGTTGTCGGTATCCAGGTTCCCCCCCACGAGATGGAAGAGTGGCAAGCTTTTGTCGATCGTCTGGGCTATCGCTATTGGGATGAGAATAAGAATCCGGCGTACAAGCTGTTTTTGGGATAGGTGGGGAGAGAGGCAGAGAGGCAGGGGAGCAGAGGAGCAGAGGGGCAGGGGAGCAGAGGGGCAGTAAACAATGCCCCATGCCCCATGCCCCATGCCCCATGCCCAATGCCCAATGCCCAATTTAACGAGAACTCCCCTTCAATATCAGATTTGAGTCCCAAGTATAGAAGCCGATTTGATTAGGAACCCTAGCGAATCTGCCTGTCCGATAGCCTCTAGATAGTTCATTCAGCACCTTATTTTTGATCTCTCTAATTTGCTGAGAATCTAGTTCTCCATAAATTCCGGCGATGACTTCAGCCACGCTGAAAACTTTACCTGGATTTTGTTGTAACAGAGAGGTGAGGGCATCAATTAAGAATTGACCCTCAAAGGCTTTGAGCATCGGTACTGTTTTTGTCGGGGGAACGAAAGGCTTCTTGTTTTTGTTCTTGATATTCCTAGAAGCACCATTGCGATTATTTGGGGCTACCAAACTTAAATCCAGAGTATAACAACCTGGCTCATCGGGAATAGTTACCCAGTAATTCCTTTCTCTACCTTGGGTGAGGGAAGATTGCACTCTACCTTTAACTACTTTGAATAGATGGGAATCTAACTCTCCATAAAGCGATCGCACGATAAAATCGATATGACAAACAGTACCTATCTGTTCTTGCAATAGCTGTTTTATAGCTTCCATTCGCGAGATAGCGTGCTGATACTGAGGTAGCATCGGAATTTCCACTACCTTCGTTGAACTATCGTTGTTCTCTGGGGCGCTCTTTGAATCTGTTGATGTCGTTAGAGATTGGCTCTCTTTTGTATCAACAGTAGCAGAAAAAGAATTATTTATCTCAACTCGCTCTGAGTCTTTTCGTTCTGACTGTACAGACTCCACCAAGTTGATTTCGCCGATGTCATCAAGGGGTGATAAAAACCGCAGAGAATTTTCCCCAGAAAGATTTGAGGTTTCATCAGTCGCAGTTAATCTTGATATCTGCTTGTTGGCATCAGAAAAAGACCAGTGAGACAACAACGCTTCTACATGATCCAGCTGCGATCGCGCCTGCACAAAGAGGCGTTCATACTCTTCTGTAAGGCGAGCATAATAGTCTCGTAATTCCAACAATGGTGAGAGAAAGGTTCCCGGAGGCGGTTCTAATTGTCCATTTTGAGTCATAGGGCTTTAATCAATTTAAATCGATGTCACTTTTATAAGACATTGCTCTGGGTTTTGCCTTGTGAGATGCTGGCTGGGATTTCTTAGGCGCTTGGGGAGGGCGACATCTCTCACAATATAAAGGTCGAGGGCCGAAAGTCTCCCGTTTTGTCAGATCGTTACACTCTTTACAGACAAACTGGAAAACACGAGTATGAATCTGTCTTTTGTGCGCCCTGACAGTATATTCTCTAACATCAATGAATTTACTTGCCATAATCAGGAATTGTGAATTGCCGACGTTATCAATGTCCTATCAATATAGCTATTCAAGCAAATCAAACCGCATCAGTGTGTGTTTATGTAGAAGTTTTATTCAAATCAGTGAATTTGACATCTAGACATAAAGTGCAGATGAGCAACTTGAGAGTTAGCTATTGCCTATATCTATCAGCATATAATTGGTGATGAGCAAACACTACTACCATTCTCTAAGCGCAGGCGATTTACATTGCCCCGCTCATAAAAGTTGGTAGGAGAAAGTGCAGGATGATTTACTTCCATTACTATTCATTGGCAAATCAAGCGATCGCCAGTGTCTCTAATAGCCCATCATAAAATTACCGCACTCCTAACCCCTCTTCCTCATACTAGATGGGTAATGCTTAATGAAGCCATTTCTGTCTAAAGAACAACCGCCTCCTAAAAACAGGAGGCGGCGATCGTTGTTAATCAAAGTATGATTCCAATAAGTTTGATCCCTCTACTAGTAGTATGTCAAGTCAACTTCACGGGGTCAATAAATTCGTAGTCAGGACTTTAGTCCTTTGTTAAGCGCTCAAGCGCTGATTATTAACCCATGAATTTCAACTTGACAGACTACTGCTGACTGGGAGTAGCAGGTTGCGATTGAGGTTGTTGGCGTAAACGGCGCAAAGAGTCTCGCAATTTATTCTGGCTAGCGTTATCTCTTCGCCGCCGCCGATTTGTGGTTGCTTCTGGCTTTTGTGATGAATCGGTAGTCGCTGGCTGAATGCGGCGTAAAGACTCTCTTGTACTTCCTTGAGTACGGGTTGTTCTAGCTTCAGGTGATGAGTTTCTAGCAGGACTTTCTGCTCTTTGAGGTTCCAGTCGCCGACTAAATCCAGATATTGCTGGGCTTGATGGGGGTGTCAACTCTCTGCGCCTACGTCTTGGAGCTGCCTCTGTGGAGTTAGCAGCCGTTGTCTGCTGGGTTCTCTCTCTTTCTTGTGCTTGTCTTTGTGTTTTCCGTTCTTGAACTTGGCGATATCGCCGTGAACCTTGTAGAGCAAATTCAGTGGCGATCGATACCCCTTGTCTACCACCTTGTGCGGGTTTTAATTTCCAGTCACGCGCTTGTCTCTTGGTTTCTTCATCCAAGTCGCGGTTTCCACTAGAGCGAGCAATCCGCACATTAGTAACATTGCCTTCTGCATCAGTATCTACAGCTACTTCTACTCTGCCTTCAACTCCTCGCCGTCTTGCGGCTTCTGGATACTTGGCATTACATTCGCGGCAAGCTGCACGACCATTACCATTACCTGAACTGTTAGTTTTTGGAGGTGTTGGCCCTGTTGCTACTGTCGGACGGTTTCCTACTCCGCTACCAATTCCACTGCCAGTGCCGCTACCAATTCCACTGCCAGTGCCACTACCAATTCCACTGCCAGTGCCGCTACCAATTCCACTGCCAGTGCCAGTGCCAGTTCCACTACCAATGCCACCGCCAGTGCCAGTACCAGTACCTCCACCAGGCCCAGTACCACTGCTTGTACCTACAGCAATACCACTACCTGAGCCTAAACCAACACCAGAGCCACCGCCACCGCCACCACCACCGCCACCTGCCGAACTTGCTTTGGAATCTTCAGACGGAGCTGATTGGGGAATGGGTGCAGATTTCACAGGTACTTCTGGTAGCGATCTTGGAATAGGTGCAGATTTCACAGCAACTTCTGGCTTGATAGGAATTGCTTTTGGCGGCGTATTTATCGGCTGTGGCTTCTGAGGGACTGCTGTAATCTGTTCAAATTTTTCTACTGGTGGAGTTTCTATAGGCTGTTTTTGGACAATTTCTGGTTCTTTTTTTATTTCTTCTGGAATCTCTGCAATTGGTTTTTCTGGTTCTGCAGTTGGAGAATCCACGATCGCAACCTCTATAGGTTCTTCTTCTCCTGTGGGTACTCTCGTCAAATAATTACTTATGCCAGAAGACAGTACGCCGATATGCAGCGCCAGTGAACCTATTAGACTGTAAGTCAGAAAAGACTTGAGAGCCTCAACTTCTTTGGAACGTTGCTCGACAGTAATGCCGGAAAAGCTCATAGCTATTGCTACCTATTCTCACTAATTAAGCTATCTTAGAATGCAAGGTTACAAATATCAAGTAAACAATTCAAATTATTTGGGATAGCTTTACGGAACCCCGGACTAGCATAAACATATTTTTAAACCACCAATATCATGATTTTTGGACAAAATTAACTTTTATTGTAATTAAATTAAATTAATTTATGTAAAACAAACGAACGAGTAAATAAAAATTATGAACGTTCCATTTGAAAAAATTCTCATTATATTTTATATTTTGTTGAGAATAAGTTTCAGCTTTTCTCTAGATTCTGGTAGTCTAATTTTGTATTGTGGATGAGGTTATAGAGGCACTACATGGGAATTCAAAATTTGTTTGCAGCAGGCGGTGTGGTCATGTGGCCCCTGTTGGCGTTTTCGGTATTGGGTGTGGCACTGATCATCGAGCGGGTCAGGTTTTGGGTACGGATTAATAAGCGTCAAAGCCGTGTAGTGCGAGATGTTTTGAATCTCTACCGTCTCGATAATCTTGTCGGTGCAATGGATAAACTTCAGAAAAACGCAGATTTGCCACTCGCTCGGATTTTTCTGGCGGCTTTAGAATTAGAAGAGCCAAATCCAGAGGAATTCCGTTTGGCCTTAGAAAGTGAATCGCAAGCTGAGATACCTGTACTCAAACGTTTCCAAAACCTTTTCGAGACAATCATTAGTCTTGCTCCACTGTTGGGTCTTCTCGGCACAGTATTAGGATTGATAGCCTCCTTTGCTTCCCTAAATCTTGGTGATGTGGGAGGTAGCAAAACGACAAATGTTACGGCTGGGATTAGTGAAGCCCTGGTATCAACTGCATCAGGATTGATCGTTGCTATATTCATACTCATGTTTGCCAATACCTTCCGGGGATTGTACCAACGGCAAATTGCACTAATTCAGGAGTATGGTGGACAGCTAGAATTACTTTACCGCCGTCGCTATGAACGAGGAGAAAAAACGTATGCGTCTACCAGATGAACCAGAGCTTCCGCTACAGATCAACATCGTGCCGATGATTGACGTGATTTTTGCGATTTTGACATTTTTCATTATGTCAACTCTGTTTTTAACCCGTTCAGAAGGTTTGCCAGTAAATTTACCGAAGGCCGCCACAGCGAAACAACAGCAAGTTCCCACTAAAATTACCATTACGGTAGATGAAAAAGAACAGGTAAGCCTGAACCGTAAACCAATTGCAGTTGATGATTTAACAGCGCAAGTGCGGACTTTAGTTGGTTCTAACCCAGAAGTGTTAGTGATTATTAATGCTGATGAAAAAGTTGATTATGGTCGGGTAGTGGCGGTGATGGATCGGGTACGTCAGGTTCCGGGAGCTAAATTAGCGATCGCTACCCAAAGAGAATAAATAGATATAAGCTGTTAAGCATTTAATTTGCACATTGAGATTGCAGGGGGGCAGGGAGCAAGGGAGAGGGTTTGCAGCTTTTCTTACCATGAAAATGATGCAATTTAAATGACGATTAGCTTATTAGGCATAATGAAGTTCAAAGAGTCAGGAAAATTCTATATTCTGGCTCTTAACTCCTTCTTATCTAATAGATATCTCCAGCAATCTATTATGTGTTACCCAAAATCCTTGTTATACACAATTAATTAATTTTGCCTACCTGATTTTCACCAGATGTTTAATTCTAAAGGCAGTAACTTTTATCAAAACAGAATTCAGGAGCCAGAACCAGCGTCTTCATTCTGACTCCTGTTAGCGGTAGCGGGGCGTTTAGCCCATTCTGACTATCTGACTTCTTCTTCAATGTGTAGGTTGTTCCAAGGTTAAGTTTCAGCCGAATGCTTCCATTCTAGTATCTACAATCACGACATAATCCAAACTGACTTGATAAATTGCTAATTACACGAACAAAATAAGGCATAGCAAATTTATACAAGCAGGTAGATTATCTGATGACTATTGCAGAGTCAATTAAAAAATTCATTACATGGATACAAGGTTTTGACCATCGTGTTTTACAAAATGAAGATGATGTAAAAAAAAGGTTGATTTTGCCAATGTTTCACTATCTCTGCTATCCAGAGATATGTCATCGCGAATACTCTTTAAAAACCTATCAATCAGAAACTTACGCCAAGAATCCAGAAATTGCTCAGATTTATTTTGCAACAGATGATGTTAAAAAACAAAATACAGATACATCACTGATTTTTGTAGAAGCTATAGAACCGCAACAAACCAAGTTAAATGAGGCTATTGAGCAAGCTAGATTTTATAGTAATCATTTTAAAACACTATTTTTTATTGTCACTAATGGATATAATATCAAGGTTTTTCAGCGTCTACATTACAATCGAGAAGAATTAGTATTTGATACAAATATAGATACTTTAAAAAATAACGATTTTGCCTCAAAATTTTATAATAAACTCAATTTTGATTTAGTTAAAAACATCGATAAAAATACAATCGATATTTTGACATATACTAAATGCAACTTAATAGAAAAATTAATCACACGTGATCCAGATTTACAGTATTTTTTAGAAAAATGTGATTTTGAGCCTTCTATAACACGAGAAGGCTGCCACTTAGTCGTTGTTAAACCAAAAGTAGCGATCGCCTGTAATTTACCCCAAGCTTTTGGAGAAGGTAATTGTCAAATAGAATTCAGTAGTATTCTTTTTAAAGGTTTAAAAATTCACTTAAATCATCAAGATATTTTAGGTCAATTAATGACAGGATTACATACCCATCCAAATTGGGGTTGTCGTCGTTTTTTGAAAGAATTAGATAAAAATAATTTTACAGTATATTTGGGTCAAATAACAGTTATTTTATCAAAGTTAGAAGCAACAGACTTGTGTTTGTGTATCGATGAAGTTTGCCAAAGATATAAAAACTCAATAATCGAATTTGAGAATGCTCTAGAAACATGGGATTTTGAATTCGTAAACTTTTCAGAAGTTCGTGGTTTTATCCTTTTTTCTGTAAGACAAGAATTATGGAAGTTGATGCAGCAGTTCACTAAGGAATTTGATTATAAGAAAGGCAAGTCAGAATGGCACATATTCCATAGAGAAAATATATCAATTCGAGTGAGTCGAGGAATTCGCGATCATGCATTTATCTTCCCCAAGTTTGACAGAGATTTATCTTTATTACCTAGCAATCAAGTTAACATACTCTACGAACTAAATGATATTAATTTACAATCTATTGAAACAGCTAAATTTAGCTTATGGCAGCAAGATATTGGAGTACGAGGAACTTGGACAGCTAAATATACCAAACAGTGGTTATTAGATAAATATATTCCTCAAGTGATTAAATACTACTCAAACAAATCTCAATTATCTGAATCTGAATTGCTAGCAAAAATAACAAATTATAGAAGTGAAAGTGCGCCGATTAAAGAAGTTGATAATATTAGAGATTTAGTACCTTATCTTCGTGATATCCAATCTTGGTTACATATCTATGTGGAAAATATTGCAGCTTCACTATTGAAACCATATTACCAAGCCTATACAAATTTAGTGCGTAATACGGATTCTTCCATAATAGGCATAGATTATATTTTCGGAAATTTACGGAGAGTTGAGTGGAAAAATACGCCAGAAAAAAATTATAGCAATTCCGCAGACTGGAAAAACTTGACTTTTAAATATGCTATAGATTGCTTAGATCGGCAAGTAGTAAGAATAAATAATAGTGAATACGAGAATAGTTTCAAGGCAGATTTAATCACTCGCATATTTATTTGGATTATAGAAAATGGAAAAATCTCTTTTTCACAAGCTCAGTTAAATGCTGCTAAACAGGCTTTAATACCACTTTGGGAACAAAGTCGCTTTGAAATGCGTTATATCTATCCTAATCAATAAAACTACATAATCTGCTGTAAATCCAACACAAACCCAGGAAGTACATTTTCTCCAGATAAACTAGCAGGATTGTCTAATATCTCTACATCTTTACCTGGACGATAAATTTCCACTCGCTTGTTTTTCCGGTCAATTAACCAGCCTAATTGAGTGCCATTTTCGATATACTCCTGCATTTTCTCTTGCAATTCTTTCAAGGAATCAGTACGAGAACGCAACTCTACTACAAAATCAGGACAAATTGGGGCAAATTTTTCTTGTTGTTCTGGAGTTAAAGCATTCCATCGCTCAATTTTCACCCAAGAAACATCAGGAGAACGTTCTGCACCATTAGATAGAGTGAAACCAGTTGAAGAGTCAAAACCTTTGCCTAATTTAGTTTGTTTATTCCAGATTCCTAATTCAACAACCATATCAAAGTTACGGTTGCCAGTATCACTACCTGTAGGTGGCATAATTAATAATTCCCCTGATGCTGTGCGCTCAAATCGATAATCGCGGTTTTTCTGACACATCTGGAAAAATTGCTCATCAGTCAAGTCAATTTTCAATTTGAGTGTAGAAGGTAAGGCAACTGTAGTAGCGTTCATAGACTTATCACGACATCTTACTTTCTAGTTTAGTGGTGTGGTAAATTTTATTTCGTTCTCAGTGCTTCTTAATCAAGAAAGCTACATAATCTGCTGTAAATTTAATACAAATCCAGGAAGTACATTTTCTCCAGATAAACTAGTAGGATTGTCTAATATCTCTACATCTTTACCTGGACGATAAATTTCCACTCGCTTGTTTTTCCGGTCAATTAACCAGCCTAATTGAGTGCCATTTTCGATATACTCCTGCATTTTCTCTTGCAATTCTTTCAAGGAATCAGTACGAGAACGCAACTCTACTACAAAATCAGGACAAATCGGGGCAAATTTTTCTTGTTGTTCTGGGGTTAAAGCATTCCACCGCTCAATTTTCACCCAAGAAGCATCAGGAGAACGTTCTGCACCATTAGGTAGGGTGAAGCCAGTTGAAGAGTCAAAAACTTCGCCTAAATTAGTCTCAGAGTTCCAAATATCTAATTGAGTGGTGATTTTAACATTACGTCTGCCAGTGTCACTACCTGTAGGTGGCATAATTAATATTTCCCCTGATGCTGTGCGCTCAAATCTATAATTACTATTTTTCTGACACATTTGGAAAAATTGCTCATCAGTCAAGTCAATTTTCAATTTGAGTGTAGAAGAGAAAGTGGTTGTCGTAGCGTTCATAGGCTATTGTGAGCATCTTACTTTCTAAGTGCTGTGTGGGGTGCGTAGGCGTAGCCCGTCGTAGACATCGCATGATGAGATAATGAAGTGCGATCGCACTTTACCTATTAAATAAATTTGTCTACCCATTTGGTGCAGCTTTACCGAGATATATTTGCTTGGAACCCTTGGGAATGTAAATCCAGCCAAGGCTTTGTAAGCGGTTAGTTAAATTAGATATTGTGATACCAAGCTCTTCTCTCATTGCATAAAGATGATTCCAATTAGTTAAATCACGTCCTCTTTGTACTTCTTCTAGTTTAAAAAGTGGCATGAGAAAGCAACTTGCAAAATACTGAGCTTGCCATTCAATTCCTTGCTGAGTACTAACGCTCCGGCATAAAAATGGTTCTACAGTTTTTTCAATACCCATTTCTTGGAGTTCTGAAAATCTAGAAACCTCGTTTCGATCTATATGAAGTACCCAGTGTCCAATTTCATGAGCGATTGATGACTCTTCAAATCCTTGAGGTAGGGCACGATGATTTTCATTCATTATAATCTTACGCTCGGTGGGTAAAATCATAGCTGCGATCGCTCCATACTCATCAGCAGGTATTTCCCCACAATCCATATCCAATCCTAGAGCTTCCGCCATATAACCAGCATCAATTGGCCATTTTAGAGGAAGTCGGCGCTTTGCTTGCACATACATGAGAACGTCTGTGGCTCGACGCTCAATGTCATGTTTGGGAATGAAGCGATACGGCTTAATAACTTTTAATTCTGATTGATCTTTGGAAATAAAGGAATGCTGTTTGCTCACCGTTAACTCTACTTCTCCTCACCTTCTGATTTTGTTGTTTCCCTCAGTAATTTGTGAGCGAAGTCAGGCTCATCCCTCATTCGGCGTAATAAAGCAGGCATTTGCTTATACTTCTTGACCAAATCCTCAAAAACTTTTGTGTCATCAGGTGTAATTCGACCAGCAAGGTGCCTTAGCTCTTCTTCATTCAAATTTAGGTGAAGGGCTAATTTATGAATGACATCCTCACTAGGAGGATACCCAGCATGATCGTTCTCTAGTTTGGATAGGTAGGTGTAATCTACACCTATCAATTTAGCCATTTCACGCTGACTGAGTTCCTTTTCCTTGCGGGCTGTACGAATAATATGGCCAAAAGTTCTACTCACTTCAGTGTTCCCAAAATTTCCTGAGCTATCTTGACAAAGTTGATTAAGTTGGTCAACATGGTCATTATGTGCAATAATCTCAGTATAACTCATCGCATAACCTGTGCGATCGCAAATTATCAGTTTTTTTGAGATTTAAATTATACATACCTAGAACAGGAGTACTCAATTTTATGAAACAACAAGCTGTAACTTCTGAACAATTATGTTTTTCCGTCGGTAGACCTCTAGCAGTTCTGCTTGAAGAAATTCAAAAATCAAGCCGCAATCCACAACTCATAAAGGCTGCGGAACAGATGCTAGAAGGCTTACATACCTTGGAAATCGCCACCGAGATTGATGTATATACAGCAATCTACGAAATCCTAACCAAGTAAGATTTTTTTCTCTGCTAAATTCTGGGGTTTGACATCAATGAGCCAAAATTGGCTACCATTTGCCAGTTACAACCTATGGTTGCAGTATTCTCCACCCATAGGGAAAGAACACTTACACTGTGACATGAAACGAGGCTTTACAAAAGCGCGATCGCGAGAACCTGCGGTTGCAGTAATCTTGGCAAGTGATAGCACTCCTGTGCGAATTGGATTACTAGCACAAAAGGGAGTTTATGAGTTTCATGAAAACTCCCCGATGTTACATCAGGAAGACGCTATAGAACAAATGATAGAGATTCTGGAATTGCGGAAAGAGTCAGATTTGGTTCAGCAGCGAGTACTTCAGATACTGACAAACTACCAGCAAAATCCAATTCTTGCTGAGAAGAAAATTATTCAACTTAGCCGAGGTGATGAGGGTTTTCCAGAACCAATTCTGATTAAACAGGGTAATCAATCTTTTAACTTCTTTGCTGCGATTGACTGCATTTTTGCCGAAGAAGATGATACTTTGCACATTTTAGATTTCAAAACTGGCCACTCTGATTTTGATCGGCGACAAGGGTACATTTATTTACTAGCTGCTAGTTACCGATACCCCCAGCAAAAAGCAGTAGCGTCTTTTTATAACTTAGAAACTGGTAAGTGGTCAGAACCTATCAGCGCAACACCTAACACTCTTAAGGCTTTTCAGATAGAACTTGCTCTAATAGCTCAACGACATCAAGAAGAATTGAGACGCTATCGTAACAATTCTGCTGATTTCAGTCAAATATTTCCCCAAAATCCGGGTGTAAGTTGTCGCTACTGTCCGTTTAACTCAATTTGTGAATTTACTATATCAGAGGTTTCTACATGACTGCTGGTGTGCTTCAATCCCCCTTAAAAACTAATATATCACCAATATTTTTGGCAGAAATATTTTTACTAAATATTCCTCAACCTAACTTAATCTGCTTTCGACTGACTCCCAGAGTAGATACTGAAATAGGAAATCGTTTAAGTTGGCGCTTCAGTCAGAAATTTCCTGATATTATAGTCATTTTTGCAGATGGTAATTTCTGGGTTTTAGCTAAACCGGATCAACCAATGCCAACTTTAGATGAAT
Source organism: Nostoc sp. JL23 (assembly GCF_017115065.1). Taxonomy (NCBI): domain Bacteria; kingdom Bacillati; phylum Cyanobacteriota; class Cyanophyceae; order Nostocales; family Nostocaceae; genus Nostoc; species Nostoc sp. JL23. The sequence goes on from NZ_JABXKN010000135.1 coordinate 57,177, forward strand.
TGCGAAAAGCGTTAACAGAAATTCAAGAGGAATTGAAAAAAGATATTGGCGATCGCTATTATTCAATTCAGTGGGTAAGCCAACCACAGATATCTGCTGATATTCTTTCTGAACTAGCTATAAGAATATTAAAAATTAGACGACCATTTTCATATTTTAGTATTCCATTTAACAAAATTGAAGTTAGACGAGAAGCAAAATTTTGGGCAGAAGCAATTGAAATTAAAAATATTTCACACCCAGCTATTGCTATAACCATTCGCAGTTCTTTTGTATTCAAAGGAAAATTGTCTGATTTTTACGAGAATCATCCTTATAGACAAAATCCAAGAGATTTATTAATTGGTTTAAATGTTCGAGATATTGAAAAGAATAGTTCAGCTACTATTGTAGATATTGAAGGAACTATTGGTGAGCGTGAAGAAGAATTACTCAACTATAAGCCTGCATCAACCAGTGAAATCGCTATTCGTGAAGCACCGAGAGATCAACCTGTTGTACTTGTGCAATTTGGTAAGAATAAAAAACGATATCCTTATGCAATGGCCGCTCTTATTCCCTGTATCACAGAGGATACTGCCAAAAAATTTGATGTAAACTATGGGGATTTACTCAAAGAAGCTAAGATTCCTTATCAAGAGCGGCAAAATAGTTTGGCTTCATACAAAAAAGAAGCTGCGCTAGCTTTAAGTATTTATGGATTTGTGTTATCGGAAACCTGTATTAATAGTAGAAAGAGCGGTAATTGCTCTGAATTATTCTTGCCACTAAAATTTAAGCTTGAAGATACTCAACTTCTATTTGGAAAGGAAAAATCTGTTCAAAATTTTATTAGTAGGAGAGGAGATGTCCTTAAAGGACTATCACAAGGAGGCGTTTATCGTCGTCAAGCTCAATATGAAGATAAAGCAACACCGATTCGTATTACAGCTTTGAAACTTTGTGATTTGAAAGCAGATCCTTTTATTAGGGAAGTTCAGAAACGCCTAAAATACTATGGGTTTGAAAGCATAATTGTTCATCGAGTTGGTGTATCAGTAAGTAGCTCAAGTGTGTCTGATGATAGAGAAAAAGTTGAGCAAGCTATTAATGATTTAATGGCAATTCCTACTGACATTGTTTTGACATTTTTACCTCAGAGCGATCGCCATGCTGATAATACTGATGATGGTAGCTTTTATTCATTTATTTCTTCACGCTTACTCCGGCGAGAAATTGCTAGTCAAGTAATTTATGAAGAGACATTAAAAAATACCAGTAATTATGGAAATATCCTTCATCAGGTAATTCCAGGAATTCTCGCAAAATTAGGAAATTTACCCTTTATTTTAGCTGAACCTTTAGAAATAGCTGATTACTTCATTGGCTTTGATGTTTCCCGAATTTCTAAAAAGAAAGGAATTGGAAGTAGAAATGTCTGTGCGAGTGTGCGTCTCTATGACAAGCGAGGGGAGTTTATTCGTTACCGACTGGAAGATGCTTTAACCGAGGGGGAAACAATTGATAAAAGAACACTAGAGAGGTTTCTACCATCTGCTGAATTAAGACAAAAAACAGTACTAATTTACCGTGATGGACGTTTTTGTGGTGATGAAATAAAAAATTTAAGAGAAAGAGCAAAAGTTATTGGTTCAAAGTTTATTTTGGTAGAGTGTGTAAAATCTCAGATTCCACGACTATATAAATTTCAGCAGTCTGTAGTGACAGCACCAACTAAAGGGCTAGCTCTTCGCTTATCCCCGTATGAAGTAATTTTAGTCACTACTGAAGTTAAGTCTGAGAAAATGGGTTTACCTTATCCTTTGCGTTTAAAGGTTATTCCCGATGCTGAACATGAACAGCAAGTATCAATTGAAAGTTTAATAGAAGCTACACTTAAACTAACATTGCTACATCACGGGGCGTTGAAAGAACCTCGCTTACCCGTTCCATTATACGGTTCTGACAAAATAGCTTATCGGCGCTTACAAGGAATTGCTCCAGGTACAGTGGAAGGCGATCGCCAGTTTTGGCTGTAAAATTAACATCAACGCTACAGACATTCTGCATCCAATCAAAATCTGACTTTTCGGAGGAGCGATCGCAATGCAAACAACTTCTGGTTAAATTTTACTAATGCTCTATAGCTTGATACTTTAGAGGGTAGAAAAATCTAGATGCTTTGGTTATCTCAATGGCTAGTGTTAGGAACTATATTTGTTAGCTTAACTTTTAGCACACCTTTATTTGCCAGTCAGTCTATGAACCAACAAGATATCCAGATATTAATAGAAAAAGCTAAAGATTCATGGGTTGCTCAAGATGTCGATACTCTTGCACAATTGTTTACGATTGATGGAGAACTAATCGTACCTGGTCAATGCTGGCGGGGGCAAGAAAGAATTCGAGAAGGACTTGCCAATTTTAAACAAGAGTATTCAGATGTCAAAATAGACATCCAGCGGATTATCATTGGAGCAAATCAGGCAGCAGTAGAATGGTACTATGAAGATACAGAAAAGGCGACAGGTCGTCGTAATAAAGCTGATGACGTAATTGTTGTAGATTTTAGGGATAATCAAATTAGTCGTTGGCGTGAATATTTTGACACACAAACGCCAATTAACAGATAGTTACATTAGCCGTGAAACTCCAATATCTTTAATTTATTTTGAATCAAGGATATTGCAGTTTCAAAACTAACTTGTAATGTAAAAAACGCAAGACGCCTATCACCTCAGACCGCTCTGATGAAGAATTTAACCTTCCCTAAGTGATAATAAAGTGGAGGAAGCGACAAAAACTCCACACCGTCAAGGATTTTTATTTATTTACACTGTTCAAACATCTGCGATCGCTCTCCTTCGATGTCTGATATTGGGCCACAGCGGCATAACACCCATACAGTGCTGTCTGTTTTCATCAACTAGAATAGCTAACAGTTGGGTGAAAAACTCTCTCTCTCAAGTATAAATGCTACCTAGTCAAGAGATATAGCTATATTGTTTATACAAACTTGTCTAAAGTAAGATTTTAATTCTTTATAACTTTAGTTAGTCATTTGTCGCCGTTGCGACTGTGCTTGGTTAAACTGCTTTTGTTGTGGTGTTAATTGGCTGTAATCACTTGAAGATTGCATATCCCATTGTAATTCTGCTAGTAACAGTAAACTAACGGTCATAATTAGCCCCGTTGAGAGAAACTGCATGACACCGCAGTATGGCAAAACTAAAATTCCCAGCAAATGAATAAACCCCATCAAAATAAATGTGCGTGAACGCATTCCTACCCCGGTGCAAAGGTAGCCGATGGCACTTAATCCTAACCACAGTGGACACAAACGGATTAACACCTCTCCCCATCCCAAAAAAATGCTCAGATCGGTCAAGATTAAACCCATTAAGATTAAAATCGCCCAGCTATAAATAACCCAGCGTAGCTGTTCTACAGTTGCCCAAAACCAAGTTAAAGTTACCATACCAACTGCACCTAATAAGGTAAGCACTGACCACAAAATTGCTTGGCTACTCCAGCTAATGGGTAGAAACTGAGCGGTTACGAAAATTCCAGATGAAATTAGTCCCCAGAGAATAAATGCTTGATCGACGCGAGTATAAAACTTTGAAAAGAGGATGAAATTTCCAATTTGGTAGTTGAGACAGACTAGACCTTGAATATCTTGAAAATCTAGCTCTTGCTGTTTTTCACGCACGAGCGGCTCCGAGGAATTGAAAAAAGTCATTGATAATCTATTACCCTTGGTAGATGAATAAATTATTACTCTATCCAAAGATATATTGTTATTTAAATATAAACAAGTAAAGAATAGTTGAGATGTTCTTGAGCGAGAAAGGTTCTGGAAGTCAATACTACTTGTTCTAATTTCGTATATTTTGAGACTTTAAAAACTAAAATATGTTGATGGAAGCGTTTGTTTTCAATAGCGATCGCAGGACAAAGATACTAAAGAAGCCCTTATCCTGCAAAGTTTCTTTTGCTTAAGCGTGGTGAGGTGGCAATTGCTTCTTCACTCATCCACGCTTAAGCAGCAACGAATCTAGCTCTTTATTTACGTACTAGGTTCAGCAGTTCTTTAGGAGAAGCCAACAAGTCAATCGCTACAAAGAAGATTTTGCCTTGGGGATCTAGCAAAAAGCGCCATGCAATATTCATGCCCACACTAGCACCGAACCAAGGGGTTTGGACTTTGCCTGTAACTTTAACTTGGGTATAGCCATCTTCCACAGGCTCAGATACGCCCCGCTCTGGGAGCATCTTCAACCCTTGGCATTCTTCACGCATATAAGCGCGGATTGCGTCTTGACCAACAATTGGTCTTTCAAAGGGAGGTTGCAAAGCACCTTCGGAACGAAACAGAGAAACCGCAGCATCAAAGTCATTGGCATTCATGTTGTTGATATAGCCAAGTACTGTAGAATTGTTGACGCCCTCGATGGTGACTTTAGTCCGAAATGCTGGTGCAGTAGGAGGAGCTACCGGCTCTGAGACTTTTTTGTAACTACCAGGAGCATTCGGATCAAATCCCATGCTAATTACGGTATTGCGTAGGATGGTAATTTGTTGGCCTGAATCTGCATTGCGGATAGCTTGTAACACATCGGCAGCTTTAGAAGAAAGCTTGTAACCTGGTGGGATGGGAGCAACGATTCCCTGAGCCATCCATTCTCCTAACTGATACCAAAAGCCTAACTTGATATTTACGGTGAAGGATGCATAAGAACGGCACAGAGGAGTGTCAGCACGGTTAGCCAAATCGTACATGACTTGCGTTTGAGCCTCAAAAGGCATCTGCTTAATTTGTTCGAGTAAGCCTTGTGCAAGGATCATGTTGGCTGCCCCAGGAGCCGCAACTGTAATACTTCTACCCATCTCGGTATAAGCAAACCAAAGTAATGCTAGTTGGTCTTCAGCATTGAGCTTAGAGAATGATTCGACGACGGTTGGAACAACGTCAGCAACTAGGGTGCCGGGAAAAATACTTTGAGCCGACTGGATGGTAAAAGACATAGCAGAAATTCCAAAAAGAAAATTACAGTTCTACCGAATGTAAAAAATCAAATGTGCAAAGACCGAGGAGAAATGCGTTGAAACGTTAATAAAGGCACTCAGTAGTTTCGGCATCACTAGACAGCCTGTTGTAGACATAGCTCTAAAAAAGGCATAGTGATGCTGTTGCCATTGAGTTTAGATACTTGGCAAAGCACATTGCAGGCTCAACTGCATAGTCATTTAAAAAGCCTTGATTAACGGTGGTTTAACGCATTAATGCTGTTTTTGTATCTTTATGTAAAGAAACATAACAAGTTCGTTACAAATAAGCAATACTTTCTCAGCTATATATTGATAACTTCTGCTTATAAAAAAATAACTTTTCCTGATGTCTCATTTAATGCAATTGATACTTTTGTATGCATCCCCTTCCAAGAATCGCGTCTCTTGCCTTAAGCAAACAGTATTGAGCCGACTGTAGACACGCCTAGTTCTCGTACAAATCCAAAATACCCTACTTACTTGGTACGGTTCTTACTACTTTTATTTCTATGTCAAGTAGTTGCACAAAATATTTACAATAGTTAATATTCGTTTACGGAGAGCAAAAACAAAGAGTAAAAATGGCAAGTAAAGGCTTTACCATTAACGAACGCGGTCAACTCAACAAAATTGCGATTGAACCCAGAGTTTATGTTGATGAAACTCCACAGATAGGATTCACCAAATATGCCGAAAAACTCAATGGGCGTTTGGCAATGATTGCTTTTGTTTCACTCCTAGCTGTAGAAGTTATTACCGGACATGGTTTGATTGGATGGCTAACCAGCCTTTAAATAAGACACTTTGAGATTTTTTAATTTTATTCACTTGACGAACAAAGCAATTTAGAGGCAAACTTACTTATGAAAACTGATTTTGATTATCCCAAAAAGGATTTAATTGGAACCGTTGTTTTTAGACCTGATTTCAACAACTTTGAGACTATCAATGCAAATCAAGCCTGGTCACTGTTTTTTACTGTCGGTCAAGACGACAAAGGGCTGGGAGAAGAAATTGAGTTCGGCAGATTTTTCACTAACCTTTTAATTGCGATTGGAGTAACTGGAATTATTTGGGCGATTTACTTTAGCCAATTAGGATGAGTAAGTTTGTTCATTTCTAGTCTGTAGTAACTTCAACAGAGGTCTTGGATTTGGATACCAGGACTTCTTTTAAATTTTCAATAAGTTTAAAAAACTCTGTTTAGCTTTGGAAAAAGTCTGATGTTGATTGGATTTATAAAACTTCCCAATTTATCACGGTATTGTGGATACGTGGGCTTAGAAGTAGCACAAATCGTTTCCAAACATCTTGCTGTTCAAAGTAAAACCTATGTAATTCAAAATAGAAGGGTATTGGTACATCAACTTTTAAAATCTGGTCTGGATGCTCATACCGCAGATCGAACTGTTACTGTACTTATATCAAGCCCGGTTTTACAATTAAGCAACAAAAACCAGTGTGCAATTAATTGTATGGGAAAGTAACTATACAAACAGTAAACGGGAGTGGGGTTAGGGGAGAGGTGACAGGTTACAGGAAATAATCTGTACCCTCTAACCTGTACCCTATTCCCTTCTTCAGTCCCCAGTTCAACGCAAACAACGAATCGCCTCTAATAGACCTCTAGCTTTATTCAGCGTCTCTTCGTATTCTTTCTCTGGCTCAGAATCAGCTACCAAACCTGCACCGGCTTGTACGCTTACTGTCTTATCATGCACTACCATTGTGCGAATTGTGATCGCAGTATTTAATTGTCCTTCAAAATCGTAATACCCATACACACCGGAATAAACACCCCGACGACTAGACTCTAACTCGTGGATAATTTCCATCGCCCTAATCTTGGGTGCGCCACTTACCGTACCTGCTGGGAAGGAAGCTTTCAGTAAATCCCATGCTGTTTTACCAACTGCTAATTTACCCACAACATTGCTGACAATGTGCATTACATGGGAGTAGCGTTCAACCACCATTAATTCATCGACTTTGACGCTACCACTTTGACAAACACGCCCCAAATCATTCCGCCCTAAATCCACAAGCATCACGTGTTCGGCAATTTCCTTGGGGTCTTGGAGTAAATCTTCAGCGAAGGCTGCATCTTCCTGAGTAGTTTTACCTCGTGGACGCGTCCCAGCGATTGGGCGTACCGTCGCTATCACTCCACCATCAGAATCGGTTTCGGCTTTCACCATCACTTCAGGACTGGAACCGATAATTTGCCAATCTTGGAAGTTAAAGTAAGCCATGTAAGGCGAAGGATTTATCTGACGTAGCGACCGGTAAAGGGCAAAAGGGTCGCCTGTGTATGTTGTTGATAGTCGCTGAGAAATTACTACTTGAAAAATATCACCTGCTGTAATATAATCTTTCGCCTTCTCAACGCTGGCACAAAAATCAGGGCGGGTAAAATTACTCTTATACTCCTCTGCTCCTCTGCTCCCCTGCTCCCCTGCTCCCCTGCTCCCTGGCGGATTCCATTTCAATCGAGTTTTTTCCGGCGATAGGGGTAGAGATAGCTTTTCGAGCATTTGGGTGACGCGATCGCTAGCTTGTTGATATGCTGCTTTCAAATCTACATTCGGGTCGCGTAAATCAGCATAAGCGAGCGCCCAAATTTTCCGCTTCACTTGGTCAAAAATCAACAAGTGGTCTACCTGCATCCACAACCCATCAGGGATATTTCGCTCATCTGGTGGATAAATTGGCACACGCGGCTCAATCCACTTAATCAACTCATAGCCCCAAAACCCAAATAAACCGCCAATTCCTGGCGGTAGCTGTGGTAATTTCACTGGGTGATAAGGTGCTAAACATTCGGCTAAAGCTGTAAAAGGATCGCCACTAAAAACCACCTGCGAACCATCGCGGTTTTTCTGAGTCGTGCGATCGCCCCTTGCTTCCAAAACCCACACCGGATCGCAGCCCACTAAACTATAGCGTCCCAGCTTTTCCCCACCTTCGATGGATTCCAACAAAAAGCTATAAGGCTGACCCGCACAGACTTTATACCAAGCAGATACGGGCGTATCTAAATCTGCCACCCATTCTTGATATACCGGGACGAAGTTGCCTTGTAGAGCTAGTTGAGAAAATTCGGAGAAATCGGGGAATACCATAAATTGCTTAGGGATGGGGCATGGGGAATGGGGCATGGGGCATTGAAAAGATGCACAGGGGCGGGGAGCAGGGGGCAGAGGGGAAAAACTTTTCTCCCTTGCTCCCTGCTCTCTTGCTTCTTCTCCAGTCCCCAGTCTTAGTCCCTATTCATCATAGGTAGTTTTACCACTAAACTTAATCTGTGATGGGCTGGGATTTTGCCCAATCCGGCGTGGGAGAAAACGCACTTTATCACGACCTTCATTTACTTTTTCGGGGAAGACACCATCAGCTGGGTGAAGTAAGGTAGTTTCTCCGTTGGGTAAAATCCGGTAAACTTTGTAATCTGTGATTTTGAGTTTACGAAGTTGCTGACCGCCCAAAAAGATGCCATATTCTTTACGAGCTATATACAGCAGGTTTTCACCTTTCCGCATAATAGCAGCACCACCTGTAGGCAATTCAAATACTTGCTCTTTCGGGCTAGTCCAAGTGATAGCGTACTTTTCTTCTACTGCTGCTTTTGTAAGCAAGCCACCAGTGCTGCCAGCAAATAGCGGGGTTTGTCCAGAGAGTGTTTCTGCCATAAAGTCTATTCTCTCAACGTTTTTAGGCAATCCTAACATCGCAACCAGGATCATATTGCGATCGCGTCATAGACTGTAACAGTTTTTAGTCATTTGTCCTTGGTTCTTTGTCATTTGTTAAAAATTAATGCCCCATGCCCTTCAGGAGTGCTGTTAGCGGTAGCGGGGCGTTTAGCCCGTGCTGAGTTAGGAGTTATTATTTCTCCTCTGCTCCCCTGCCCCTCTGCCTCTTTTCAATGCCCCATGCCCAATGCCTATTTACTCTTGACTTTTGTCCGCTTTTCCTCTTGGCTATTCTGAACAATCGGGATGGTGAAGTGAAACTGGCTACCCTGGTCTTTACCAGTTGACTCTGCCCAAATTTGCCCACCCCAGCCATTAACAATTTGACGGCAAATTGCTAAACCAAGTCCAGTCCCGCCAGTGGTGCGGCGCAGCGCTCCTTCTTCTTGATAGAAGCGGTCAAAAACTACTTCTAAACGATTTGGTTCAATGCCGCGTCCAGTGTCAGCTACAGTCACCTCGACCATTTGACGGCTGTTGTAAATCGCTTTAATCGTGATTTCTCCTTGGGGCGGCGTAAATTTCAAAGCATTGTCCATGAGTTTTGCCAGTACCTCGACTAGCCAATCACCGTCAGCTCTTACTAAAGGTAGGTTTTCGGCAATTTGAGTCTTGATTTGAGGCGGCTTTTCCATTGAGGAACGCGTGCGATTTCGGCTGAGTGCTAAATCCACACATTCTTGTAAGGTGAGGGATTCTGGATGCCATTCCACCCGGCCGCTTTCCAAGTTGGAAAGTGTAAGAAAATCTTGTACCAGTTTTCGCATCCGCTCTGAGTCGGAAAGAGCGGTGTTGAGCATCACCTGTTGCAACTCCAAAGGCATATCCGGCTCGGTAGCGAGACTTTCTAGGCACACTTGAATTGTGGATAGGGGAGTACGTAGTTCGTGTCCGGTGATGGCTATGAGGTTGCTGCGGGTGCGGTCTAGGGCTTCTAGCTGCTGGTTAAGTTCTTCTAGGTTAGCGTAAGCTTCCGCTTGAATGAGGGCTGCTCCTACTTGGGTAGCGATCGCTTCTACCAAATCCAATTCCCCAGGTTGGCACTCATGGGGTGGCATCCGGCAGTAATGTAACTCCACAATCCCCAATAATCGCCCCTGATAGAATACTGGTTCCATCAGCCAAGAACGAATGGCAAACTTTTTGGCGATCGTGGAAAGTCCTGGCGACTTGGTAACACGGGGGTCACTCAGCGTATCGCTCACACAAACACCTTCGCCTTGTTCCACGATGTCCCGAAATAGGGAATTGTTCTCTAACTCCCAGGTTTGACCGCAAACAGATAAAACACCGGGATTCAAAAACTCGTGTTCAATTATGGCTTGGCTATCTGTGGCTTGAGCGCGGTAAATTAAACAGCGACAAGCTTCTAGGTGTTGTCCTAATTCTTGTGCAGCCACCTGGAGAACTTCGTGAGGATCGAGCGATCGCCGAATGGCAGTACTAATTGAGTTGACTAATCGTTCTTTTCGTGCCTGGGCAGCAATAGAACGGTAAGCTTTGTGCAATTTGTACTGACTAGCTTGCAAATAAGTTACTAAGCGCTGCACAAAGGGATCTGTATCAATATCACAGGCATACTCGTTTACCTGTTCGGCTCCAGAGTAGTTTCGCGGCTCCCCAATGCCAAACCTCTGACGTGCCTCTTGAATTTTATTTGTCAGTTCTGGTCTGTAAACCAAAACCCTATCTAACAGTAATTCGGCTGCTTTGAGGCTAGCCCCTCTTTCCGATGTCCAAATTCCCTCAAATCTTCGAGCTGTGTCTATATCCAGATTAGGGCTTAGTTCCGGTAGTTGCTTGTTTTTGGCAAGAGAACCAAGGTTTTCTCGGCAAACCAGACAAGTAGCATAATTGTCAGCTATCACTACTAAATGCCACTCCTGACTTAAGCCATCCGTTGGCTCAAAAGCCACTTTTTCGTAGTGTTCCGAACTGTTGGTGAAATCCGTTTCTGGAGCAGATAATACGTATATTTGATTACTTCGCAAAGCAAGTCGCTGGTAGCGATGAGCTTCTTGGCGGTAGAATCGCTCTCGCTGGAAACTAGCAATTACAAGGGGTTTAGCTAAAGTCGCAGCCAAAACTTGATCTTCCATCGCGTGGGAGAGCGCCGTTAGTGAAGCCTTAAAATATAGCTGGGGCCGCAAGTAGGGTAAGGACTTTAGCAGATCACTCAGCACAGAAGTCGAAATGCTCATGAATTATTGTTAAACGCTCAACCTCGATCAGATCCACGTCACAGCTGCATTGTACAAATTCCAAGGGACTCTCAAGTTAAATAGACAGCTGCAATATGTAAAGAACGCTAAAAAGCGCTTTTCGCCAAAGCAGTCGCAACACTTTGTTACTAACTAAGGGGCGTGGGTACACTTGATTTGTTGATTGACAACCTATTACGCCCAATATACATACATTCTCGACAACTGATGCTTTTGCTTGCAAAGGTAAAATCTTTCAGGAGTAAGTACTAAAACATTTATCCTTGTATGGTTTTAACTACTGTGTTCGCTAAGAACCACGGATGATCGATTTACAGTCTATACGTCGGTAAAATAGCCTGTCGTAGACATCGCTACTTTGCCGACCTTGATTTCTGCTCGCTAAATAAATTTTCTTAGCCAAAAATCGTGACTGCGATATTTACATAACTTAATCTATAATTAGTTATTAAACTTAATCAATTAATTATCATAAATTAGTCTAATCAAATATCAAAGATTATTTAAAACAAAATCGTATACTAAATAAATTTTATCTATGTTCAACAAATAACTGTGCAGTTTCAAGTTTTTGCTGAGTATACTATATATCTTGTGTCTTTGAAAGTTCAACGACTAATAAATTATCTCAAATATCTCAAAATCTTCAGTTTTCACTCTTGACCTCACACTTATAAAATATAAATTTATCAAAGAAAGACAGTTCTTGCTGTTCGCGCAGCGTGTCGTAGACAGGGCAGTCTTACCTGTCGCCTGCCGCGGCTCGATTGAGCGCTCGCTGAACGTCCTTCTGCATCCTTCAACAAGATTTGTTTATATAGATATAAGCGCTGCTATTTTGTCAGCAATATATCAGGATTATTTTGGTTAGAATAGCTCAAACGAGTTTTAAAGAGCGTCTTTTTTTCGGAAATTGTGAGGATGAACAAAAAGCAAAGAGATGGGGTTAAAAGGAAAACCCAATACTTACAGCGATTTTCAGATATTTAGACTACGACTGAGACGGGGAGTATGGAGTGGGGAGCTTAGTGTATCAATTACTTGAAAGCACTGTAAAAGCAGCGCCAGATAACTGACCTGAATCCGAATCTTGTGTCTCTCTACGATACGCTGTTCTTTGTTTGCACTACGTGTCTCGACACAAATCTTTCTTTTTTCGATCTAAATAAATTTAGTTGCTCTGTCTCAAAGCAAAAGGGTATTTCTTCTTTCTCTCTGCCTCTTGGGTAAGAGATTTCTACTCAAAAGACCACACAAATATAGACCTGTACACGGAACTTTGGCTAATGACACCGGATACGCTAATGACCCCAGAAAAAATTTTTCTGGATGGAAAAACTTTTATTCCTGCTGAACAATTACCGATCCCGGAGTGGCCTTGTGTTGTGGCAGAAAGATCGCAACCGACACTAACGGTTAAAGATGATGATTTATTTTTTGTGACAGATACTATCGGGAATATTTCTGGCTGTTCCCTCAACGAAGGCAATCCCAGTATGGGACTGTTTTGTTGTGATACGAGATTTCTCAATCGCTTGGAGTTACAAATTGAAGGGCGATCGCCTGTACTCCTCAGTAGTACTGCTGAGAAAGGCTTTTCACTCTCAGTTTTGTGTACTACCCCCAGAATCGACGAACGTCTAAAAGCCGAGACTATCGGAATTCGCCGAGAAATCGTGCTGAATGGGGCACTATTTGAAGAAATAGAAGTATCTAACTACAGCACAACTACTGTCAATTTTGAACTAACCATCAGCTTTGATGCGGATTTTGTTGATTTATTTGAAGTCCGGGGCTATGACAGAGAAAAACGAGGTCGGCTTTTACGCCTAGTAGAACCGATGACTGAGGAAGGAACATTTTCTCCTGTCGATGGCGTTGCACCAGTACCTAAAGAGCCATCTGCCTCTAGAGAAGAATCCTTAACACTGGCCTATCAAGGTCTGGATGGCTCAGTGATGGAATCCCGGATTCTATTCCAACATCGGCAACCAGACTATTTCAAGGGTTACACTGCGGTTTGGCAGCTAGAGTTGGCTTCTCACGAAACTCAAAAGCTGGGCTACCGAGTGAATATGTTGAGAAACAACCAGTCCAGCTCAACCGTGAGCGCCGCCACGACATTAGGACAAGCGAAAGCTGCTGAGTGGATGGAGGAGCAAAACTGGGTACAACAAATTACCCGCATTAGCTCAGATAAGAGTACCTTCAATCGAGTGATTGAGCGGGCTGAACAAGATATGTATTTGTTGCGCCAGTCTTTTGGTAAGCATAAGACTGTTTCCGCTGGGGTACCTTGGTTTTCGACATTATTTGGGCGAGATTCGCTGATTACAGCTTCTCAAAGCCTGATGTTAAACTCGCAAATCGCTAAGGAAACTCTGATATTACTTGCGACATACCAAGGCAAGATTGACGACGAATGGCGCGAAGAAGAACCGGGTAAGATTTTGCACGAGTTACGTTTGGGAGAAATGGCTCGTTGTCAAGAAATTCCCCATACACCTTACTACGGTACTGTTGATGCCACTCCCTTGTGGCTGCTGCTCTATGCCGAACATTATGCTTGGACTCACGATGGAGAACTCCTAGAGCAACTTTGGCCCAATGCTCTAGCTGCAATGGAGTGGATCGATCGCAATACCAAAGAAACCACTTACCTCAGCTACTTCCGTACATCGAAACGCGGTCTTGCTAACCAAGGTTGGAAAGATTCTGGCGACTGTATTGTAGACCGTAAGGGAGAATTAGCCAACGGGCCAATTGCCCTCTGTGAGGTACAAGCTTACGTCTATGCTGCAAAAATGCGTCTAGCAGAAATAGCTAGGATGAAGAAGCGGCTTGATTTGGCAGATCGTTGGCAAGAAGAAGCCAGAAATCTTAAGGTTCGGTTTAATCGAGATTTTTGGGTGGAAGACCAAGATTTCTGCGCCCTGGCTTTGGATGGAGAAGGTAAGCCAGTAGACAGTATTACCTCAAATCCTGGTCATTGTCTGCATTTGGGACTCTTCACAGACGAAAAAGCTCATAGTGTAGCAGAACGGTTGCGGGCACCAGATATGTTTAATGGTTGGGGCATTCGGACTCTAAGTAGTTTGTCACCCGCTTATAATCCGATGGGTTATCACATTGGTTCGGTTTGGCCCCATGATAATGCTCTGATTGCAATGGGATTGCGATCGCTCGGTCTTATCGATCAAGCCTTAGAAATATTCCAAGGTTTATTCGATATGACTCAGCAGCAACCCTATCAACGTCCTCCCGAACTTTTTTGCGGCTACGAACGAAACGGTGATAATGCTCCTGTACAGTATCCGGTTGCTTGCACTCCCCAAGCTTGGGCTACGGGTAGTGTTTTTCAACTACTGCAAATGATGGTTAACTTGGTGCCTGATGCTCAAAATAACTGCTTGCGAATAATCGACCCCGCTTTGCCAGAATCGATTAATCGCCTGTCATTTCATAATTTGCGAGTCGGCCCCACCATCCTCGATTTGGAATTCGAGCGTTCTGGGACTACGACTGCTTGTCGCGTTGCGAAAAAACGGGGTAATTTACGGGTAGTTATCGAAGCTTAGGAAGGGAGTAGGGAGTAGGAAATTCACCACTCCCTATTTTATGGTTGGTGCGTAGGTGTAGCCCGTCGTAGACATCGCTCGGCAGCATGACCTGAAATTCACGATTAGGTTTGTCTTACCATCTGCTCCAACCGATACAGTGTTAGCCTGCTTCATCGCCAGTGTGTAGAGTTCTCAATAGCTGTTCTGTGAGCTCGATCAATTCAAATACAGTATTTTGCGTAACTTGTGTAGTTTTGAAGCCATGAGCAATAGAATTGCGTAATGGGAGTGCATTCATTAGTAACTGATACTCAGATTTTGAAATTACACCTTCAGTTGCTAATTCCTTTACTAAGTAGCGTGGATCAAATCTTTGTAAACTTAGCTCTTCCTTTTGGGCAATAAGTCTCAAAGTTGCTTCTACTAAAGACCAGCAATATAGGAGAGCTAATTCTGGATGTTGCGTTGTAAGTTGCCTTGCTGCTTGCAACTGTGATTCTATTTCATGCTCTTGAAGAGAAGCCTCTGCTTTCAGAGAATACGTTGTATCCTCCGGGTTGGTCATTACTAATTCAAATCTCCAACCGGGATGTTTTTCTACCGCTTGAGCTAAATTACCTAAGTATTGATTAGAAGAAGAGTTAAGTGAGGAGCGTGACTTAACTTCAATAACTACATTTTCTTCTCCCCGACGTACTATCATGTCAGGGCGATAGTTATTAAGGAAGCCAGGCAAGTCTTCTGGATTTGGATGAAAAAAAACTTCGTAACCTTTTTCACGATACTCCTCTGCTAGTTTCAGCAATCGCTCTCTTTCTAAGTTTGCGGTTGAAGTTTCCATCAAATAATTACCTCCTGGTTAGGAGCATTAATTACGACAATATGTAAGAACTCATTGCCACAGGCAAAGCCTTCTGCCAATGTCGAGGTCATATTTTCTATTCTAAAGTTACCTGACAAATTCCTCTTTCTAACTAGGAGATCGCTTACTTGATTATCATCGACGTAGGCTAATCCTTTAATTGCATCTTGAATAGGCTTCACTATATTGTCTACATCTATTTGATCGGAATCATAGAAATAGGTTATCTGGAGCATAACCAACCCAGCAGCTGTTTTTTGTTCCGAAGACCAATATTTTTCAGCCTCTTGTCTCACTGTCTTTTTCCAATCTTGAAGCCGATTGCCCTTACCGCGCTTACGAGCCTGTTGTGATACTGGTGGCCCATCTACTATGAACTCAAATCTGGTCAATACACTTTTAAATAATAGATCGCAGGTTATTATTTTATGCTAGTAACCTCAAACACAAGTAGATAACTCGTGATACTGCCATTACTAACTGTTGCTGTGTCGCCCAGTAGCTTCGCTGAGTGCTTCACGAATTATCTCATCACTCACACCATGCCGTTTTAGGCTGGCAATCAACGTAGAAACAGTATCTCCTTCAAGTCGCTCAAGATCAGCTCGAAGTCCTTGTCCGATGTAAGCACGAACATAATGGCTGATAACCAGAAAACCCTAACAATGGTGCTACTCGCTTCAAATCCTCAATCACATCTTCGGGAATGCGAATTGTGATTGTTGTACCAACTCAATAACGGCTTCTTTGTCACTCATAGCAACTTAAACCTGCGCCAAGTGGACAACACAATGTTAACTTACCAGCCTACCGACGCGATCGCCCCAAATTTAAGCATGGTAATAAATTTATACTAAAAAAAATTAAGGATGTAAAAACAACAATCATTTACATCCAAACTCCTAACTGTTAACTCCTAACTTTTTTACGCTTCTTCGGAATTTTCTCTTTTATGTCCTGGGGATGCTTCGTAAAGTGCATCAAGATGTTGACGCGCATCTTCAACGTTAATTGAACGCATTACCAAAAGTGGCTCTTTAATTAAGTTTCCAGCGCTATCTAATAACTCTGGATGGGGTACAAACTGTTTCTTTGACGAATAATAACCATAGTTACCTTGATTATTCATTGGCGAGGAATTCGTCGGGTAAGTTCGTTCCCGATCAAAACTGAACATAATCAGGTTACGAATTAAGTTGCCAACAGCTATAAATGCAAGGATTGTAAAAGCAAGAATGTAAAGCAGATGTAACATTGGATTTTCCTCCAGGACAGGAATTTTTTAAACTTTATTTTGTAACGCTTTGTTTCGCCGATACTGTGACTGACAGTTAAGACGAGTATTCTACGCACTCTTCATGCGCTTACATTTATATGGAGCTATTTGTCAACCGTTATTCCACTTACGGTAGCATAGGATACATTATTTTGTTAATCCAGATAATGTTAAGAAATTCTTAAGAATTTTTTACTATTTCTTTAACGATTGATGATTTGCCATCTTGCGTAGACGCTTCCTTGGCTAGTCTTGAGACATCGCTAAGTAGTCTGCTGAAATTTAGCGCTTAGACTTCACGTCCTTGACGAAAGCGCATTGCGACATTCCAGCATTCTGTTACTAATTCATGCCAAGGCATTAACGTTGCCATATCAATTCCGACTTGTTTATCAGTTGCATTGAATAGCATCTTTGCCGTACTTAGTTCATCTTGCGCTTGCTTGACCCGCAAGAGCAAGTCAGATTGCTCTTGGTGACTCATAAATGATAGTTCCTCAGTTTCGAGTAAATGGCGCGATCGCGTAAACCAATGCTGAAAATCTTCTAGCAGCGGATCTAAAACCGTTTTGAACAACTCAGTCCCTGGTAAATTTGAGTCTGGCATAAATGAAAGGGATATTTCAAACTTGCTTACTAATATTAACGTTATTTACGTTTCTTAACATTTATCTGATTTTTCTCATAATTCCCAGATGTAAAAATTTGTAACAAAGGGCACAAAATTTATTATATAGTCTTGATATCTGGTTTGTACAGTGCCTTTGGACAGGCATCTATAGGTATATATGACATCAAGTGGCAATTCATAAGATAATTTAGCGATCGCGGGTGATCCTGAATTCGAGACTCAGGTAACAAATCAAAAATTTATCTTTATCTTTGGATTGAAGAAGAATTCAGGAGTCAAAATTCAGGACTGAGAATCAAATCGCTACGCAGAGTCATTAGCCATTAGTCCAAGAGAAAGCACGCCCACTCTGTAACATAGTTTGAATTACTCCGATGAAAGAAAAAATTTTTCTGCCCACGGTCAAAGCAAGTTTACAGTGAACTTTGTTGAACTACTCATGGGATTGCAAGGGATAGGGTATGCACCAATGACCAATGACAAATGACAAATGACTACTTAACCAAAGTCGTTATAGTTGAATAAGCCTACAGATTCAGATAAATCACCTTTTGTAATCACCTCGCCAACGGTTCAGCAGCCAATGTCGCCAAATTCATCAAATCAATCACAACAGTCAGAACAAGTTGAAAAAATCTATTTACCGCGTACCAGCGAATCGGAGAACTTAAAAAAGATTCGCCACACTGCTTCCCATGTAATGGCAATGGCAGTACAAAAGCTGTTTCCCAAGGCACAAGTTACAATCGGCCCTTGGATAGAAAACGGTTTTTACTATGACTTCGACAATCCAGAACCATTTAGCGAAAACGATCTCAAAACCATCAAGAAAGAGATGGCGAAGATTATCAATCGCAAACTGGCAGTAATTCGGGAAGAAGTCAGCCGTGAAGAAGCCGAACGCCGGATTCAGGAAATTAAGGAACCTTACAAGCTAGAAATTCTGGCAGATATCAAAAACGAACCAATCACAATTTACCACCTGGGTAATGAATGGTGGGATTTGTGCGCGGGACCTCATCTGGAAAATACCAGTGAATTAAACCCGAAAGCAATTGAACTAGAAAGCGTTGCTGGCGCTTATTGGCGTGGGGATGAAACTAAAGCCCAATTACAACGCATCTACGCCACCGCTTGGGAAAGCCCAGAACAACTCGCTGAATATAAGCGACGCAAAGAAGAAGCGCTACGGCGAGATCATCGGAAACTGGGTAAGGAACTGGGATTATTTATATTCTCTGATTTAGTAGGGCCAGGTTTACCTTTGTGGACACCCAAAGGCACTCTGTTACGGAGTACTTTAGAAGACTTCCTGAAGCAAGAACAGATAAAACGGGGTTATTTATCTGTAGTCACACCTCACATTGCCAGAGTAGATTTATTTAAAACCTCTGGACATTGGCAGAAATATAAAGAAGATATGTTCCCCTTGATGGCAGACGATGAGGAATCGGCTGCACAGGAACAGGGCTTTGTTATGAAGCCAATGAATTGCCCTTTCCATATCCAAATATATAAGAGTGAGTTGCGCTCTTATCGCGAACTACCGATGCGCTTGGCGGAATTTGGTACTGTTTACCGTTATGAACAATCAGGCGAATTGGGCGGTTTAACACGGGTGCGCGGTTTTACTGTGGATGATTCTCACCTGTTCGTTACCCCAGAACAGCTAGATAGCGAATTCCTCAGTGTGGTGGATTTGATTTTGTCGGTGTTCAATAAGCTGCAACTGAAGAACTTTAAAGCTAGACTCAGTTTCCGCGATCCTGCTAGTGATAAGTACATCGGTTCTGATGAGGTTTGGGATAAAGCCGAAGGTGCGATTCGCCGGGCAGTTGAAACCTTGGGGATGGAACACTTTGAAGGGATTGGAGAAGCGGCTTTTTATGGGCCCAAACTTGACTTTATCTTTAGTGATGCCTTAGAACGGGAGTGGCAATTGGGAACTGTGCAGGTTGATTACAATTTGCCAGAACGCTTTGAGTTGGAATACGTCGCTGAAGATGGGGTTCGCAAACGTCCAGTGATGATTCACCGTGCGCCTTTTGGTTCGCTGGAAAGGTTGATTGGGATCTTAATTGAAGAATATGCAGGGGATTTCCCTTTGTGGTTAGCGCCAGTGCAAGCTAGATTACTGCCAGTGGGTGATACGCAGCTAGACTTTGCGAAAGATGTGGTGGCGAAAATGAGAGCCTTGGGCATCCGTGCAGAAGTTGATACCAGTGGCGATCGCTTGGGTAAACAGATTCGCAATGCAGAGAAAGAAAAAATACCCGTGATGGCAGTGGTAGGAGCCAAGGAAGTGGAAACCAACACCTTGAGTATCCGTACCCGCGCCTCTGGGGAATTGGGAGTTATCCCTGTCGATGAGGTGGTAGATAAGATGAAGGATGCGATCGCTAAGTTCGATAATTTCTAAAATCTAACCGCAGACGCACACTAATTATAATTGGTGTGCGTTTATTTTCGTAGATTGGAGCATTAGCTAGCTGGTAGGTTTTGGTAAGGGTGCGATCGCGTTCTACTTGCAGGCTGAAACCCTAAGTTTGTCGTTGCCAAAGTTATGAGGTGAATTCACAAGTATTAAAGACTCGTTAACGGAGTTCAAAGGTGGATTTATCCAGTTCAAATACTCATGTTAATTTTAACTTTTCATGGGATTTGGAAGGTCAGAAAGTATCGCAGACAACAAAACTTTTCTCAATCACCGCACCCCAGAAAACTTTCTGATTTATTCAAGACTGTTAGGATTGATTTAAAGACTTGTGGAATCTGCTCTTCCTAAACAGACTGGACTTGCATAAATTAATGTCAATAATTTTTGACTAACATTATGAACCGCTTTACCTCTATTTTGCTGGCTGGTTTGATAGCATCTGCATCAGCTTTGGCTATTTCTCCAAAAGTTGATGCTAATACACCAGCATCTTATCTTGCTGAGTTAGATAGCCATAGTTATCAACGCAATGATGATGGTAACTATGAACTTCAGAGTCGTCACCATAGAAATGATGACTATGACCGTCAGAATGACCTGCGTAACATTCGTGACAATCGCCGTTATGACCGCGATAATAACCGTCGTTATGAACGCGATAATAATCGCCGCTATGACCGCGACAATAATCGCCGCTATGACCGCGATAACAATCGCCGCTATGACCGTGACAATAATCGCCGCTATGACCGCGACAATAACCGTCGTTATGAACGCGATAACAATCGTCGCTATGAACGCGATAATAACCTTCGCAACATTTATGACAATAACCGTCGTTATGAGCGCGATCGCGACTGGGGTCGTGGTTAATTCCTCCGCCCATTTATTAAGCTTAGTTCCAGGTGAACTGAGCATTGATTCTACTTGGCGGTAAGACAAATACAATCTCTTTTTCCACTCATTCCAATATCTGACTTTTCACTTTTATCTAGAAAACCTCGCTTCCATTCCCTAGTAATGAAATTTGCTCATTGCTCAGGTTTAGCGTTAGCTTTTCTATATGACGTGAAAGGTCAGATTTTTATTACAAACGTTAGAGCAAATAGTTAAGCGATCGCAGTCTCAACCACTAAGTAATTAGATAAACAAAATTAATTACAAGCAGGAAAACCTATGCCGAGAAATTCACGATTAATTTTGCAACACCTCTTTATTACTGTCCAACGTTTCATTGATAGCCGTGATTAATAACTCATTTAGAGGAATTCCCGCTGCTTTTGCCATAGAGGAAATTACACTTTTGGGGGCAAAAGAACAATATAACCCAGCTTCTAAAAACCAAGGTTGCCCCTTTGGGTCGATGCGGAAGTCAAATAAACTGTAGTGACGACAACCCAAAGCCTGATGACACTTCTTTGCTACTTGCTGAACCTTTTGGGTAATCGGGTCGTTAGGGTCTACAATCCAAGACTTGATATTATCTTTAGCGGCGAAACGCAAGTTACCATCGTCCGTTTGTTGGAGTTTATCAGCATGGTTGCGGATGGGTTTGGAGTGGGGGTCTAACAGATATTCTTCAAGGGGTAAACCCACTAGTTCCCCGTCTTTGACAATGATGCCGCATCTGACTTCTCGACCGAGTTCGATGAATTCTTCTACAATTACCTCCGAAGCATATTCAAATGCTTGCTTCAAGGCAGCGTCATATTCAGTAACATCTTTAACTAAAGCCATCCCTAAAGAGTTATCGGAACTTACGGGTTTAACGATCGCTGGAGGTGTAATTGTCGGAACGTCTCCTTGGCGAAGCAGTTCTCCACGAGGCACTTTTACCCCTGCGGCTTCAACAATTGCTTTAGCTCTGCCTTTGTGCGCTGCGATCGCCATAATATCTGGAGTATTGCCTACATAAGGGATCTTCAGCAGGTCGAATAGGGCGCGATAGTGAGTCATTCCAGGAATACAAAACATTTGCGGTAACACAAGGTCAATGTTTTGCGCTGTTAGAAACTCTATGGCTTCAAACACAGCCATCGGTTTGGTGTCAGCAATATCTTCCGGGCTAAGTGAGTGAGGAAATCGCCATTGGCGATCGGGTGTGATGTATGCAATTTGAAAGTCATAGTGCGATCGATCTGCCGTTGCCGCGAGACAGTCTTGGGCATAAAGGCGTGACAAATCACAGTAAAAATCATTGTATGCAGATCCAACTAAATGAAGGATACGAAGTACTGGCATGATTCATCTTCCTATGTATTGTTAAAATTTATATAGCGATTCTCGGTTGAGTGGGCTATAAAAACCCCTCCCCGCAAGCGAGGCTACGGTGTACATACATGTTGGTAATGAAGCCCAAACCCTGGATTTACCCCCCTTAATCCCCCCGATGCATTGGGGGGAAATAATCCAATCCGGTTCTCCCCCTTGCCAAGTGGGAGTTAGAGGGGGTCAAAAGGACTTGTGTATACACCGTAGGCAAGCGACGAGGCGGCTATGATGTACTGAATTCTTCTTTAATTACAAATTATTTAATCGCCACCTAATTCCACCAGTTTGCCAATATTGAAGTCTATTTTTACCCATCCTTTGAGTTGTTGCAGATTCTTCAGCAAAAGTAAGGGAATCTGCCAATGATGCAAAGTCAAAAATGGTATAGGGTCATCAAGACTGTAAATAGCATCAGTGCCCCGCACTAGAGTATTAACCGATGTTTGCAATTGTTTCCAAGAACGAATACCAGTTAGTCGCCAGATTTCATGATATAGGAAGTAAGTCGGCTTGCTACTTGCTAGGGGTTCCAGAGGTGCAGCTAGGGGAGTTTTGCCAAGATAGGCATCTGCAACACCTGGGTGATTGTAAAACATTGTAATTGCCGAATGGGTACGGGGATTGCATTCAATGGCATAAACTGTACCGTCTTGGGCTTGGATAAAGTCGAAAGAAACTTGCCCAGTCAATGCCAAACTCTTGACGAAGTGTTGCACCCATTCACGGATTTGGGGATTTTCGACGTTTTCGTAGTTGATTTGAAACGCAGAAGAGTTTGAACAGCAATGCAATCTTAATTCTCCATTCCGCACTGTACTATGTGTGCATAATTCCTTACCAGGGATAAACTCTTGCATAATCCAAGGTTTTTCTGCACTGATGGGTAAACTGTTGACAAAGGCTGCTGTCTCTTCTGGGGTGTCGCAGGGAAGTTTGGTTAAATTTAAGCGGCGAACGGAGTCGTAATCAATACTTTTAAGAATATATTTGCGGGTTTCTTGACTAAAATCGAAATTGATAACTTGTTGAGGATCGGTGATTTTAAAGGATTTGGGGACAGATAAACCAAGCGATCGCGCCCGATCGGTAAAGGCAAATTTATCATCCAACATTTTGGTTATATCTGGATCAAAGTGGAAAACTTCGCAGTATTCTGATAGTAGAGGCTTTGCTAAAGAGTCATAATAGCTAGCTACAGGACTGCATACAGGTACATAAACGTCAACTTTTTCTCGCTTGACAATTTCTACTAGCGCCTGGATATAGCCTTCTGGATCTTCTTGTGGAGCCGGAACCGTATAAAAACGACTTACCGCTTTTGAGAATCTATGACCAGACAACCAGTATTTGTTACCTTCAATCAAAATAACTCTGTGTCCTGCGGCATGGAAGGAGCGAGCAAGTTGCAATGCTTTAGTCATCTTGGCTCCACTTACCAAGATAGTCTGAGGATGAGCAGCTACGATAGCTTTTTTCGTAAACGGCGAACTCACAATGCCCCACAGCAAAGATATCAATACTATCAAAGCATTGAACGGCAAGGCTATTAATAATAATGTCAGAGTACCGAGAGTCTTGAATAGAGCTACTAGCTTTACCTTAATACCCGTTGATGATGTTGGAGATTGAGGCAGAGATAAAGAAATTGATTGTGCCATAAGTTTTTCCTTTGTGTTTATTGTAGAGACGTTGCAATACAACGCCTCTACAAACTTCGCTACACCACGCGTCTAATTAGGGTTACACCATCTCGGATGGGTAACAGAACTTGTTCTACACGAGGATCGGCAGCGACAATACGGTTGAACTGAGCGATCGCTTCACCGTTGGCGGTGCGTTGTTCGGGTGGTAGGTAAACTTGTCCCTGCAACAAAGTGTTATCCACACAGATTAAACCGTCGGGAGTCAGTAAGTTACCATCCAAAATGATCTGGAAGTAATCTACATACTCTTTTTTATCGGCATCAATGAAGATTAGATCGAATACTTCATTTCTCGCAGCCAGCTTGTGGAGTGTCTCTAAAGCAGGTGCTACCTCGACAACAATTTTGTCACCGTGGGGAGACTCACTAAAGCAAGCTTGAGCAAATTCAGCAACATAAGGATCTACTTCGCAACCGATAAGTTGCCCATCACTTGGTAATGCTTCTGCCATTGCCAAGGCTGAATACCCGGTGAACATTCCTACTTCTAGAATGCGCTTTGCCTTGGTGATATGAACAAACATTTTCAATGTCTGTCCTTCCAGATGTCCTGAGAGCATTTCCTGCTCTAGTTGGCGCACTGTTTCACCATCGCTGAAACGCTTACTCCAGTCTTCAATGCTTGTTTTTTGCGCCAATGCTGTCAATGCGCTCGATTCGGGCGTGGTGTAATCATCCAAGTAGGGATCTAAACCCGCCGCTAATTGAACTCCCTGCCGCAAAGAATCTAATATCTCTACGGGAATGTTGTTCTCTTCTGCCAATTTGAGGGTTTGCTGTAGCTGGGCTACTAAGATGCTATGTGGCGTTATCGGTCTAGCTGTTTCTCGTCCTAAAACACTCGTCATATTTTCACACCCCTACTAGCTTGCCTTCTTGACTTTCAATGTATGCGTCAACACCTTTTCCGCCACGAGGGTATTTAGCACAAAGACGTTTGTGTTCAGCTAGGGCAGCATCAAGTTCTTCACGAGTCAGATCGTTGGCAAAGAAGCACTCACCAATCGGACAAGGCATAGCTGCACGTAGCTTTCCATCTCGTGTCAAGCTTATAGACTGGGTAGCATCCCAGAGCAAATCTCCATCTAATAGAGGATGATCGAGTGATAAACCGATACGACTCATCAAGTCTAGGATGCGATAGCGTTCTTCTGTTGGAATGTAGCCGCGTTGTGCTGCAATGGTTGCAGACAAAGCCATATCTATATTGACTGCATGACCATGATATAGGGGTATCTGAGGTGCTAATTCTAAGGTAGGACTCCAAGTGTGACCGTAGGCAATGACGCGATCAAGGTCTAGTTCATGCAAGTTAGGAGTTTCTAACTCCAACATGGTTTTGATTGCCTCGTAGTTGACTTTATGAGCAATCTCTTTAATTTCCGGTGTCGCATTTACGTGTCCAAAGTGAGTGGAAAGCAGTTCTTCGCCATATTCGTATAGCAGTTCAAAGACTTCAGAGTTAGAAACTACCGCAATTTTCACTAACTCTGCCATCCCATTACGAACTTGAGCCGTTGGCAAGGTTTTCAAGAATGAGAAATCCAGGATTACTTTCAAAGGTGCATGATATGCTCCCAAGCGATTTTTCAGCTTGCGATGATTAACTGCTACCTTAATCGCTACACCTGCATCAATCAAACCAATCAATGTGGTAGGAATGCGGATATAGTTGCTCTTGCGACGGTAAGAAGCGCAAGCAAACCCAGCCACATCAGTAACTAGACCACCACCGACGACTAAGACTGGTTCTTTACGAACTAAGCCAAAATCCGAAAAAGTATCAACAATTTTTTCAAACGTTGCCAGGGTTTTAGCTGGCTCTGTAATGATGATCGGAAATACTGTCAGTTCAATGTCATAGTGTCTAAAATATGACCTGATCCGATCGC
This sequence comes from Nostoc sp. JL23, assembly GCF_017115065.1. NCBI lineage: Bacteria > Bacillati > Cyanobacteriota > Cyanophyceae > Nostocales > Nostocaceae > Nostoc > Nostoc sp. JL23. The sequence continues at coordinate 82,814 of NZ_JABXKN010000135.1, forward strand.
CATAAAGTTCATGGACATTGGCATCAATTACAGTCAGACAGCGACCAAATTTTGCATAGCTATCTGCAATTTCTCTGTTTTCAATATCAAATGCACCGTTCACATAGACAAGACTAAAATCGATTTTTTCGTAACCTTGCACGTGAAACGCAGCTTCAGTAGCTTCAAATGATGCTTGAACCTTATTCATTGTGTTGCCCTTATTCCAATTATAAAGATTGTGAAATTTCGGTAATAATTGCGATTTACCCTAATGAATGTCAGCAAGCAACTATGCTTTTTACCCTTTCAGGTAAAAGACAGGACAAAGTTAGCTTTCAATTAAAAGCTAGCGCCTATTGCTGACTGGCAATGTTATGAAACAACACCATTCATTTGAGTAAATTCTGTAGATGGGTTAACCTTTAATTCGGCATAACCTCAAACAAGTCAATTAGCCCCACTAGCAATATATTGGCATAATACTTGCCTGCCTCTTCTGGGGATTATTGACTTTAATTTTGGGAAATTCATCTGAATTCAGATTGATTCCACTATATTTAAATATAGTGGCTTTCCAACTGTACGATTCCGTAAAAATTCTAATCGAGATAACTGATTATATAGTTGATCTCCAAGCTTCAATTTGAGATTAGAACCCTGATTAATCGTTAGTTGGCTGTTTATTAGCATTAGTCTCAAACCTTATATTACTAAACTCGCTATATTTTCTTGGCTTCAGAATAACAGTGGAATTTTAGGAATTTTAACTGAAGTTTCCTGAATTTTTATTAACTCCAATATGTTTGTCTTTAACAACTTTGTGATCGTTAGACTTTGTAAAACTCATATCTTAGTAAACTACTCATATTGTTTATCACTGTCTATCTCCACGCTGACATTTGATATTACAGGCATGATTAATCCTCATCTCGCTGTTTTTTGCATTAGTCTCAAACCATAAAATGGCTCAAAACAAAGATGACTCACTGCATTCTATACAGGAAACCAGTATGATACCTCCTTTGTTAGTCATTTTAATGCTCAGTATTTAACATACTTACCTCAGTAACTCCTGAAACTTCAGAATTTAAATATATCTGAGTTACTAGTAACAAAAATTTAACTTTTTTAAGGAACGGTTGTGTGTCTTAAAGGTTTCTAAGTTTGCCTAAATAGCTCACTTACTCCTAAATTAAGCCTTTTCACTTACCAACCAGCAAATATATTACTAGTTGGTAACTGAAAAGTTCAACACAAATCATAACATTACAATAATATAAATCATAACATTTGTAAATATATTTAAGTCAATCCACCATACGAAGGGTACTGGATAACCAGATATCTAAAAAAATATGTCTAAAGATAGATATTTTATACAACAAGATATTCTAGACAGAAGCTATATCTAAGAAACATCTGGTGAATTTAATTATGCGTTACGTTGCCCGAAATCCGTCCCTTTGTCGGTTCTAGATACACGTACATACAATGTTTCACTTTTGCGGGCATGATTCACGGCTAAAAGATCGCGATTTACCCAGATGAACTCAAAAGCACACTAATTCCCATAGATAGCAAAATATTGCTACGATATGCGATCGCAACTGGTGTAGTCTAAGAAATCATGGAAGACACGCTGTTTTTATATCATATCTGCGTTAAAATCTGACAACGTTACTGTTGTGCTAGATAGCAGTCAAAGGAGGAAATCTGTGAGTGCGATCGCTTAGTGACTTTACAATATAAAAAGTTGAGTATTTCTAACAGGCAAAATTTATTTAAAAAGTAATTTAAACAATCTTAATATTTATAAATTCAAAAAATAAACATATAATAATTGATGAAAATTTTAGCGTGATAAACTTATAAGTCTGCTTACGCGTTGTAGGCATATCCTTGTAAAATATGTAAACCAAGTACTAATTCCTAGTAGCTTAAACGTGTCTTCTATGGCAATATGGATGTCAGGAAATATATTGTCACAAACAATTGATAATCCAAAAAAGAAAATGGCAGATAACAAAATTAGAAATTCAGTTTTCTTTAGAATTGTTTTGAATTTAAGAAAAAACGTTGAGGCGATTGCAATGTATATTACGTAAAATACGCTTTCATTAATATTTAAATAATCAGGAAAAACACTATCATGAATTAAGAAAAAGTCATCAAAGAGTAACAAACAGGTTATTAGCCCAGAAAACAAAAAGAATGATGAATATTCTTTAGATCTAATATCTTTTTTAAGTATTATGTAACTAAAGAGACAGATTGATGCCGAAGAACACCAAAGCAATATACCAATATTTGAGAAAAATCCCAGATAAAAAGGCATACTCATAATGGCAGATGGATCTCTTGTCAAATCTTCTGTAGGTACTTTAGCTTTTAATTGCAGGAATATTGAAATTAAAGAAAATGGAATGATTGTTATTAAAAATGTTAATAATAAAATTTTGATTTGATGAATATAGCTTGATTTTTGAAGAACTAAGTTTGTCATGGGTTTCTACCTTGATTATCTAGGACACTTCTTGCAGATTTTTAAGTGTTGTTGTTGGATAACTGAAATATCTGCTATGAAAGTATGATTTTTCTGCTCGTGTAAAGATTACTCGTAAGGACAAATGGGGCGTTTGACTGATATGCATACATTTAGGCATCAGCCCAGATATTTACTAAACATATTTCAGTATTGGTTGGGCAGCAAAGAGTATTATTTTGAACTTAAGCGATAGTCTGGTTAAGAAGTTAAATGTCAAGCACTTGATTTACAAGGGTCTAGAATTAAGATAAGGTTAATAAAACAAAAGCAACAAGTTTAGATTATTTCATACAGCAAAAAAATATTCAAGTTATTTGTGTCTTAATTTTTTAGGTTTTGATGAAGCTTACTATCTTAAATGTGCATAATCTAGCTTAGTTATCGATGCTAAAGAGTTGCTCAAGCGTTATGCTGCTGGAGAAAGAGATTTTAGTGGGATTAATTTGGAAGAGGCTGACTTGAGTGGAGCTAATCTGAGCGGGGCTAACTTAAGTCGAGCTAATCTATTGGCAGCTAATTTGAGTGATGCTAATTTAAGTGGGGCTAATCTCAGTTATGCCAGACTGAGCCTGGCTAGGTTCATTGGTACTAATTTAGAGGGTGCTAATGTGACTGATGCTGACATAATTGGTGCCACATTTGAAAATGCCAACCTCAAAGGGTCTTACCTTAGTGATTTCGGTTACATTAACAATGCCTTGTTTTAAAATACTATTGTTGGTGATGGTAGGATTATCGTCGGGCCAGAGATAATTCATGGATGAATATTCTGGGTTACTCTATCAGCCAATAGGAAGCTAATCAAATAATAATTTTCATACAGCAGTTTTCAAGTATATGAGGTACAAAATAACTCAAGTGTCTGCTTTCACATCCGATATTGCTTGACAAGTTAATTTCGATAGAAAAAAATTGATTATTTCTAAGCAGACAAAATCTATTTAAATTACTTTTTATAAAATCTTAAGATTTCTTAACTTAGTTTAAAAAATCTTGGTATTGACTTCAGAATATAAGAGCGATCGCTTTGTAAAGGTTAGTTGATATTAGTTGTCAAATTGCTGGTGAAGTTAGAAACTAAAGAAATACAACACACGCAATTATTTTATGACTGCTATTTCTAACCTAGAATTCAAACGACCAATTTGGCAAACCGCGATCGTATTAACCTTGGGCTTTTGGCTCAGTGCTAGTCTAGTTTTAGACTGGGTAATTATGCCTAGCCTTTATCTTTCTGGGATGATGAGCCAAGCTGGTTTTACGACAGCAGGCTATACGATTTTTTGGAACTTCAATCGGATGGAATTATTATCAGCTGCTGTAGTCTTGACTGGGGCACTAGCTTTGAGCAAAACCAGATATCATTGGAGTATTGGCAGTATTGTTTTATCTGTGCTGCTGCTAACTATAGCTGTGCTTGATACCTATTTCTTAACTCCGCAGATGTGCGCTATAGGAGTTCAACTCAACCTATTTGAAGCTGCTGCTGCTATTCCATCTACAATGAATTTACTACACGGTAGTTATTGGGTACTAGAAGTAGTGAAGCTGGTAGCTGGTGGTACACTTTTAAACTGGTGCTGGCGGGAGCAATTTTAAGTAGATGGAGAAGTATAACGGTGAGAATTTCCACTTATAAATCTCACGCCAAAGACGCAAAGAATTTCTTTGCGTCTTTTTGCTACATATATTTTATCGGTTAATGAATGCGATATTTATAACAGGCTACGCCTACGATTTTTAAAACTTGGGATTTTTTGGGTAAATTGCTACCATAACAATGATTTAGTTTTTTGTAAATGTAATTCAATAAGCAGACATATAACTATTTTTTACTGTAGATTTTTAGCTTTCCCGGACATCTAAACAAATAAATATTTATAACAATTTTCTGGAAGATGATATCAATTAGTTTTCATGTTTACTTTACTGATTTATCATGAAGTTTATATATTTCTGCTAACTTTTTTTGAAAATTATAGTAACCTAAGTTTTAGTGAGTATGTTGCTTGTTATCTACCATCTAGCTGAAAATAGCTATTTTGCAGGTATATACTACTAATCAAGAATTTCCCTGTAAGTTCTTGAATTTGTCACTCCAATTTGTGCAGGGTGGCTATTTAGCCCCACACAACATTAGAATCCGTTTCCAGTACTTATGAAGAGATTCCCTTCTGCTGATTTGGTCGCCTGTGCATCTCACCACAAACCATCATGGCGGCAATTATCAGCAAACTCCTTCTTGTCCAGAGGTTTACCATTCTCTTGTGCAAGTGATAATTTTGCCGAATCCCAAGACTAAGAGTTGCTCTACAATCACAAACTTAAGTAAGATATTGAACTTTTGGAATGCTTAGTTTTTAATAATACTTTTTCTCTTGTGAAGTTACCCTCAAGAATAAACTTCTTGAAAAAGTACGCGACGACTTTCGTCACGGATATAAAAACATACTTCCTCAGCGCGGACTTAATGCCTAAAAGCCTTGATGGAGAAACATTTAAATTTATATGAAAGTAGATTTTGGTCGCTCCAGACTTTAGGATTAGGAACAAAAAACTTTTGCAAGAGAACTAAAGTATCTATAATTTTAGGCTGCAAAATACGGATAACAATGATACTTTTGTGACTGATGGGCGAGAGCCAATGGTCTTTGTGTGGCACTTGAGTTACTGTTAGATTGGCTAGATTAGCTAAAGATACAGAAAACCAATCTAATTTTTGAAATACTATATCCTGGCAACTAGTCGGGCAATTTTGCTATTGGTCAGTAGCATGAATTGGTTTAGTTGTAAGTTGTGGATTATAGCTTAACAGAGATTGGTGAATTAAGAGTTGGGGGGTGTGGAATCTCTGTACTAACTCTAATATGACCGCTATATTTATCTGAAAAGTGCTTTCAACAAAGTCACGGTGAATTCCGAAAAGGTAATTCACCAATTTTGCCTGCAAATGTTAATTTTATTCCAAAGCTATCCCAATGAAGACACTTCCGATTAGTAGATACAGATTTTTTCAAAAGCTCCAGCCCTTAACTTTGTTGAAAAAAATCACTGGTAAGTCGGTTACTGGTTGTTTACAGGTGTTTAGCACATCAGGCTCTTGGTCAATATATGTAGATGAGGGGAAACTAATTTATGCCTGCTACTCAGAGAAAATGTTTGAGCCGCTTTACAGAAATTTGCAACGCTTGAGTCAGCAAATTTCTACTCTCCCTGACGGAATCAAAGACCAGTTGCGGGCGATATTTGAAACTGGTATTGAAAATCAGGCAATACCGAACCCAGATTATCTGGCGATTTGTTGGTTAGTCAATCAGAAATATATTAGTTCTTCTCAAGCAGCAATGCTGATAGAGCAATTGGCACTAGAAGTTCTAGAGTCCTTTCTGAATTTAGAGGAGGGAAGTTATGAATTTATTCCTGAGAGTTTTCTGGATGATATGCCAAAGTTTTGTTATCTAAATCTACGTTTATTAGTTGAACGATATTTAACGCCCCAAAATGAAGCGGTTTATCGTCAAACATCATCAAGTTATCAATCACATACCTCACAATTTTTCCAAATAAATGAGCTACAATCTAAAGCCAAAACTACGCCAAAGTTGCCTAAAATAAACGGACATAAGCCATCAGCCTACTCGATTAATACTAATGAACACAGGGGTCAGCAAATCATCCAACCGTCTGCTGACAGAAAAATCTACACAATCTTGTGTATTGATGACAGTCCTACGGTATTGAATGCTATTAAAAGTTATTTAGATGAGCAAACCTTTTCCGTTATCGGAGTCACTGATTCTTTAAAAGCTTTAATGCAGATTATCCGGATAAAACCCGACATAATTTTGCTGGATATATCAATGCCTAATCTCGATGGATATGAACTCTGCTCTTTGCTGCGTAAACACTCACATTTTAAAAATACACCTGTGATTATGGTGTCAGAAAAAGTAGGATTTATAGATAGAGCTAAAGCTAAGATAGTCAGAGCATCAGGCTATTTAACTAAGCCTTTAAAACAAGGAGATTTACTAAAAGTCATTTTTCAACATATTGTTTAATTTCCTAATAAAAAAATTACTTAATTTAAACAGCCTATTATTTTAGAGATTTAAGGTTGAATATTATCTGCTTTACTATCATTATAGTTATATAATATTGTCTGAATGAGTTAAAATTAATTAGTTATTCTCTTATAGAGGCGGATTAATACAGCAGAATACAGAATGGGCTACACCCTGATGCGCTAACAGAATTCAGGAGTAAAACAAGCTTTATACTTGGGTAACAGACTTAGCTTGTGTACCTCACAAAATTGAAATCTGCTACACAAGTTGTTAACAGTGACAAATAGTCAGTTAATGTACATCTTTTTTCAAACTGGTATTAGTTACAAGCGCTAACCGAAAAGTTGCTGGGGTTATTTTTCCTGAAATGTCCAGACTCCTTCATCCCAATCTGATTCTGTTGGGGGTGATTGTAACCAATGCTGACAACGTAACAGATGCAACATAGCAGCTTTATCCTGGCTGTCTGCTGCCAAAACATTAGCAAATTCAGCCCTGGCACGAGAAAACTGCCGCTGGAGGTAATACTCACGCCCTTTATGATAGTGCTCAATCACTTGCAATTTTTCGTTTTCAATTGGATTGGAACGCAAACCCAGTAATTCGTATATGGCTACTGGTTCGTTTCTACCCTTGACACGAATGTAATCTAGTTCCCTAGCCCAAATATTATCTTGGCATGGTTTAAAAGTGTTATGGCTAATAATAATATCGCAACCATACTGTTTACTAACACTTTCTAATCGAGAGCCAAGATTAACGCCATCGCCAATAGCAGTAAATTCCATCCGCTTACTAGAGCCAATATTCCCACTAATCACGGTATCTGAGTTGATACCAATGCCGATTTTAATTCTGGGTTTATCATCTACATGGCGACGTTGATTAAATTCGTGTAGGCGATCGCGCATTTCTAAGGATGTTTGTACTGCCATCCAAGCGTGTTCTTCTAATGGTAGAGGAGAACCAAATACAGCCATGATGGCATCGCCGATGTATTTGTCAAGAGTGCCTTTATGTTTAAAGACTGCCTCCACCATTGATTCAAAATATTCATTGAGCATACTTACCACTTCTTCTGCTTCCAAGTTTTCTGTTAATGTGGTGTAGCCGCGAATATCCGAAAATAAAATCGAAACTTCTTTGCGATCGCCTCCTAGTTTAGCATCATCTAATTTCAGCAATTCTTCGGCTAATTCCTGGGTCATGTAGCGGTACATTGTACTCTTGAGCCGCTTTTCATCACTGATGTCTTCCATCACCACCAGCGCCCCACGGACTTGCTCTTGGTCGCTAGCATCGGCAATGGTGTTAATCGATAAATTAATACTATGCTGTTCTGTACCAGTGCCCAGAAGTGTGCGATCAGGGTAATATTGCTGACGACCTTTTAAATCAACTGCATGTAAAGCATCCTGATACCACTTGCTAAAGTCACCTTCTTTGATGCCAATGACATCAGTAACTAATTTACCTTCTAAACGGTCTTCTGGCTCAAGTCCTAGCAAACGCTTGGCGCTTTCATTGGCGGCGATAATTAATCCAGTTTTATCAGTGGAAACCACTCCATTGGAAAGACTACGCAGAATGTCCCGTTGCATTTGTTCTTGTTGCTTGACTGTGGCAAACAACTGGGCATTTTGCAGCGCTACTCCGGCTTGAATATTAAAAGCTTCCATGAACTCTTCATCGTTGCGGTCAAAGCTAGCTTGGAAGCAGTCGGGAGCTTTCGGCCAATCAGCTGGATTATAAGGGGGAAAATCACCAGATTTCTTTTTATTTACGAGTTGGGTAACGCCAATTAGTTGTTCATCGCCGTTAAATACTGGCATACAAAGTAAGCTACAGGTGCGATAGCCATTTTGCTGGTCTAGTTTTTGGGCTGTTTCTGAGTCAGGATCGTAGTACAAATCAAAGCCAATATTCAGCTTCTTGCCAGAAGCCGCTACTATTCCAGCAAAGCCTTTACCTACGGGGACTCGTAACTCTTTCGTTGAACCATCATCTTGAGTAATTTTCGTCCACAATTCATGACGATCGCGGTCTATTAACCATAGTGTACTGCGATCGGCATTCATCAGTTCTTTGGCTTCATCCATCACCCGTTTGAGGGTGTCTTCTAAGTCGAGACTACTTTGAGAAAGTGACTTGATCGCCTTCATCAGCGCCGCCACTGCTCTTTGTTTTTGAGTAGCTACATAAAAAGAGCGCGAGGACTCTAAAATCAGGCGAATCGAAGGGGCAAATTCTTGAAATAATTGTTCGTCAGCACAGGTAAAACCTCTGGTATCAATGCGCTCTGCAAGTAGAGCATCGTGATTATTTCCAGATTTTAATTTATTTAGTAATTGCACTACTGCAACTAATTGCCCATGTTCATTTAAGAGTGGCAAAGCTAACATGGTGTAGGTGCGATAGCCAGTTCTTTTTTCTTGCTCTTGGGCAAAATGCGATCGCGGATCGTTATAAAAATCAAAGGGAATATTAATAACTTCTTTAAAAGTGGCAACTTCACCACCAATACCTTTATTAGCAGGGATGCGAATTTCTAAAGAGCGACCGCCCTCACCCTCAGCTAGAATTGACCAAAGTTCTTGTTTTTCTTCATCCAATAAAAATATCGTCGTCCGGTCTGCTCCCAACAATTCCCCGGTTTTCAAGGTAATCGAATGCAACATTTCTTGCAGAATGGTTTCAAACCCATGAGAATCAAGCATTGATAGGGTTTGATGAACAATCTGTAATTTTTGCTCGACATCCTTAACGACCTGTTTAAAAGTATCCTGAGTCAAGGGAGCAAGAAACGTAGAAAAAGTTCCTTGTCTTGTGGCAAGAGCACCCACAGGAGCAGAATTTGCTGGTAATTCGAGGTTTTCTTGGTTGTGAACACCAATAATCAAATCGGTGGTCTCCCCACAACTTCCTTGATACGCTGACATAACTGGTATTTTTTTATATAACAGAATAAGGTTTTGGATTTAACGATGAGATTAAATTTATGTAAGTGGTGTTAAAAGCAACAATTGCTCGACATTATCCATAGTTTAATCGCTTGTTTAGCCAGCGTCATCCTGTGAATAAACGCTCAAGCTGATTACCAACAAGCATGGCTTGACCAAAACCCCTTCCTATTGGTGGATACAGATGATAAATAGAGGGTTAGACCCCTCATATAAACGAGAAAACAATGTTTTCCGCAGGCGAGAGATTGCTAATGTTGCCTCGTAAGATTTTGCAGGGACAGACTAATGAGCATTGCTATGTCCGTAGAGTGTAGTCGATTTGTTTTAAAATAACTCATTTATCTAAGTGAAAATACTTAAAAAATATAGCTTAACTGCGATCGCTTCCTTTCGCAGATATGTCACTCTGAAAAAGAAAGTGCTGAGTAAAAAATACAAGTTCAGTTCGGCGGTAATAAACCACTCTATTATTCTGTTGTGATGCCTGTGGCAGACTACTAATTTGCCAACTTAGTTTTGAGGGTTTGTAATAAGCACTTTAGTGCTGAAAAAATAAGGACTAAAGTCCTTACTACGAACTTGCTTATCCATCAATTTATTCTTGAGAGAGTAGTACTAGCTCATAGATATTGATTTTTATACAGATAAAGTTAATTAAAAATATTAAGCACAATATTATTTCAGCCAAACATAAATATAAAATCAGATTCAATCTTCGAGTTGAACCCATATTTACATGGGCTGGAACATTCACCCTATTGCTGGAAATCCACAGGATTATTTTAATGAAAAAATTAAAGGCTCAAGTATTTTTAGGCTTGACAGGTGCATTCTTGGCAGTCGGATATTCCAGTTTACTAGCTACAGAAATTCCCATACAGAGTACATCAAACCTCAAAAAGGATTTATTGGCGCAATCAGAAACCAACCCAAATGTCAATGAGTATCTGGAGAAAAATAAACCAGAAAGTTATAACGCTCTAAAAAGGCAGTTAGATGCAGCGATTGAAGATGCAAAAAGACCGAGTGAAGATAAAGTAGTCAAAAATCTTTGGTTATTATCAAAAACTAATGTTCAAATAAAGTGGAGAGAAAATAATGGCAAAATTGAATATTTGATGGCGAGTTGGAAATATGTCAAAAACCCAACTGAGGATTGGAAAGTAGGTACCAAAAAAAGCATAGAAGCACGGACTTGGTTAACAGCCGTTCCTCAAGTTAAGGAATTTTGTCAAAATTGTAAGGGGATCGGTATAAATATTCCCGGTAATATTATGCTTTCTCTGAGGTTACAGCAGTATTTAGGCTTAATTTTAAATAGGTACTCAAATAAGACGCATTTTGTCGAAATGTGGGTAAAAGCTGAAAATTTAAGTAGACCATGTGTTGATCCAGAAATTAATGATTCTAGTTGTAATGTTTTTAATATACCGATTCCTGCTAGTTATCCGATTTTGCAAGAGATATATACAACTTCTTATGCAGTTGCTAATCAAGAACATTACCCTTGGACAGGTTTAGGTTATATAGGACTCCTATTTGATTTTTGAACAAGACTACAAGATAATACGTAGGGAAATGAAAGTCTAATAAAGGACAATGATAAGTCAGCATTTACAAACTGCCACACTTGCACTGGAAGTATCGCACCAACAGTCAACAGAGGGAATAAAATTTCATGCGATCGCCGAACTACAAGATTTTATAGCTCTGCATCCAGATGTGCGTGAGGTCAGGAAAGCGTTGGCAGTCAAACTGGTTTATCAAGGCTATTTGTATGATGAAATTCAAACAATTCTAGATGTGTCTAGAGGCTCCATAACAGGTTGGAAGCAAGCCTACGAGGAATATGGAATTTCGGGACTGCGCTTGAACCACAAAGGAAGAAAGAGCTACCTGAATGCCGAACAGCGAGAAGAGGTGTTGAGTTGGTTGCAAACTAAGGACTGTTGGGAGCTTGGAGAACTGGAGTACAAATTGGCCTTTGAGTATGATGTGGTTTATGAGTCAAAACAAAGTTACTACGATTTGTTTGATGCAGCATCTATCAGTTGGAAAAAAACTACAAAGCTGAACCCCAAAGCCGACGAGAATGCTGTTGCCGTAAAAAAAAAGAGATTGAAACATTGCTGGCAACTCACCGGGAGTCAATCGAAACAGGAAAATTAAGAGTGCTGCTAATTGATGAGTGTCATTTAATGTGGGGAGATTTAAGCGGCTACGTATGGGGAAAAAGTGACCAAGAAATAGCGGTGAGAGTCATTAATGAACGAGATAAGCAGACATACTATGGGGCAGTTGACTATCTTGATGGAAAATTAGTTCTCAAAGCTTATGATGCGGGAAACTCAAAAAATACTATTGACTACCTACAATACTTGCTAGCTGACTCTCCCGACCAGCAATTACTAATTTTTTGGGATGGTGCTAGTTACCACCGTTCCAAAGAAATTCGAGGTTTTTTAGACTCTGTTAATCAAAGTTTGCCAACCGAGCAATGGAAAATACATTGTGTTCGCTTTGCCCCTAATTGCCCAATACAAAATCCAATTGAAGATATTTGGTTACAAGCAAAAACATGGGTTAGACGTTTTTGCGCTTTGGTTCCAACATTTTCTCATTTAAAGTGGATGTTTGAGTGGTTTATTAGACACACAACCTTTGGTTTTGACACTCTACAAATGTACGGAGCTTATTCAAAAATCAAATAGGATTCCTATACCTATGATTGGGGAAATCCGAAAAAACCTCGTGAAGGAGCTAGTGAGTTTCTGATCGATGGAACTAAAGAAAAACCGATCGAAGTAGAAGTTGTTTCAGTCACAGCGACAAAAGAATATTGTAATAATCAATATTTAACGCTAAAAGATTAGAAATGAGCGCTCATGAAACATCTTGAAGGTAAAGTGGCTTTAGTAACAGGTGCTACGCGGGGAATTGGTAGGGGAATTGCCATTGGACTTAGTGAAGCAGGTGCAACTGTATACGTCACGGGCCGCAGCCTCAATAACTCTTCCAGTGAGGGGGTTTCAGGTAGTCTTGCTGAAACGAAATCAGCCATTGAGGAAGCCGGAGGTGTATGCATTCCTGTCCAAGTAGACCACAGCGACGATGAGCAGGTGCGTTTGCTTTTCGATCGCATTCAAGATGAGCAAAATGGACAACTCGACCTACTGGTAAATAATGCTTACTCAGGAGTTCAGGCGTTAAAAGACGCTCAGGGACAGCCTTTTTGGGATTCTGAACCAAGTCTTTGGGATGCTAGTAACAATGTTGGTCTTCGGAGCCACTATGTTGCGAGTGTTTTTGCAGCCCGAATGATGACTAAGCGTAACTCTGGACTCATTTGCACCATTTCCTCGTGGGGTAGTATGTTTTATCTCTTTAATACAGTTTATGGTGTTGGCAAAGCAGCTTGCGATCGCCTTGCTGCTAACATGGCTGTTGAACTCAAACCCCATAATGTCACTTCTGTTTCAATTTGGCCGGGTATTGTTGGTACTGAGCTTTTTTCGCGTTTTGCTTCTGAGATGAATCAAACCAATGGTACTGGCCAGAAAAACTCATTCTTGAGCGATCGCTACAACTGGGAAACTCCCTTATTTACTGGAAGAGCGATCGCTGCACTTGCTAGTGAGCCAAATATAATCCGCCATACAGGACGTGTGCAGATTGTTGCCGAACTGGCTAAGAAATATAATCTTGTAGATGAAAATGGCGAGCAGCCTGCATCATTACGCTCTCTGCGTTTTGTGCTGCCGGCTGCATTGCCTCTACTGAGAAAGTACTCATGGCTTATACCTGATATTAAACTGCCGTGGTCGCTGCTATTATTGAATGCCCTCGGTTCACCTAAAATCTAATGGGCATTGGACATAGGGAATTGGACATAGGGCATTGGGCATGAGGCATGGGGCATGGGGCATTGGAGTAAGTAGAGTTTTTATAGTTGTTCACGAGTATTAAAGACTCGTCCGCGAGTATCAAAGACTCATTCACAAGTATCAAAGACTCGTCCGCGAGTATCAAAGACTCATTCACGAGTATTAAAGACTCGTCCGCGAGTATCAAAGACTCATTCACGAGTATTAAAGACTCGTCCGCGAATATCAAAGACTCATTGTTGCATTATAAAATACATCTCTTCTAGCCCAATGCCCCATGCCCCATGCCCAATGCCCAATGCCCAATGCCCAATGCCCTATACCCAATGCCCAATATCTAAACAAACTATCCTGGGATATATAAAACTTTGTATCCTGAATTAATAGGTCTTAATAGTTCTTTTAAAACTGGTGCAAGAAGATTTTCGGTTAATTGTTGATTTAGTTTTAGTTCTAGGCGTTGCAGCCTGTGGCGGACTATTGGCGGCACTTTTGCAACAACCCGTGCTGCTGGGGTATCTCATTGGCGGGATAGTTATTGGGCCAACTGGGCTGGGATTGATTAAAGAACTGATTCAAGTAGAGACTCTGGCACAGTTCGGGGTCGCCTTTTTGCTATTCGCCTTGGGTGTGGAATTTTCCTTTGCGGAACTCAAGAAGGTAAAAGCGATCGCTCTTGGTGGAGGTGGACTCCAGATTGCTTTGACGATTTTGGTGACAGTTTTAGTATGCGGGTTAAGCGGAGCTTGGGGAGCTTTACCTGCTAAGGGGATGTTTTTGGGGTGTATTCTGTCGCTGTCTTCCACAGCGGTTGTCCTCAAATGTTTGATGGAGCGCAACGAAACAGAAACGCCTCACGGGCAAGTAATGCTAGGGATTTTAGTTGTACAGGACTTGGCACTAGGACTAATGTTAGCAGTCTTACCAGCCCTTAATCAACCAGCAGAAACTATTGGCATCGCCGTTCTAACAGCGCTAGCTTCGATTGCTTTATTTGCTGCTGGGGCTGTAGCTGCGGGGATTTGGCTGATACCGCCTTTGTTGCAACTGCTAGCCCGTACCGAAAGTAAAGAACTATTTTTATTAGGGGTTGTAGCCCTGTGTTTAGGCATTGCCCTGTTGACAGAGCATTTGGGGCTGTCCATTGAGATGGGCGCATTTGTCGCAGGTTTGATGATTTCTGAGGTGGAGTACGCCGATCAAACCCTGACTTATGTCGAACCACTGCGAGATATCTTTGCCAGTTTATTTTTTGCTGCTATTGGGATGTTAATTGACCCGGTGTTTTTGTGGAACAACCTGGAATTAATTTTGGGATTAGTGGCAATAGTTTTCGTAGGTAAATTTTTGATTATCACGCCCCTAGTGAAACTGTTCCGCTATCCTTTGAAAACAGCCATAATTGCTGGTTTGGGATTGGCGCAAATTGGGGAATTTTCCTTTGTTCTCGCTAGTGAAGGGCAGTCTTTGGGGCTGGTGTCCCGACAAATATATTTATTAATTTTGGGAACTACCGCAGTCACTCTCATGCTTACTCCCTTTGTACTGCGGTTAGTGCCATTTTTATTTAACTTTGCCGAATCAATGCCTTGGTTGAAACCGTACTTAGAAGAAGATGAGGCGCGGGATGTATCGGAAGATTTGCCCTTCAAAGACCATGTAGTAGTTTGTGGCTATGGGCGAGTCGGCAAGAATTTGGTGAAGTTGTTGCAGCAACATGACTTACCCGTGGTGGTAATCGACCAATCAGAGAGTAGAATTCAGCAGTTACGTGAGGCTGGGGTGTCTTATGTTTATGGTAATTGCGTCAGTTTACACGTTCTGGAAACTGCCGGGGTGAATCATGCCAAAGGAATGGCGATCGCACTCCCAGACCCCATGAGTACTCGTCTTTGCTTGAAACGCGCCTTGGAATTGCGCCCAGAATTAGATTTGGTTGTCCGTGCTACCCAGGATAAAAATATTGAGGTGCTGTATCAATTGGGAGCAAGGGAAGTTGTACAACCAGAGTTTGAAGCCAGCTTAGAAATGGCAACCTATTTATTAACTGGCTTAGGCTTGTTGTCCTCAGCTGTCGTCCAACGAGAAATGCAGCAAATCCGCAACGATCATTACTTAGATTTGCGCCCAGAGCGTTCTGCAACTGAAGTTGCTCGTGATTTGCGCCAAGCTACCCGCGATTTAAATCAGCGCTGGTATCCTTTACCAGCTGATTCGCCCTTAATTGGCATGAGTATAGAAGAGGCGGATATGCGCTATTTAACAGGAGTGAGTTTGATGGCAATTCGCCGCGCTAACGGCGATGAAATTGATTATCCCAACAATCAAACCAAATTGGCAGAAGGCGATCGCTTGTTGGTAGTGGGAGCTGATGAAGAACTGGCGGCTTTGGCAGAATTCGCTAAGGGACAAGCGGCTGTTCCCGGAGAAAATAGTGCTTGTCAGTGGGTTACAGTCAATCCAGATGCGTCAACACTAGGTAAAACCCTTGCAGATTTAGATATCAGCAAGCAATTTGGAGTCCAAGTACAGGCGATCCGGCGAGATGGCAAGTTTATCCGCTACCCTGATAGCGGTATGGATTTGCGAGTCGGCGACCAAGTATTGTTATGTGGTAACTTGACAGGTCTGAGTCAACTACAACAGTTATTTGCGATCGCCAGTTCAGTACCCCTTTCTATCCCAGTGGTGAAAGCTGCTGAGGCAGAAGCCCTCAAAGAGTTTTTACCTGCCGATAGTGTGACTGATTGATAATTGACTGGCGCAAGTAAGCGGTTCAATTTAGCGATCGCGCCTTTGGGATGGTAGTGATATCAAGTCCAGTTAATCACTTATGATTACCGCATCTGTGCAAAAATCGGCAAAGCCCTTTCCCCCTGCGGTCTAAATGATAAGCTTTTAGCCGGACACAATATTAAATAAAGGTTTTTCCTCTTTTCCCTTAATCGAGAAGTATTGGGTGCGGGAAAATGGGACAAATCAATCTTGGAGACTGGCGATCTCTTGGCTTGAACAACTCTAAATTTTGATTCTCTTTTGCAGCAAAGTAATTAATAGGGTCATCTGCTTGATCTTTGTCAATCGCAGAAGTTTTTGGTCGACTGAATTTGATGACCTTGTTTGATAACTGAATGTACCTAAGAATTGAGCTTTACTTTTTACAAATTTATTCTGTCTTTACAATACTTTTTAATCTCATATTTTAAGTTGTCAGATACTTTGGCGATCGCGATCGTTACTGTATTGTAATACTGTGCGTTATCCAAAATTCTTTGTGAGCAAGCTTTTTAAGACTTAATGGCAAAAGTCAGATGAAGAAAAGCGACCACAAAACTTTCTTACGCGATAATGGTTATAAACTACGAAAAATTATGTTTTTACATCGTTGTAGCTGTCTATTTTCATCTTTACAATATTACTGAAATTATACTTATAATGTTGTACACAAGTTTACGTATTATTACGAGAGTATCTGCTAATCTACTCTGTAAGATTTTAGGACAGTCTAGTGTTAGTAATTTAGAAACTCAACTGCATGATAAACAAGTTCAAATTCAGCAGTTAGAAGAGCAAGAAAGGGCGCTTTACCGAGTTATTAGCAAAATCCGAGCTTCTCTTGAGTTAGAAACAATTTTTCGTACAGCCACTAAAGAAACTTGCAAGTTACTCCGCGTCGAGCGAATTGCCGTTTATCGTTTCTATGAAAACTGGGGTGGAGAATTTGTCAGTGACTTTGAGTTTGCAGAGACTGGATGGGATGATGTAGAGACATTAGGAAAAAATACAGTTTGGAATGACTCTTATCTACAAGAAAATCAAGGTGGAAGGTATCGTAATAATGAAACTTTAATTGCTTCAGATGTCTACGCAGCAGGCTTGTCTCAATGCCATTTAGAAATTTTAGAACAGTTCCATATTCGAGCTTATGCAACTGCACCAATATTTGTGGGAAAAAACCTGTGGGGAGTGCTTGCAGCTTATCAGCATTCACAGCCACATGAATGGAAACAATTAGAAATTCAGTTTCTGTCTCAGATTGCAACGCAGTTAGGATTTGCAGTTAAACAAGCAGAATTTTTAGCTCAAGCAGAACAAAAAGCAGCAGAACTGTATAAAGCAAATCAGCAGCAGGAGATTCTATTTCATTTAGTTGCTGAAATTCGTGAATCTCTGAATCTAGACACCTTGTTTAAGACTACTGCACGAGAAATTCGTAAGGCTCTCCGTAGCGATCGCGTCAGTATCTTTCGATTTGACCCGGAATCTAACTATACCTCTGGAGAATTTGTCTCCGAGAATGTATTACCTGACTACGATTCTACGATCGCCATCAAGGTAAAGGATAATTGTTTTGGTGAAAAATATGCAGTTGCTTATCACCAAGGGCGTATACAGGTATTATCAGATATTTATCAAGCTGGTCTAAAAGATTGCCACATTCAATTGTTAGAGCAATTTCAAATCAAGGCACAAATTATTGCACCTCTAATGAAAGGAAAAACTTTATGGGGATTACTATGTGTTCATCAGTGCTATTGTTCACGCGAGTGGAAAAAGTCGGAAATTCAATTTATCCACCAGTTAGCTGCTCAGTTTAATGTAGCTTTAGAACATTTAGAAAAACTTAGTAAGCTAGATGCTCTAACCCAAATCGCCAACCGTCATTGTTTCGATCAATGTTTAGAACAAGAATGGAATCGACTAAAACTAAGCGATAATTATTTATCTTTAATTATATTTGATATTGACTATTTCAAGGATTATAACGATTCTTATGGACATTTAGCTGGGGATGAATGCTTAATACAAGTTGCTCATGCAGCACAATCTGTATTAAAGCGTCCTACCGATCTACTAGCTCGTTATGGTGGTGAAGAATTTATTGTCATTTTGCCAAATACGAACGAATCAGGTGCGATTAAAGTAACTAAGTTGATTCAAAAATCTATTCAAGAATTAAAGATTCCCCATAAGAAAAAGAATAATTTTCAATATTTTGTGACCGTCAGTTTAGGTGTTGCGATTCAAAAACCAACAGATAAAAGTTCACCTCAAGACTTAATTAATGCAGCCGACAAAGCTTTGTATAAAGCTAAAGAACAAGGACGCAATCGGTGGGTTTGTGCTGCAAAACTCTAAGTCCAGTGACAAAGAATAGGGGTTCAAAAATAGGGAGGGGCAGGGAGAGTGGGAGCAGGGGGATTGAGACCCTTGCTCCACTTCGTTTTGCGGCAGGGTAGAAGAAGTATTCCCCCTGCTACTGTGATGTTTCTGTCTCACTCCTAACTCACTTGCGGCTTGATGTAGGCGATCGCTTGTTTCCAAACGGTGGTTTGCTGACTGTTTTCATCAGCAATACAGATACACTGTGGATCTTGCCATAAAACCTTTCCTGTGAGTACATCCTGAGTCACCAGCTTTAACTCTACTGGCGTTGTTTGTTTAATCAGGTTTTGGACTTGTCTAATACTGGGTAAAGTGGTGTCAAATTCGGTAAGCATTTTTAGTAAAGATGAACCTACAAGGCAAAATAAAGAGTAACTAATCCTTGATAATTCATCCTTGAAGAAATGGCAATCGAATTTACTAAGTATCATGGTCTAGGCAACGACTTTATTTTGATTGACAATCGCTCGTCATCTGTGCCTGTAGTGACTCCAGAGCAAGCCATCAAGTTGTGCGATCGCCATTTTGGTATCGGTGCTGATGGTGTCATTTTTGCCCTCCCCGGAGAAAATGGCACTGACTACACCATGCGGATTTTTAATTCTGATGGTTCAGAACCAGAAATGTGTGGCAATGGCATTCGCTGTTTAGCTGGCTTTTTGGCAGACTTAGAAGGCGAATCCCGCAATCAAGACTCATATCGCATTCATACTTTGGGTGGTGTAATGACTCCCCAACTCTTATCTGATGGTCAAGTTAAAGTAGACATGGGTTTACCCAAGTTACTCGCTGGCGAAATTCCGACTAATCTTGCACCCGCCCAAGAAAAAGTAATTTCTCAGCCGTTGGAGGTGGCGGATAAAACCTGGGAAGTCACCTGTGTAAATATGGGAAATCCTCACTGCATTACCTTTGTAGAAGATGTAGCAGCAATTGAGTTAGAAACCATCGGCCCAAAATTTGAGCATCACCCAGTTTTTCCCCAACGCATAAATACTGAATTTATTCAAGTGGTGCGCCGTGATTATTTGAAAATGCGGGTGTGGGAACGGGGTGCTGGGATTACCTTAGCTTGCGGGACTGGTGCTTGTGCTTCCTTGATAGCTGGTGTGTTAACTGGAAAATGCGATCGCACTGCAACTGTAGAATTACCAGGTGGCCCCTTGCAAATTGAATGGTCAGAAATCGACCAACGAGTTTATATGACAGGCCCGGCTGAACGAGTATTCATTGGAAAACTGTAACCGACTTACTATTGGCATTACTCAAGTAGTAGTGCCATAACAGCGGTGTCTGTGGCGGGCTGTGCCATCGTTTCTTGTAGCTATTTAATAATATTGCAACACATCCTTGGGTAAAGACGCGATGAATCGCGTCTCTACAATATGGTCTATTTATTGCATTATTTTTTCAAATTGATATTATTTTGGGGAACTGGCGGATGAATCTGTTTCTGCTGGAGATTGGATATGGGTATTAACTTTAGATTGCACAGCTTCTTTATTAGAAATTGCTAGATATATACCCCCTAAAATTAGAGCCAAACCTAACAAGTTAAAAATACTCAAGTTTTCCGAGAAAAGTATCCAAGCAAGAATAGCAACAATCACCGGATTGAGTAGTAAAAGTAAAGAGATAAATCCTGATGAAAAGTTTTTGAGGCTGTATACAATTAGCCCATGACCCAAAGCTTCGCAAATAGCTGCTAGGGCAAAGACTACTAACCACCCCGACAAAGTAACTGGAAAAACTTGTTTTTCTAAAATTAGCACTACAGGTATCATCAATGAAGTTGCGATCGCACAGCGCCACACGAGGATGGTGATAATTGAAAACCTATTGCTGATCTGCTCAATAAGTAAAAAGTTTGCTGCATAAAATATTGATGATATTAGGGCAACAGCATCACCTGTAATATTATTATTAGAACGCAATAAATCTTCAAATCCAACAGCGATCGCACCGATTATGGCTAAGATCAGACCGATAATAAATTTGCGCCCAAAAATTTGATTAAAAAATAGCCATCCTCCTAAAGTAGTAAATAGCGGATTGAGACTACCTAAAGCATTAGCATTAGCAGCACCAGTCTGAGTTAGTGCCCAAGTCCAAGATAATCGACCTAATACATGAACTAAACCCACTGCTATTAAAAGCGCTATCTCTATGATTGGATAAGGCTGCTGTGCTAATACAGGTTTATCTTCTGTAATTTGAGTCCGTACTTGGTTAATTCCACTCCATAATCCAAAGATAATAGTCGCTATCCATAAACGATTAAATAATGTAGCTACAGCGCTCATTTCTCTAACAGCAATTTTAATAAATATTGCTGTTGAAGATAAAGCTAATAATGCAATTATTACTATGATTATCGGCAGGATTTTTGAAGTTTTATCATTTTCTGGTGTTAGGCTTAATTGATTTTCTGCCATTTAGTTTATATTTATTATACGAACCGCCAAGTGCGCCAAGTGCGCCAAGGGAGAAGTAGTAATTATTTGGGATTACTCAAGTAATAATGCCATAGAAGTCTTGCCGCAACTGCTCGCCACGGTCGCCAGTGCTGTGTCATGGCTTCTAATTGCAGTGGTGTTGGACGCGTTGCCAAGTTTTTGAGTTTTTGTAGAGCGATCGCGATCGCTAAATCGCCTTTAGGAAAGACATCAGGATGTTGCAGGGCCATGAGCAAATAAATATCAACTGTCCAGTCTCCGATGCCTTTGAGACGCTTTAACTCAGTTCTGATCGTATTTTCGTCCATTGTTTGAAGCTTGCTGAGGTCAAGCTGACCAGTTGCAATAGCATTCGCCAACCCACGACAGTATAAAATCTTTTGCCGACTGAATCCAATCGCTCTTAATTGAGCATCATCTAATATCAGAAAGTTTTCTGGCGTTAAAGTTACAACAGCCGCACATAGTCGCGTAAATACAGCCCTTGCAGCCGCTACGGAAACTTGCTGTTCCAGAATTATGCACAACAGCGTTGCAAAACCCGCTTCTCTTGACCACATTGGTGGAGGCCCCAGTGTTTCTAAAATCCAAGCCAAATCGCTATCAAGTTTGGCAAGCACCATTAAACCACGGGTCAGACTTTCTTCAGTCAGCGATTCTAGTTCAGGTGTTTGAGTCATCTTTGAGAAATTTCGATTCTTGTGTAAGCAGTTTTTGTTTGCGCTCAATTCCCCAGTGATAACCACCAAGACTGCCATCACTCCGTAGTACACGGTGACATGGTACAATCAGCGCGATCGGATTAGCGCCACAAGCATTACCCACCGCGCGGACTGCTTGGGGTTTGGCAAGATTACGGGCGATATCGGCGTATGTGCGCGTTTCGCTGTATGGAATTTTTTGTAATGCTTGCCAAACCTGTTTCTGAAATGCTGTCCCACGGATATCAAGTGGTAAATCGAGATGGGTTGCATCTCCCGCAATAAAGTCAAGGATTGCTTGTATCCAGTCTTTGTGTGTGTGGTCATCACGCACAATCTGCGCTTGATGAAATTCTTGGTTCAAAATGTCTTCAAGTTTGTCTGCTTCATCACCTAATTTTACGGCGCAGATACCCTTCTCTGTTGTTGCCACAAGCAAATATCCTAGTGAACATGGAGCGATCGCATAAACAATGCTAATTGTCTTTCCAGCTTGTTGGTAAGTCTTTGGTGTCATTCCCAGTTGCTTAGGTGCTTTCTCATAGAGTTGGCTACTTGAACCATAACCTGTATCGTAAACTGCATGAGCAATTTCTTCCCCCGACTGTAAACGCTGCTTCAATCGTTGGCTACGCAGCGCATCTGCATATTGAAAGGGGGATACGCCAATTATTTGCTTAAATATTCTTTGTAGATAACTGGGACTCATTTCCACCTGAAAACATAATTCCGAGAGGGTTGGGATATGGTCAACTTGTGCTTCAATATATCGACATACTGCTAAGACTTTGGCTGTATTTGAAACTATTTCAGATTGTGGCTTACAGCGCTTACAAGCTCGAAAACCTGCAATTTCAGCCTCTTGTACCGACTGGAAAAAACAAACTTGATTGCGATTTGGTCTGCGACTAGGGCAAATCGGTCGGCAATAAATGCCTGTAGAACGAACACCATAGAAAAACTTACCTTCAAAAGTGGAGTCTCGATTGAGAACTGCTTGCCAGAGTGCTTCTTCCAAGACTGGTGTTTGTTGTAATTGCATTGATGCCTCCTTCAATATATTTTTTATTAAGGAATTCATTTGTTTTTAGCACCCCACTATCAATGACAACTAAATGATCCGCAAAGATCAGCATGATGCTGGTGAATATTCACCTAAAATAAACATAACCGTTCACAATAATGAACAAAGTGATGATAATACGTCGTTGAGTGAGATCATGCACAGTTTAAGTCTACGCAAAACACAAAAAGCTGATCTCGATTATGTTCTGCAAGCCGAGTATGATGACGATAATCGACAGTACATCATTCCTTGGTCATATCAACAGCATCTTCAAGCGATCGCTGATTCTGATATTGTTCATCTGATTGTGCAAACAGAAATAAAAATTGGTTACGTTATTTTGGCTGGACTGCTTAATTTAAATCAGAGTATTGAGTTTCGTCGCATTGTCATCACACAAAAAGGGCAAGGCTATGGCAAAGACACTGTTGAAATAATTAAAAAATTGGTGTTTGAGACATACAAAGCACATCGGTTATGGTTGGATGTTAAAGAGCAAAATCATCGCGCTCAGGCTGTCTACAAAGGTGCTGGTTTTGTTGTCGAAGGAAAGCTACGCGAATGTCTAAAATCAGAAAATGGTTATGATTCCCTGATTATTATGTCCGTTTTACAACCTGAATATGAAATACTGGCTAGTGCCGCAAAAAATGGTGGGTTTTCCTCCTAACCTCTGTGGCTCGATTGAGGGTTCGCCAAACATCCTCCTGCCTTTCTTGATAAAAAAGACCGAGCCTTCCCATAATACAGAAACTATCCACTCCTAAAAACCCATCGTTAATTTCTCCATGTTGGTAAATCTATTCATGTTCTAAATGAGAATAGATTAGCTGTATCGAGAAACTACTTTCTATCTGATTGTTGCGATCAAAGTCGGCTCGGTTTACTGCAACTAAGGCTAAACGATATGAAGTGCGGTGCCTGCGGTGTTGCTCAAACTTTAAGTCTCGATTATTTTGACAAAGCTGGAAAAATTGCTCGTCAGTCAAGTCGATATTTAATTCGAGGGTAGGAGGTAAACTGACGTTGGTAGTATTCATGTTATCAGTTTGGGTGGAAGCAATATATCTATTCTAGTAGTCTGTCAAAGTAATTCGTAGTTGCAATCACTGCTTGCTCTGTACTTTCCACTGCCTTGTTAACGAGCCTGTGTACTCCGCAAAGAAGTAATCTACACGCAGCTTCTGTCTGCGACACGCTGTGCGAACGTAGAGAGCATTTGGCATGTAGGGTACAATTACTGTGGGAATCATAAGTAATTATGCAAATATAATATTAATTACGAATTACGAATTACGAATTATTTGGCCAATTACCGATTGGTAGTGTTATTTCAAACTCCGAACCTTGTCCTAAAGTAGAATTTACTACCAAAGTACCTTCATGTTTTTCAACTATAATTTGTCGAGCGATCGCTAATCCTAATCCTGTACCTTTACCGACAAGTTTAGTAGTAAACAAATGCTCAAAGATACGTTTTTTAACATCATCATTCATCCCAATGCCGTTGTCAGCTATTTGAATCTTAACGTGAGAATTATTATGCATTGATGTGGTAATAGTGATGCGGTTAATATTATCTTCAATTTCTTGAAAACTGTATCCTTGATTTGATTCTTCTAAAGCATCAATGGCATTTGCAATTAAATTCATAAATACCTGATTGAGTTGCCCAGGAAAGCATTCTACTTGGGGAATATTGCCGTAGTTAGTAATGACTTCAATTGCCGGATGTTCTTCATTAGCCTTGAGGCGATGTTTCAAAATTAAAATAGTGCTATCAATACCTTCATGGATGTTAAAGGGAACTTTGTAATCCTTATCTGCGCGCGAAAAAGTCCGCAAGCTAGTGCTGATATTTTTAATGCGATCGCACCCGACATTCATAGATTTAATCATTTTGGGTACGTCTTCCAAGAGATAATCAATCTCAATCTCTTGGGCATGTTGTTCAATTTCTGTTGTAGATGCGCCAGAACGGTACAATTGCAAGTGTTCAATGATATCTTCTAATCCCAACTTCGCTTCGTTGACATTTCCAGCGATAAAGCCAATTGGGTTATTGATTTCGTGGGCGACACCTGCAACTAAATTCCCCAGGGCTGACATTTTTTCGCTTTGGACAATTTGTAATTGGGCTTTTTGTAAGTCTTCAATTGCTTGTTCTAGTTGTTGAGATTTTTGCTGAACGATAGCTTCGGCAGCTTTGCGATCGCTAATGTCTAAAATTAAACCATCCCAAACAATTGCACCATCCACTTGTCGCTCTGGACGAGATGCCGCTTGCACCCATTTCACGGTTCCTGATGGTGTGATGATTTGCCATTCGTGAACAAACGGTGTCAGATTTTGGGCAGATTCCATCATTGCTTGCTCGATACCAGCAATATCATCGGGATGTTCTAGAGAACGAGGGTTTTCTTTGCCGGCAATTATTTCCTCTGCTGTCACTTCGTAAAGGTTATAGCAGCCAGAACTAATATAGGGCATAGAAGCCAAATTATCTGCTGTCACATGGAGTTGATAAATAGCTCCAGGAACATTATCGGCAACTTTCTGGAAACGGGCTTCGCTTTGCTGAAGATTCGCGTAAAGCCGAGCATTTTCTAGAGAAATTGCCGCTTGAGTACAAAGGAAATTCAATACTAAAATGCGATCGCTGGTAAATACCCCACTCGTCAAATGATTTTCTAAGTATAAAATTCCTACTAAACGCCCTTGATTGAGTATCGGTAAACACATCATACTCTTGGGTTGATGCTGAATTAAATAATCATCAATTATCGGTAAATTAGTTTTGAGATCGTCAATCACAACCACACTCGCTGTATTTTTCACATACTGAATCAGCGCAGTCGGAACATTAGGATTATTTTCGAGCGGTTCTAATTTTAAGCTAGTGCTATCAAGGGTAGTAATTGCGCGTATTTGCCATTTTCCATCTTCAGGTAAAAGCAGGGCACATTTATCAGCACCAGCATTTTCGAGAATGATTTGGGTAAGTTGCTGTAAAAATTCATCAAGTTGAATTGTTGCAGAAAGAGTTTGCGACGCTTTGAGGATAGCGCTCAAGTCAAGTATGTTGTTGATGTTGCCGCCGGAAGAAGTCGCGGTACTAGTAAATGAGCTGACTGGGTTAGCAATTGTTGCTAAGGCTTCTAACAGATTTACTGTTTGTACTGTCTGTTGCAAAATTGGACACAGCAATTCCGGGTAACGTTTTTCTAAGTCATCTGTCTTGGCTTTGGCTCCCCAGCGGGCGTAGCCAGAGTAAGCTGTCTGCATATAAACTTGGGCGACTTTTTCTTTGCCCCAGTTAAGGTAGAATTTGGCTGCGAGTTCGTTGGCGAGGGCTTCGTCTTGGAGGAAGCCGTTTTCCTTGGCTTTAGCGATCGCGCGATCGTAAAAGTCCATTGCTAGGGCGCGTAGGCGTAGCCCGTCGTAGACATCGCTAATAGCATACCGTTCGGCTTCCACCAAATCCCAACGGTGTTGATGGTTACAGGGAGCGAATGCTGCCCATCTTTGCATCTTCTCTTGATTAGCCTCGACTTGGGCAAGAATCTGTTGCTGTTCTGACTCAGTTGCAGCTTTGTAAACTGCCAGATGAATCAAAGAATCGTAGAAAAAATACAGAGCAACACTAAATTGGGCGATACCAGCATCTAAGTATTGCTTCGCTTGGGCAGACTGTTGGGCAGCTTCTTGATACTGCCCAAACAAATACCAGAGAATCGTTTGATTAACTTGCCAATAAAATAATCCCGTTCGGTCTTGGGTTGCCTGATTCAGGGATAATCGTTGTTCTGCATGATAAATCGTTCCCGTTAAGCGATCGGGAGATTGGCTATGTCCTAGCAAGTTGAGTACAGCTTGATAAGCAATCTCCAGATATTGCAGCGGCGATTCTTGCTTGAGTGAATGGATGCTTTGGCGATAGGCTGCCATCTCATTCACCAACCCAGTTAATTCTCGCCCTGCAAAATAAGCATAGTGACAGTAAGCTTGGGCATCCAATGCTGTACTGTCGATATCTCCGGTTTCCAGTCCATTCTGGTAGCCCTCTTGTAGATGCACAAGTTGTTTACGCAGCGGATCTTTCCAATGACGAATAAAGTTGTAGACAATAAAGTAGGTTCTGCATTTAAAGATTTTGGACTGCAACTGTTCCAGCAGGTTTAACGCCAATTGCCCAAATTCATAACCAGCTTCCAGATTACCAAGCACACCACAGAGGATGATGCCGTAGTCGGCATAAGCATAGACAGAAACAGGACAATTACCATATTTAATCGAAAATTCTACTTGTTTGAATATCAGTAGGGGCATTAAGGCTGGTGTTGCAAGATAGGCAGCCGGAATCATTTTGCTCATGATACTCATAGCTGCCAAGCAGTGAGCATCGCTCATAGTGGATAAATTGAGCAAATCCAGAGAGGAACGTCCTTCCCATAACCGCATAGTTGCTTGGGCTGCCTGTCCAATATCTGCCGGAGTTGGTTGTTGAGGAAACTCAATACCCAACAGTTGCAACACCTGCAAACCAATATTCAGCGTTTTCAATGGAAGACCTTGCGATCTTGCTGCTATCATTCTGGTGACGTAGATGGGAATGCTGTCGAGCAAGGTCTTAGCGTGTTGCAACACAATTGTCACCCATTGCTCCATCTGCTCAAAATCGGCGTTGAGATAAGTGGCTTCAGTTACCTCGATATACAGCGCCAGGGTCAAGTCATAGTGGCTTTCCCAGCAAGAATGGGACAGCAAACTAATTCCCGTGCTAAGATACTCCACGGCTACTGTATATGCAGTTGCAGATTTTGCTCTCCGTCCTGCGCTCAGATTTAATTGTGCCAGTTCTTGCCGCTCTGAAGGTTCAGTGATTAAGGAACTACCCGCGTTCAAATGAGTGACTATTTCAAATAGTCGTTCTTCTCGTTCCGAATCTGAGGAATTGCGTAACAATAACATCCCAATTTTGTAATGGGTGGCTTGCTTTTGGTCGTCTGGAATCAGCGAGTAGGCCGCTTGTTGAACGCGATCGTGTAAGAATTTGTATCCAGTATTTTGGGAAGTTTGTTGAGTAAATATTTCTTCTTCTTGCCCAACATAAAATTTATAAACTTCACTTTGGGGCAAAATCAAACCTTCTTGTAACCCATTCCATAAACAAGCTGCTGTTTCGGTTTCCACCTGTTCAGAAACGATCGCCAATGTTGCTAAATCAAATTGATTACCGATGCAAGCAGCTAACTTTAGAGCCTGTTGAGTTGATTCTGGCAGCCTCCTTAATTGAAATGCCATGAATTCCAAAACATTATCTGTCAGAGATTGCTGATTTATTTTTGCAATATCACATTGCCAACAGCCTTCTGCAAAGTTGAAGATAATCAATCCATCTTGGTGCAAAGCTTTAATAAATTGTGTTGCAAAAAATGGATTGCCATGAGTTTTTTTAAATACTAATTGTGAAATGGGTAATGCTAATTCTTCTTTGCAGCCTAATGTATCGCTGACTAACTGATTCAATTTTAATTGACTTAAAGGTTGCAGAGTCATCAAGTTAATAGTCGTGCCTATTTTTCTTACCTCATCTAAAGTTGACATTAACGGATGGGCTGGTAATACTTCGTTATCTCTATAAGCACCAATTAGTAATAAATATCCACACTCTGACTCATT
This sequence comes from Nostoc sp. JL23, assembly GCF_017115065.1. Classification (NCBI taxonomy): domain Bacteria; kingdom Bacillati; phylum Cyanobacteriota; class Cyanophyceae; order Nostocales; family Nostocaceae; genus Nostoc; species Nostoc sp. JL23. The sequence goes on from NZ_JABXKN010000135.1 coordinate 111,326, forward strand.
CATTAGTAATTGGAGCAATTTTAAAGAAGCTAAATCTGCCCATTGCAAATCATCTAGAAAAATAACTAAGGGATGTTCTTTTGTAGTAAAAACTTGAATAAAGCTTTGCAATAATAAATTAAATCTATTTTGCGCCGCTTCTGCTGATAATTCTGGTGTCGGCGGTTGTTTACCGATAATTTTTTCTAATTCGGGAATCACTTCAATGATAATCTGTGCATCGTCTCTTAATGCTGCCAGGATATTTTTTTTCCATTGTTGCAGTTGTTGATCGGTTTCTGTTAATAACTGCACTATTAAATCACGCAAGGATTGCACAAAGGCAGATAAGGGAATATTCCGGTTAAACTGGTCAAATTTACCTTTGATAAAATAACCGCGTTGCCGAACGATTGGTTTATGAACTTCATTCACCACCGCAGTTTTACCAATACCGGAACAACCAGCAATTAACACGATTTCACGCTTTCCTAGAGAAACCCTCTCAAAAGCTTCTAATAGTTGTTGGACGGCTGTTTCTCGCCCGTATAATTTTTCTGGGATAATGAAGCGATCGCAAATATCCCGTTGTCCAATTTGGAAGTATTTAATCTTACCCGTTTCGTTCAGTTGCCAGAGACAATTTTCTAAATCGTGTTGTAATCCTAAAGCATTTTGATAACGGTCTTCAGCATTTTTCGCCATCAATTTTATGACAATATCTGAAACCACTTTGGGGATTTCTTCCCCCTTACCTCTTAATATTGGTGGCTGTTTAGCAATATGACAATGTACCAACTCCATCGAATCTTCTGACTCAAAGGGTAATTGTTCTGTTAGTAGTTCAAAAAATGTCACACCCAAAGAATAAAAGTCACTACGGTAGTCTATTGCCCGGTTCATGCGTCCAGTTTGTTCGGGAGATAAATAAGCCAAAGTTCCTTCTAAAACCTTGGGACTAGTCATAGTTTGGTGTTCTTTGGAGAGCAAACAAGCAATGCTAAAATCGATGAGTTTTACTTGTTTAGTTTGTGGGTTAATCAGAATATTAGTCGGTTTGATATCTTTGTGAATTACCCGTTCTTGGTGGAGTTCATGGAGAATCTGACTAAGTTGCAGGGCGATTGTGAGAAATTCCCCAAGTTCTAGTGATTGAGTTTTGGTATATTCTCTCAGAGAAATTCCCCCAAAATCTTCCATTACGAAAGCATAACTATTGCGATATGGTTCCAGACTATAGGGATGAACGATACTAGAAATATTTAAATTTTTGGCAATAGTATATTGGTTACGAAACTGCAAGAGTTCGTTAAAGGTAGGGGATTCTACTTGCAGTATTTTAATGACAACAGGTTGTTCATCCACCAGTCGGATGGCTCGATAAACTACAGTTTTGGAACCTTGGTAGATTGTTTCTATTAATTTATAGCCGCTCATGCTATAAACTTCATGAATTGCTGTTGTCATAGTTATGCTCTCGATAATCAACACTGCTGTTCAAAAGTTTGACTTTTATCAGTACATATATAGTTATTGTTCCCAAAATCAGGGTTTGTTTTTCAAGGATATGAGAATGATCTGATGTGCAGATATTCTTACGCAAAGACACGGAGATGCTATTGACGATTAGCTGACTACAAAATTTTATTAATTAATCACCTATTAGACCTTCCCAGAAATTAATTATTATCCATAAACCTCCTAAAAATGTAGCACTGCTACATCTGTACATTCTCTTTGTATTTCTTTGCATTTAAAAAAGCTACGAATTTATGCAAAACTGTACTTAGTGTTCAGAAGAGGATTTAAACTTTTGCCTCAAAGCCACTCAGCACTCCTTAACTGATTTGCTCTTTGACAAATGGTTCACCCGATTGGGTGAATGCGATCGCAGCATCCAGAACTACTCTGAAAGTAGAGCCACTTTTTTGCTGTTAGTGATCTCGCCGACAGCTAAAAAACTTTTACAATGGCTATGATTACCTTGAATATTATGCCAATTGCTTATATATCAAAGGGTCTAAGAGTGGATGAAATTGTAAAATCACGGCATAAACCAGATTTTCAACCAGAGAAGATCCCTCTGTTGGAAACAGTTGCTGCCAATTTACCAGGGATGATTTTCCAAATTCTGCAACGGCAGGATGGTTCTATATTTGTCCCTTATATTAGTTCTAGTTGTAAATATTTGTATGAATTAGAACCAGAAGCTGTACAGGCAGACTTTCAGGTGTTATGTAAACTGATTCATCCACAGGATATAAAAGCTTTTACAGAATCTATTGCTGTTTGTCGCAATACTCTTACACCTTGGCATTGGGAAGGCCGGATTGTTACGCCTAGTGGCAAACTTAAATGGATTCAAGGTACTTCGCAACCCGAATTACAAGCAGCAGGCGATTGTCTTTGGCATGGCTTGATTATGGATATTACAGACCGAAAACAAGCCCAAGAAAAACTGCAAGAGAGTGAGGCACGGTATAAAGCAATTTTGGATGCTATCCCCGATTTGATGTTTCGCATCAGCCGCGATGGCGAGTATCTAGATTTGAAAAGTGAGGGTGCAAATATCACTCTATCGAGAGAAGAAATAGTTGGAAAAAATCTGCAAGAGTTATTGCCGAGTGATGTTGCAGCCATTAGCCAAGTAGCGATCGCTAAAACTTTAGATTCTGGAACTTTACAAACTTGTGAATATCAGCTAACAACGCCTTTGGGAATCAGAGATTATGAGGCGCGGTTGGTAGTGAGTGGCGCAGATGAAGTACTAGCAATTGTCCGAGATATCACAGATCGTAAACAAGGAGAAATCGCCTTACAAAATCTTGCCCAAAAATTTGCTAAAGCTTTTAGTTGTAGCCCCGATTCAATTACCATTAGCACGCTGCAAGAAGGACGCTTTATCGAAGTTAACGACAGTTTTGTGAATCTTTCCGGTTATGGGCGAGATGAAGCAATTGGTAAAACTTCGTTTGAGTTAAATCTTTGGGTAAACGATCGCGATCGCTTAAACTTAGTGCAAGAGTTGCAAAGCACGGGAGTTGCTCGTAACTTAGAAATTGATTTCCGGCAAAAATCTGGCGAGATAATTACAACGCTGTTGTCAGCCGAAGTTATTGATTTGAATGGTATTCCTGCCATTTTAGCAGTGCATCACGACATTACAGAACGCAAACAGGTAGAAGCACAATTACGCTTTTGTGCCCAACGCGATCGCTTGTTGGCAGAAACCCTAGTACGAATTCGGTCTTCCCTTAACTTAGAGGAAATTCTTCAAACCACCGTGACGGAAGTCAGGCACTTTCTGCAAGCAGATCGGGTTTTTATTGGTTTAAATAATGCTAATTTAGGAGTCAAAACTCTTGCCGAATCAGGAGATCCTAAGTATCCATCAGTCTCCGGTTGGTCTACTAATGATGAAGCTTATCTACAAGAATTAAGAAACTTACTAAAAGATAATGTTGTGGGTGTCGTTGATGATATAACACAAGTAACATTATCTCCTAAAGTAAAAGCGCACTTTCAAAAATTCCAAACAAGGGCAACTTTGGCTGTACCAATTATGTTAAATAATGAATTATTTGGTGCATTAATTGCCAATCAATGCTCAGGGGCGCGTCATTGGCAGCCAATAGAAATTGATTTGTTACAGCAGATGTCAGAACAGCTAGCGATCGCGATTCAACAAAGCCAGATATGCCAAAAGCTAGCAGAACTCAACACTAATTTAGAACATCAAGTCCAAGAACGGACAGCACAGTTACAGCAGAAAATGCAAGAAGTTGAAAAATTGCATCGTGTCAAAGATGTAGTTTTGCACACAGTTGCCCACGATTTACGAACTTCGGTGATGGGTAACTTGATGGTGTTAAAGAATTTGTTAAATCAGGGGCAGGTGCAGGGGGGCAGGGGAGCAATTACAGCAAGTCTTTCCCCTCTGCCCCCCATCCCCTCTACCCTGCCTCTTTCCCATGCCCCATGCCCCATCCCCAATGCCCAATCCCCAATTCCAATATCTCGCTCAATCATCGAGCGGATGATTCAGGGCAACGATCGCCAACTAACAATGATTAACTCATTGCTAGAAATTAATTCTTGTGAAAAACAGGGTATTGAGATCAAAATCGAACCTGTGCAATTTAGCACCTTACTGGGAGGCACATTCGCCCAGTTGGAACCCATGCTGACACAAAATCAAGCCACTCTGAAGAACTTGGTTGCCGCAGACTTACCGTTAGTAATGGCAGATGAGACTCGATTGCAGAAAGTTTTAGTAAATTTGATCGCACATAGCTTGCAAAATAATCCACCAGGATTAAATTTTACTCTGAGCGCTACCGTTGAGGGCGGAATGATTCGCACTCAGATTCAAGATGACGGTGTGGGAATGAGTAAAGTAGAGTGCGATCGCCTCTTCGATCTCCATGTCCGCGATCCTCAAGACTGTTGCTCTACAAGCATTGGCTTAAAAATGTATCTTTGTCGGAAAGTTATTAAGGCGCATGGCGGCGAAATCGGTGTTATGAATAACCGCAAGCGTGGATTAACTTTCTGGTTTACACTACCTCTGTTCACTTCATCCGCAACAAATCGCCCATAAATCACCAAAAAATGAGAGGGTGTTATTTATGGCAATGTTGAGTAAAGGAAACACCCTCAAGGTATGGGCAAAGTTGCTCGGATGCTAATGGCTACTCCATTTACAACAGTGCAAAGCTGGTGTAGAAAAACCTTTTCTGCACCAATAACAGATGAAGTCACTACTCTTTACAGAGCTTGGCGTAACCGTTTTTTGTGGCAGAGATTGCGTTTATGGTTATGGCTAGCGCTGATCTGTCTGTTGTCTTTTACTTTGCGAGACATTTACGGACTGTTTTTTCCTTTTGCAGAGTTGCAGCAGCTGCCAGAAGAACTTAGAACTCAACGCCTGGTCATTAATGTTGCAATGCTTGCAAGTATAATTATTTGCCTTGCCTTACATAAAACTAAATTAGGTCGTCATCGTCCAGATTTATTATTTTTGGGGTCTTCTTGGTCAATTAGTTTAGCGTCGCAGTTGTTTGCAACCATCAGAGGTTTTGCACTACCTGATACCATCGGTTGGTCGCTGTTGTTCTTGAGCCAAGCTGTGTTGATGCCCGTCTGCTGGATTCTTCACTTGCTGACTCAAGTGAGTGTGCTGATTTACTACTTTGGTGTAAATACCGCTCTTGGGCTAAAAACACCAATCCCCGAACACCCAGAAATATATAATGTAACGTTCATTTTATACATTTTTTGGTTTTGTACTATATGTGACATCGGTGTTTATCTGTACGATCGCCTGCAACGTTCTGAATTTTTCGCCCGTCAAGAACTGGAATCTGCCTACCAAAAACTTAAGGTTGCCGAAGCCAAATATCGCAGTATTTTTGAAAACGCTGTTGAAGGGATTTTTCAAAGCAGCCCTGATGGACGTTACATTACGGCAAATCCTGCTTTAGCCAGGATTTATGGCTACTCCTTAGTAGACGAGGTGACAGCAAATTTCACTGATATTGAACAATTGTACGTTGACCCGAACCGCCGGGCAGAATTTGTGCGCCTGATGGAAAAGTATGGTAGCGTTTCCGAGTTCGAATCCCAAATTTATCGCCAAGACGGGAGTATTGTCTGGATTTCAGAAAAAGCCTACGCAGTCCGTGACGAACAGGGAAAATTGCTTTATTACGAAGGTTTGATTGAAGACATTACCCAACGCAAGCAAACTGAAGAAGAACTACGAGTATTTTTCCATGCAGTTTCCCACGACTTACGCAACCCAGTACTGGGTACTTTAATGGTGCTGAAGAATTTGCTTGCCCGTTCAGAGGAAAATATTGCGATTTCCCGTTCAATTTTAGAGCGGATGATTCAAAGTAGCGATCGCCAACTAAACTTAATTAATTCGTTGATGGAAACTCATATTAGCGAGGTGCAAGGTGTAGTTTTACAACACCAAGCCGTACAATTACTGGCAGTTGTCGAAGCTGCGATCGTAGATTTAGAGCCATTGCTAGAGCAAAATCAAGCCAAGCTGACAAATCTGGTATCCGCAGATTTGCCATTAGTGAATGCAGATCCCACGCAACTATGGCGAGTTTTTTCTAACTTAATCGTGAATGCTCTGAAACATAATCCCCCTGGTTTGCTCTTAACAATTAACGCTACCCGTGAAGGTGAGATGATTTATTGTACTGTTAGTGATAACGGCGTGGGCATTAGTCAACAACAAAGCGATCGGCTTTTTGACCTTTATTTTCGGGGTGCAAGTATCCGCAATTCTGTAAGTTTGGGATTGGGGTTGTATCTGTGTAAGCAAATCATCCATGCTCACGGCGGCGAAATTGGTATTAATAGCGCATTGAATGCAGGGGCAACCTTTTGGTTTACATTGCCTATTAGCTGACCTCCGGTTATTTATCCGCCAGCGATGCAGTGAGCATAGCCAAAGTGTCGTACAAAATACCCAACTGAATTCTGACTTTTGATGAATTCTACTGTAAATCTTAGTATTAGTGACTAAAGTAACTATTGAAAGGTGACTTTAGATACATGCTTGTGCCTGATTATTCCAATTATATTGAGAATATACAAATCAATGCAACGGAAATTAAAGGATATATGAACCGCTTTAAATCTATTCTTCTTGGAGGCTTATTAGCAGCTACTTCAATTGCTGCTCTTTCTCAAAATGCTAATGCTGCTGAATTTAAATCTGAGCAAGAGCATTTTAATCGTAATAATACTGTAGCTTTTAATACTAATAAAGTCCAACACGAACGTCAAATCCGTGAACAACGCGCTCGTGCATTGCGTGAACGTCAAGCTCGTGAACGACGCGCTCGTGAATTGCGTGAACGTCAAGCCCGTGAACGACGCGCTCGTGAATTGCGTGAACGTCAAGTCCGTTTTAATCACTAAGGAATAAGAATTAAATAACAGACAATTTATGTCTTTGGCTTACCTCACCTTCAATCCCTCTCCTATATATTGGAGAGGGAAGGTAGATACAAGATGAAGTTTTGCATTTTATTTAACTCACATTCCTAAGCTGAAAATTTTCCCTCATATTACGTTAGGAGAGTAGCAATACTCTCCTTTTTTTGTTTGCATAAATCTTTTCAAATTAATGCCCAAATAATCTTATTCAAGGCGCTGCTCAAAAAATTAGGCGCTTTTTATGCAAATTATGACTAATATCATGTTTGAAATCAACATTTGCATCTAACTATGGGGATTAAAATAATTCGTAATGACGCTCCTACGTCGCTCTAAGCGTTCGCGGTAGCGTCTCGTAGAGAAGCCATGCCAAAGGCTTTACGCTGCGCTAACGTAATTCGTAATTCGTAATTAAATAGGACTTACGCAAAATACCTCTCAAACTCTTATTCCTCCGTGTTCTCTGTGCCTCTGTGGTTCGATTTTCCGTTACCTGTGCGTAAGTCTTATTAAGGGACTTCCAAGTAAAAAAATATTCCATCACTGTGTCAGCAGAGGGAGCAGAGGGAGAAAGAATCTGAACATTTTATTTGCATTCACAGTTGAATAATTTAATTTCTGGAAGTCCCTAAAGACTGTTATAGCAGTCCTATCTGATTCGTGAAAAATATAAAATTTGAAAACGAATAGCAAAGGACGCGTTCGCGGAGCGTCTCGTCAGAGAAGGGAGCAAAGGGAAGAAATAAGAAAGAGATATATAATTTTCAGAAATTATTTATGACTGCTATATATATAGGATTAAAATAATTCGTAATTAGTTAAATTATAAGCATAATGAAAAGCGGAAGCTCAGGCAAAACTCTGTATGCTCAAATTTACTCAATTTAAACCACCTAATTACGATGCCGCAGTTACTTTTACTCTGGCGCTGACAGCAGAAGAACGTACCCGCAGCCGTCATCGTTTTGAAACGGAAGATGGTATTGTGTTTTTACATTTACCCAGAGGAACTGTTTTACACGATGGCGATATTTTGCTAGAAGAAAGCCATAGCAGTTTAATCAGAATTACTGCCAAACCAGAACTAGTGCTGACTGCCTTTGCCCAAACACCACTTTTATTATTACGGGCGGCATACCATTTGGGAAATCGCCATGTACCTGTAGAAATTACTCCGACTTATTTACGCTTGTCTTCAGATTCGGTTTTACGCACTATGTTGGAACAACTTGGGTTAGAAGTTAAAGAGGAAATTTCATTGTTTCAGCCAGAATTAGGAGCTTATGGACAACAGCATCATGCTCACTGATAGTCATCTTTTGAGTATTTTACAGTTGGCTAGCCCCGCTTTACCTGTGGGAGCATATAGTTATTCTGAAGGCTTAGAAATGTTGGTGGAAAATGGTACGATCGCTAACCACACACATCTCAAAGATTGGTTAAAAGCAGAGTTACTCTATGGGGCAATTCGGTTAGAGGCGGCAGTGATGGTACGATCGCAGCAAGCTGTAAAAATGGCTGATGTAGAGTCACTATGCCGTTGGAATCTGTGGTTATCGGCTGCTAGGGAAACAGAAGAATTACGCGCCTCTAGTTGGCAGATGGGGCGATCGCTCATTCAATTACTTGGTAAACTAGAACCGCAGATTATACCTATTGCCAATGCTGTGGGTAATCCTTGCAATTATGCGATCGCTTTTGGCATTGCTATTGCCCATTGGCAAATTAGCATCCAAGCCGCATTACTCGGATATCTGCATAGTTGGGCAAGTAATTTGATTACTGCTGGCGTGAAACTCATCCCTCTTGGACAAACGGCAGGACAGCAGTTATTGCTAGATTTGCACCCATTACTCAGTGCTGCGGCTTTAGAAATTCTCGCATTGGAGGACGATCAACTTGCCTGTTGTAGTTGGGGTTTGTCGCTAGCTAGTATGCAGCATGAAACGCAGTATACAAGGTTGTTTAGGAGTTAGTCAAAATAATTCGTAATTCGTAATTCGTAATTATTACAAAGGACAAAGGACAAATGACAAATGACAATGAACGCATTTCGAGTAGGGGTTGCTGGGCCAGTGGGTTCGGGGAAGACGGCTTTGGTGGATGCTTTGTGTAAGGGATTGCGTGAGCAGTATCAGATTGCGGTGGTGACGAATGATATCTATACTCAGGAGGATGCTCAGTTTTTAGTGCGTTCTCAGGCGTTGGCTAGCGATCGCATTTTGGGTGTAGAAACTGGCGGTTGTCCTCACACTGCCATCCGCGAAGATGCTTCGATGAATTTGGCGGCAATTGAACAATTAGAAGAACGTTTTCTCGATTTGGATTTGGTATTTTTGGAAAGTGGTGGCGATAACTTAGCTGCTACCTTTAGTCCAGAATTGGTGGATTTAACAATTTACGTCATTGATGTTGCGGCTGGTGATAAAATTCCCCGCAAAGGCGGGCCAGGCATTACCAAGTCTGATTTGTTGGTGATTAACAAAACTGACCTAGCACCTTATGTTGGTGCAGATTTAAGTGTGATGGAACGAGATGCTAAAAAAATGCGCGGTGATAAACCTTTTATTTTTACTAATTTGAAAACTCAGTCAGGACTTTCAGATGTAATTAACTTTGTTTGCAAAAATATTTGTTAAAAAAGAATTCTGACTCCTGACTCCTGAATTCTATTTCTATAAAGCCCTTAGATGCCGACTTCGCACCCGTTCAGCACTACCAGTAGGAATCGCAGCAATTAATTTTTGTGTGTATTCCTCTTTGGGTTGTTGGTAGATGCTTTCGGCTGTGCCTTCTTCAACAATTTGACCGCGATTCATGACTAAAATGCGATCGCTCATAAATTTCACTACACTTAAATCGTGAGAAATAAAAATATAAGTAAGCTGAAAGTCTGACTGTAACTCTTTGAGAAGATTTAATACTTGCGCCTGTACGGAAACATCCAGCGCTGAAACTGATTCATCGCAAATGATAAACTTAGGATTCAATGCCAAAGAACGGGCTATGCAAATCCGTTGACGTTGACCGCCAGAAAACTGATGAGGATAGCGGTTAATTGCATCTGCACTCAACCCCACCCGTTCTAAGAGTTCGGTTACTCGCTGCCGTCGTTGTTGCTTTGTCTTCCCCACGGAGTGAATTAACAAAGGTTCCATTACAGCATCCCCAACCTTCATCCGGGGATCAAGGGAACTAAAAGGATTTTGGAAGACTATTTGCATTTCCCGCCGCAGTTTTTGCAACGGTTCTCCTTTGAGGCTAGTAATATCTTGTTTCTCAAAGATAATCTGACCACTAATCGGTTCAATTAAGCGCAGCAAGGTTCTGCCAAGGGTGGTTTTACCGCAACCAGATTCTCCCACCAAACCTACTGTTTCTCCTGGCTTGACATCAAAGGAAACGCCATTGACCGCCATATTGTAGCGTTTTGTCCCACCAAACACCCCGCGCACTGGAAAACCGACTTTCAGGTTGTGGATTTGCAGCAGGGGTTCCAATTCATTAAAATTTGCCAATCTTGCCGCAATCTCTTCTGTAGTCACTTCTATAGGTTGTGCAGGTTCTTTCGCTTGAATTACTACTTGTCCCGTTGGTGTCTCTTCTGCACTCATGTAGTCAGAAACAGTGAGTAATTTTTGGGGACGGCGGTCAAGTGTGGGGCGACAAGCTATCAAACCTTTAGTATATGGATGCTGGGGACTGCTGAAAATTTGCCGAGAAGTACCAGATTCAACAACTTTGCCTTTATACATCACCGCTACTTGGTCAGCAATTTCTGAAATTAGCCCCAAGTCGTGCGTGATGAAAATCATTGCCATGTCACGGCTTTGCTGCAATTCTCGCAACAAATCCAAAATCGTCGCTTGCACTGTCACATCTAAAGCTGTGGTTGGTTCATCGGCAATTAAGATTAATGGGTTGCAAGAAATTGCCATTGCAATCATCACCCGTTGCAACTGACCCCCAGAAAGTTCATGAGGGTAGCGTTCCAGCATGGCTTCTTTGTGTTGTTTAACCAACTGTGCCAACTTTGATGGTTCTAGTTTCGATGTATTGTCGTTGGTTTGATGCGAAGTTTCGATATACTGCTGCTGTATATCTTCATCACTAGGTAGAAGTTTAACCTCTTGTAGACCTGCGATCGCAATTTGTCGTGCTTGGGCTGCTGACACATTTTGATGGCGCACAATCGCTTCTGTTAGCTGAAACCCAATGTTATAAACCGGATTAAGCGAACTCATCGGTTCTTGAAAAATCATGGCGATGTCGCCACCCCGGTGTAACTGCATTTGCTCAGGAGACAATTTTACCAAATCGGTTGCGTTGCCATTCTCCTGCGGACGAAACCAGATTTCACCACCAGTCACTATACCGGGAGTCTGCAACAAACCCATCACAGCTAAGGCTGTCACTGATTTACCACTCCCCGATTCTCCTACTATTCCTAGAGTTTCACCTCGATGCAGCGCAAAGGAAATACCATCCAAAGCTCTGTTAATGTTGCCATCACCGGGAAATTCAACTTGGAGATTGCGAACCTCTAGGACAGTTTCTCTCATAGGAGTTGGGTAGGAATTCTAACTTAAAATTATCTGGATTTTAACAAGAGTTTTGATGTATATGTGAGTAAATATGGTTTTTACACTTTTTGGCAGTTTTATCACATACTTCCACAATATACACGCATTTGCGATGTAGAACTGCTTGTGATTTCTGCAAATTGCGATCGGCTCATGGTATCCTCTTTTTTCAGAGTTCCAGTCTTTACGTAACAGCATTAACTACAGAAAATTGCCACCACTAACAAAACAGCCAGGAGAGGAAACCCGTAAATTGGTTAAGGAGCGATCGCCAGTCTGCAATGTTGAGTTATGCTTTTGCAGTGCTTGTCCTCGTTTTTCTGATTAAACATCTCCAGTAATCATTGCCAGTATAGGTCTGGATTGTGTTGGTATGGTAGAGAGGTTTTGATGAAATGCCAGAAGTACGGCAGGATTATTCAAGATTTGGGCAAACGCGGACACTGGGGATATCGGAATTTACTTCCTCCTTCTGGAAGCAAATAACCCTATTCCGTCAAAGTGGACAGTAAATCATCCAGCGATGCCTGCGGCGGGCTACGCCTACGCTAATCGCTGTTCTGCCCTCCAAAAACATTTGCCGCCACTGTGCTATATCATAAGTTTTGCCAAAATTGACCAAATGTAAGAAGCTGAGGCAATGGAAATAGAGATTAAAATAGAGTTAGTAAAGGTAGGATTTACTTGATTAGGAGGTTCTATGATGACTTTACAAGAAATTATTAATTCTATTGAAAGTTTGCCCACAGAAGATAGAGAGTATTTATTTGAGTTTCTTCACCAGCAACGAATTGAGAATCGGCGGGTTGAAATTTTGGCTAATGCTCAGGAGGTGATACAGGCTTTTAAGGATGGGACAGCTCATAGGGGAAGCGTTGATGATTTGATCGCTGATTTACTCGGAGATGATGATGGAAGTTGTCTGGAGTAGTGGATTTAAGCGCTCTTTTAGGAAGATTACAAAGAAAAACCCGCAATTAAAGAATCAAATTGTTAATGTATTAAGGCTTTTGGCAGATGATCCATTTACACCGTCTTTAAAGTCTCATAAGTTAACAGGAAAATTAGCGGGTTTGTGGTCTTGTTCTGTTGTTTATGATTGTAGAATTATCTTTAATTTATCCGAGGATGAGAAGTTATTAGAAATGGTTATTTTATTGATTAATATTGGCAGCCATGATGAAGTTTATTAAATTGTAAAATAGAGGCTGAAGCTTGGGATTGAGAGATTAAAATTCTCTAACCCTAACTGCTGGATAGCTAAACTAAGCGATGTCTCACGACAAGATGTAATATCATGTCCAGTTGAACGCTTGTCATTGCGAACGGAGTGAAGCAATCGCAGAGAGCTTGTGATTGCTTCGTTCCACTACGTTGCACTCGCAATGACATATCATAAGTAATTTACCGGACATGATATAAAACGTCAACGCAGACAAAAAAATAGCACATCCTCAAGGATGGCTATTTGCAGAAATTATCTAACTGTAATGTTAGTTATTAAACTGAATACACGCTCAACTACCAACTTTAGAAGGGAATATCATCTGGATCTGGTTCTTGCTCTTTTACTGCTGGATAAGTGGTTCGCTCATAATTTGTAGGTTGGGGTACGGGTTCGTAAGTTGTTGTTTGGGGAGTAACACCAACAGGATTTGTCGCTGGGGTAGGTGCTGGACGCGGTGACTCGTAGCTGGGAACATCTTTCTGTGCAGGACGAGATGCTGATGGTTGTCGTGGAGCAGTTTCAGTGAATGATGGAGTTACGGTTGCTGAAGGCAATGGATCGGTATTAAAACTACCTCCAATAGATTGAATTTGTTGCACCGTAAATTCAGCACGTTTTTCTTTAAAACCTTCCATTGCAACAGTATTCATAGTTAAACGTCCTACCAGGATGACGCGATCGCCTTGGTGGTAGTTTTGCTGAATTTCTGTCGCTAAATTCCCCCAGCCGACAACTTTCAGCGTCGCTGGCGGATCTTCTGGTTTCTGGGAATTGGGAAACTGCACTAGCATTTCCGTTACTCCCAAATTATCTGCCGTATAGCGGAGTTGCGGTTCGTTAATAATTTCCGCCATCAAAACGCAGCTGTTCATTAAAATTACTCCTGACTGCAAAAAGTACCGATTGAAAAAGAGAGGGTTTTTCTATGTAGTGCCAATTAATATCTATATAGGTTTAATTGTTTGCATTTTTTAATAATGTTTGAACAAATTTTCTACATCCGCTCTGAGTTTTTAGTCCTTTCTAGCATAAAAGCCAAGCGATCGCTTTGAACAGCATTGAGTATACCGTTCGCCACCCTCGCTTGACTAAATTGAGCATTCAATTCTGCATAGAGTAGTACAATTGTACCACTTATTGATTAAATAGAAAAAATTCTTGCCAAGAATTAAGTCTTAACGTGAACTGGAAAAACACCCAAGGCGATCAACCTGGCTGGAAGGTCGCGCAAGACGGGTAAGCGCAAAAATGCAGGTGGTACAAAGGTGCGATTTGAGGAGAGAACCGGGGCCAATACCCGCTTTTGGATAAAAGTTTGAAACGCCTGAATGATGCGTGTGGGCAACTCACGTTGACGTTGTACTTTTGCTAGGTCACTAAGTTGTACTTGTCCGTTTTTGAGCGGTTTGCTGAGTACATTCGCCGCGACTACAGCATCTTGAATCGCGTAGTTAATGCCAACTCCACCAACGGGGGACATTATATGAGCTGCATCACCGATGAGTAATAGTCCCGGATGATACCAGCGTTTGACACGGCTGGACTCGACAGAGAGAAAAGCTATCTGTGACCAATCATGTAAATTTTGGATGCGTTGCAGAAATTCTGGCACAACTTCGACAACAGATTTTTTTAATTCCTCCAAACCCGCAGCCCGTAGTTGTTGATAGCCTCCTTTGGGGATGATATATGCAACTTGCCACTCATCACCACGGTCAAGCATGGCAATGATTTTACCTTGACCAAAGCGCCCCATTCCCCCCTCCGGGTCTTCTGGCTGACGCGGTAGGCGAAACCAGAGGACATCCATTGGCGGCGAGGTTTCAATGGACTCAAACTCACCCAGGTGGCGTAAACGTGAGTGGCGACCGTCTGCACCCACTGTCAGTATTGCCCGGATTTCGTGCCAGCCACCGCCTCCCCGATAACGGACACCTTGAATTACGCCATTTTCGGCAATTAATTCCTGTACATTCGCACCCATCACCAGATGGAAATTAGGATATTTTTGTGCTTCTTGGGTGATGAACTCCAGAAATTTCACCTGGGGAAGCATTGTAATGTAGGGGTAGTGGGTTTTTAGGTGACTAAAATCTGCGAATGTGACAGTATCTTCAGGAGTTTTAAACCTAATTTGGCGCATTTTGGTATGCGGGAGGTTTAGCAAGCGATCGCTAAGTCCCAATTCTTCCATAATTTCCATCACCGATGGATGAATGGTATCGCCGCGAAAGTCGCGATCGAAGTCTTTGTGTGCTTCCAGCAGCATCACCGAAATGCCTTGACGCGCTAACAACAGCGCCAATACTGTTCCTGCTGGCCCCCCACCCACAATGCAACAATCTGTGGTTTGTACGTCTACAATGTCATGGACAGGATTAATACTTGGGTCTTGGGAAAGATTTTTAGGTATATCGGTAGTCATCACAACACCTCTTGATAGCCCTAAAATTTAGAATAGTTTGCTTTTTATGGTAAAAGCTGTTTTTTTAACTTTTCGTATTTCCCCTGAACGTGTATTATTATGAGCGCTAAACTGTCATTGGTCATTAGTCATTTGTCCAATGCCCCATGCCCAATGCCCCATGCCCAATCTCCAAATTAGTTGTGTCCCAAGTTATTTTAGAAAACGTTTATAAAAGTTTTTCCTCGCGTAAAGAGGAAAGTGTTACCTCACAAACCCCATCTCCCCTCACGCCTGGGGAGAAAACTGATGCAGCGCAAGAACGTGCGGGAAGTGTTAACGTTTTGCGGCGGATTAACCTGACGATCGCAGATGGCGAGTTTATGGTGCTGGTGGGCCCTTCTGGTTGTGGTAAAAGCACTCTGCTGCGGTTAATCGCCGGCTTAGAAGTGATGACTGGCGGTAATATCTGGGTAGGCGATCGCTTAATCAATGACTTACCGCCCAAGGAACGCGACATCGCAATGGTGTTTCAAAATTACGCCCTTTATCCTCACATGACGGTGTATGACAACATCGCTTTTGGGTTACGGCGTAGGGGAAGCAGGGGAGCAGAGGAGCAGAGGAGCAGAGGAGAAAATACTTCCTCGTCTCAATATCTTCAGGCGTGGGCGGAAAATCTTTTTGTGGGGGCGACCAGAAAGTTACCTAAAGGATTGCGCTACATTTCTGACAAAGAACGAGCAGTGAATGAGCAGGTGCGTAGTGTTGCTCAACTGTTGCAAATCGAAACATTGCTGAATCGCTTACCCAAACAGCTATCTGGGGGGCAAAGGCAACGGGTTGCATTGGGACGAGCGATCGCGCGTGACCCCCAAGTATTCTTAATGGATGAGCCGCTTTCTAACTTAGATGCCAAACTGCGGGCGGAAACCCGCGCTCAAATTGTCAAATTGCAGCGTCAATTGGGGACAACGACAATTTACGTTACCCATGACCAAACAGAAGCGATGACAATGGGCGATCGCATTGCGATTATGTCTGAGGGTAAAATTCAGCAAGTTGCTTCTCCCTTAGAACTTTACAACCGTCCTGCCAACCTTTTTGTCGCAGAATTCATTGGTTCACCACCGATGAATTTTATTCCTGTAGAATTTCATGCCCCGCAGTTGATTACTCATTCCCAGTTGCGTTTCACCCTGCCAGAAGTTTGGGGAAAAGCTTTACAAAAATATGATGGGAAAACTCTAATTTTAGGCATTCGTCCAGAACACTTGAACTTGAGTATGCCAGCCACCAAAAATCTACCAGTGCAAGTAGATGTGGTAGAAAATCTCGGCAACGATTCTTTTCTTGCTGTTAAGATTGCCGAACCGGGATCTCAACCTGCTACTACAGCTAAATCCCTACAAGTGCGAATCCCACCAGACCGATTTGTACAACCTGGTGAGCAACTTTGGTTATCGCTAACTCCAGAGAAAATTCACTTTTTTGACCCGGAAAGTGAATTAGCAATATTTCCATAAAATTAATCAACAGAGAAACACAAACTTACCAAATTTTAGATTTTAAATTTTCGATAGACACCATTTATTTGTGAAGCTGTGCTAAACCTTTTGGTTCTTCGGTTAAGGCAAGAGACGGCGATTTATCGCGTCTTTGCGATCATTTATCTTTATTGTGTCAACTATTTGCCATAATGTGTATCTGCCACTTTCCCTCGAAACACAATGTAATTGTAGATGTTGTAGAACAACATAATGGGAATAAGAAATCCAATGAAGATAATCATAAACACTAACGCGCTAGGTGCTGCGGCTGCCTGATAAATTGTGATGCCTGGAGGAATAATATAGGGAAAAACAACTAATCCTAACCCTACAAAGGTAAGTAGGAAAAGCAGCACTGTCCAAACGAGGGGAGTAGTTTCTGCTTTGCGGTTCAGGCTTTGAATCAATAACCAAATCAGCAGCACACCTAAGACTGGAATGATTGAAAATAGATACACTTCTGGCTGATGAAATAACTTTGCCCTGGCATTTTCATACACAACAGGAGTGGCGATCGTGATTAAGATTGCACCTACAAGCGTTGTCCAAGCAGCGAGTTTTGCTGTGCGGTAATGGGACGCTTGTAGTTCTCCCTCAGTTTTTAAGATGAGATAGGTGGAGCCAATCAATACATAACCCTGGATCAATGTCAAGGCAACTAAGAGCGATCGCCAATCGAACCAATCCCACATACTACCGATAAAGTGACCCGCTTCATCCACCTTAATGCCTTCTAAAATGGTGCCCAAGGCGAATCCTTGAAACAGCGCCGCCATGAAACTACCGACTCCAAACGCCACATTCCAAAACACTTTGTTTGTAGAATGCTCTCGAAACTCAAAGGCCACAGCCCGAAAAATCAAGCCAAAGATCATCCCAAAAATGGGAATGTAGAGTGCATTCAAAATGGTGCCATAAGCGAGAGGAAATGCCCCAAACAACGCACCCCCCATCAACACCAACCAGGTTTCATTGGCATCCCAAATATTACCTAAACTCGTCATTAAGATGTCGCGTCGGTCGTCATTGGAACTGGTTAGCGATAGGATGCCTACGCCTAGATCAAACCCGTCTAACATGACGTAGAGAAATAAAAACAGAGCCAAGATAACAAACCAAACTTGTGCTAGAAAGTGTTCTAGATTCTCCATATAGTTACCTATTGATTTACCATACTCAACACTCAGCACTCAACACTCTTTATTGCTCTGCTTCGACAGGACGTTGATCTGGAACAAATTCAGCCGGAGTAGTTTCTGCGGCAGGTTCGGTGTCAATGCCTGGAACCGGAAGTTCCAGATTGGGGCCTTGACGAATGATCCGACTACCAAAAAATAAGGCACAAATAAACAGGGCTGTATAAATTCCAGCAAAAATTAGCAGAGATGTTAAGACCTCACTAGCAGGTAGGTGAGAAACTCCATCTGCCGTGCGAATTTGCCCATAAAGCACCCAAGGTTGCCGCCCAACACAACGCACAATCCAGCCTGATTCGACAGCAATGTAGCCCAGTGGAGCCGCCAAAATCCAGATTCGCAGTAACCATTTCTGTTGAGCGATCGCTTCTGGTGAAAGTTTCCCCCGCAACCACTGAATCACACTGATACCCATCAATCCAGCTAAGAAGAAGCCAATGCCGCTCATAATACGGAAGGAATAATAAATCAAACCCACCATCCGGGGGCGATCTTCAGGCTTCCAATGTTTCAGTCCGAGAACGGGTTTAGAGAGGTTCTGTTTAAATTCCAAAATGTAGCCTAAGCCGTTGGCAATTGAGATTTCCCAATCATTTTTCTCAGTCTTATTATTAGGTAATGCCACCACACTCCAGGGTGCGGGTTGACCGGCGGGACTAGTTTCCCATTTGGCTTCCATTGCGGCTAGCTTGGTGGGCTGATAATCTGCTACCTGCTCGGCGCTGAGGTGTCCGACATAGATTTGTAATGGGGTGACTGCGATCGCAATTGCCAAGACAATTTTAAGCGATCGCGCAAAGAAGGCCTGATGACGGTTATTGAGAATATACCAGGCGCTAATTCCCCCAATCACAAACAGAGACGTTTCCAGCGTCGCCAAAAACATATGCCAGACGCTGTTGAGCATGAAGGGATTTAAAATTGCCTGAAAGTAATCATCGACAACAAACTTCCCGTTCACCATTTCCCCGCCAGCCGGAGTCTGTAACCAAGAGTTGGCTGCTAAAATCCAGAATGTAGATAGGTTTGCACCAAAGGCAACCATAATCGTGGCGAAATAGTGAATCACTGGGTTGACTCGTTCCCAGCCAAACAGCATAATACCCAGAAATCCAGCTTCTAGCATGAATGCCATCGAAGCCTCAAAGCCTAAAATGCTGCCAAAAAAGTCGCCTACTGCTTCGGAAAACGGTGCCCAGTTCGTACCAAATTGAAACTCCATCGGCAAACCGGATGCTACACCAATACCGAAGTTCAACACGTATAGCTTTGCCCAGAAACGAGCATGGTGGTAGTAATTGGGATTGCGTGTTTTGAGCCACATTCCTTCGACGATGACCAGATAAATACCCATCCCAGTGGTGAGAACAGGCCATAGCATGTGAAAGATCGCCGTCAGTGCAAACTGCATCCGCGAGAGGGCAACGGTATCCGACAGAAAATCCATGAACTAACCTCTAAATTCGTTTAAATCTTTACTTGCACAGCATCTTTGGGTTATGGCCGAATGCATTAAAGATACCACTGGGAACACAAGAGGAGTACGAAAATTTTCTCCGTTGTAACTGAGTCTGCCTACACGAGCATTTTGTGGTATTCGATTGCGGTGCGACAAAGTTTGGAGTACCTCAACACGACTTTGAAGTACCTCAAAACGACTTTGAAGTACCTCAAAACGACTTTGGAGTACCTCAAAACGACTTTGGAGTACCTCAAAACGACTTTGGAGTACCTCAACACGACTTTGGAGTACTTCAACACGACTTTGAAGTACCTCAAAACGACTTTGGAGTACCTCAAAACGATTTCTAGGTATAATTTAAACTATTAGCCATATAAAGTATGACTATAAATTCGCCTGTTCCCCAAGATTATCAATATCAATTTGGTGTCAGAATTGGGAATCTCAAGATGAACCGGAACATTTTAGAACGATTCAGGATAGGATTTTAAAAAGAGATGAACAGAAAGCAGCATACTTGTTAGATTTATATCAACAAGTATGGCAATCGCGCGGAATTGATATTGATAGTAGTATTGAACAGAGTGATTTACAGTTAGCGGGAATCGTTGTTAAAAAGGAGAGTAAATTAAAGGTTTATAACCTGATTTATCAAACCATTTTTGACAGCTTATGGATTGAGAAAACTTTAGGCAGTTTGCGCCCTTATGCAGAGAATTATCGTCAGTGGATATTATCAGGAAAACAAGATGAGTCTCGGTTATTGCGGGGTCAAGCTTTAGTAGAAGCGTCAACTTGGGCAAAGAATAAAAGTTTAGGTTTTCAAGATTTAGAATTTTTAGCAGCTAGTCGTAAACGAGAGCGAGAAGAGGAACTAGCAGAAACAGAAAGACAAGCAGAATTAGAAAGAGAAAGGAAAGAAAAGGAAGCAGCAGAAAGGTCTAGACAAATTGAAGCGGAAGCTAAAGAAGAAGCAGAAAGGCAATTAGTAACTGCTAGGAAAAGAATACGTTTTGGAGTGGTAGTTTTATCTGTTACTTTAGGAATTACAGGTTTGTTAGGCATAGGTGCATTTATCCAGTTGCAAACTGCTCACAAAAATACAAATGAACTCAACCAATCTATTGATAAAATTAGAAAATTATCAGCAGTGGCTTCTCAACTGCAACAAAAGGGAAAAACAAACGAAGCCAATCAGTTTTTCAATATTGCAGGTTTAGTTTTGCAGAAGAAAATTAATAATTTTCAGCTAAAAGAGGCTTTATTAAATAGTTCGCTGGTTTTAGGGTATCAATATTTAGCTGATGCTGAAAGCGATTGAGAGTGAGATTCCTGTTAAGTTAGAGTTTGCACAAAGTTTTAAATTACGCAGTCTGGGGTTAATTGAATTTAAAGGAAATGAAGTTCAATGCCTTTGTAATTTATATCGCCTTTATTTTCGAGAACGCCTATCCGAATGATTACACCCAGCGTGAGAGGATGAACCATCAATAATGAGTGGTAAAATGATTAGCGATGTCTACGACGGGCTACGCCTACGCAGCACCAACACCAAAGGCGATCGCACTCTCAAAGTTACTAATTTGTAGAAGTGCTAAAAGATAGTGCAGATGCTTCTAACAGATGCGGATGGTGGCGTTCCCAAAAACTCAAAATCTCTTCGCCAACCTGTTGAGGATAGAAGTAGTGAAAAAAATGATATCCTTCTGGGCATTCCCAGAGCTTATCTTCTGGCTTCAACCAATTTAACCAATCATGCAATACAGTTGAGTTGACTACCGGATCGCTCTTGCTACCACATACCATCATTGGCATCGAAACTCCACCCTTGGGTAAATAAACCAACTTAAATAAAGAGTGTGACGTGGGAGATTGTTCTAAATCTTTATCTAAGGCAGCTACTAACTTTTTAGTGGTATGAGCTGGTTGATTTCCAAAAAGACTGCGAACGCTGCTTGCTAAAACTAGCTCACGGCTGATGCTAAAAAGTTGTCGTTGAAAGTAATAGTGAGCTTGCCAATTGTTTGCAGGTTGAGCTGCTACAGCCAGCAGGGTAAGCGATCGCACTTTTTGCGGAAATCGCCGCGCAAAGGTTAAGGCGATCGCACCACCCATACCATGACCTGCTAAATGCACGGGGCGATCGCGCCATTTTAAAAAGTCATATAGCAAATCCACAGCTTGATCTATGGAACTCGCTTCATCTTTGGTTTGCTGATATTCCCACTGGGCGACATTTATATACCTAGATAAATATTCAAGTAATGGTTTATCAAAACGCTTCAAAATAGGACTAGCATTTAACCACAGAACATCAAATGAATCAGACATAAATACCTATAACTTCTAAATTATCAATTTCAATAAAGGCGCACAGCTAGCTGTGCGCCCCAAATCTCTACAAACCAAATTCTGTCTTCAACTGAGCAACCCAAGTTTTAATTCGCTCGTCTGTTAGATCGGATTGACTACCTTCATCAAGTGCCAACCCAACAAACTTGCCATTTTTCAAAGCTCTAGAATTCTCAAAGTCATATCCCTCAGTTGGCCAGTAACCAACAGTTTTACCGCCTCGCTGGGAAATTTTTTCTTCTAGAATTCCTATTGCATCCTGGAAGTTATCGGCATAGCCATATTGATCTCCATCACCAAAATAGGCAACTAGCTTACCACTAAAATCTATTTCATCTAGATCGGAGAAAAAGCTTTCCCAATCGCTCTGAAGTTGACCAATATCCCAAGTAGGAGAGCCAATAATCAGCAAGTCATACTCATCAAAAGTGCTACTATCCGCCTCGTAAATAGGATGCAATGTCACAATATCATCACCAAACTCATCCCGAATTTTTTCAGCATCAGATTCAGTGTTGCCAGTTTGAGTACCGTAAAACAAACCAATTTTTTTTGACATATTGACACCTGATAAATAAATAGTTATGTGCTTTGCTGAAAAGTCGCCCTGAGAGGTTGGTTAATCCAAGGTTTCCTACTCATCAAGGCATCGACTCCAGTGTTTGAACAGCCACGCAAGTCAAAAGCGTTATCTTTTCAGAAAGTTTGCAAATAGCTGAAATACATCGCCTGCTTAATGAGTATTACTCTCAATAACTCTGAAGATATACTACCAGACTTATTGAGAGTCTTTTTCATTTGCTTTGGTAAACTTTTGTTAAGTATTTCAGAAAACAAACCGAAAACTAGACGAGGCAGTAAGAACTCTCGTACCTTAATTGGTCAGAAACCTCGCATTTACTCGAATAGAAGTAGTGAGATGAACGCCTGAACAAAAAGCATTTCTCAGTTACTGGAGTTTAGACAAAAAGCGATACAAGACTTGATCTTGGAAGAGTTATGTGATATTGTTTTTTAGCTGATTCAAGTACGGTAACTGTGTCGAGTTACCGTACTTTTATATTAAGAGTGAATAATGCACTCTGCAAGAGGATAGTTTAAATCAAACGGAAATTGCCCCTTATGCCAAAAGACTGGTTTGAATGGCACGATCTCTACAATAGTGAACCAAAATTGCAGCAGCGACTGCAAATTGTTCGGGAATATATTTCTCATAGTTTGGATGTATCTTTACCGGGAATCATTCGTGTAGTCAGTGTTTGCGCGGGTGATGGGAGAGATTTATTGGGAACGCTATCAAAGCACTCCCGTACAAAAGATGTGTATGCACGACTCGTTGAACTAGACCCGAAGTTAGTTGAACCTGGAAGACTAGCTATAGAATCAGCTGGTTTGGCAAAGCAAATTGAGTTTGTTAATGGCGATGCCACAAATTCCTCCAATTATGCAGGAGCAGTGCCAGCAGACATTGTGATTGTGTGTGGTATATTCGGCAATTTAGCTGACGAAGCTGAACTGAATCGCTTACTTCGGAACTTAAGTTTATTAAGTAAAAAAGGTTCCTTAATAATTTGGACTCGTGGAGAGACTAAAGATATTCGCCATTCTGATACTGTCCGCAAACTTTTGCGTGAAGCTGATTTTGAAGAAGTTAGTTTTAAGCTCACTCCTACAGGAGATATGGCAGTAGGACTTCATCGTTATCTCGGTGAAGGTTCGGCTTTACTAGAGAATCAACAGTTATTCGTGTTTTCCGGTACCCCAAATAGAGCAGCACAGCCAGTTTTTCAAACCTCTGGAGAATGAATAATGAATCAGACTCTTTTCTAGAACAATTTGCTGAAAGCAGTTTTCAGCTATTTAATCAAGAAAATTGATAAATAGTGCGATCGCTGCTCAAAATATCGATAACGCTTGTAGAGACGCGATTTATCCCGTCTTACGATATCCTCACAAAACATCCCTATGATTACTGGTTTCAAAAATCACCTCGGTAAAGGAGGCTAGAGGGAGTAAGTTTTTTGTGCATTTATGAAATTAATCCAAATACTAAAACTAGCCGTAATTCCGGTTTTGACTATATTTAGCTTTGTGTCTACATCAAATACAGCACTAGCTGACTATTTAAATAGTCAGGGTTCAGGAGGTAATTACCGTTATGAATTATGGTCTAGCGATGATAATAGTCATTACTATTTGAAAATTTGGTCATCTGAAGCAAGTCCAAACAGTGACGCATACTCTACAAGTGGAGCATTCACCTCTACTAGGGAAGCTCTAATTTATTTTGATTGCAATTACGCTGAGAGAAGTTTACCAGAATACCCTCGATGAGAATTTTGAAGCCCCCTCAATATAATTCGTAATTGCTAATTCGTAGTTCGTAATTAAAGAATTCAATTACGAATTACGAATTACGAATTACACTTCGGCTGGTTGATATTCTTGTTGTCTTTCCACAAACGCCTGTACACGGGTGCGGTAGTTTCTCACAGTCTCATCTACCCATTCGCGATCGTTGCTATTTGCATACAAATGCACCAGTGGTTCGCTGGCATCTGGTAAAACTAACAACCAACTGTCATCGTAGGGTTGACAAATTTTTACTCCATCAATTAATTCTAGATTTTGGGCTGGGTGAGTTTCTACCAAGTAACGCATCAAAGCACCCTTGGCTGTCCACGGGCAGCGGACTGTATAAGTTTTGTGAATGACACGGGGCAATTCTGACCGCGCAGCAGCAAGCGATCGCTCTTGTATAGTCAACATCTCAATTATCTTCGCAATGCAGAACATGGAATCAAATCCCGGATGCAGTTGCGGGAAAATAAAACCAGTCTCTCCACTACCTCCCAATACCACATTCGGGTTTTTCTGGCAAGCCTCCATTAAAGCTGTCGGGTTGGCTTTAGTGCGAATCACTCTGCCATCATGGCGACGGGCGACTTGTTCAATAGCACTGGAAGCATGAACTGGTACAACTACTGTTCCTCTGGGGTTAGCGGTTAATATCATGTCTACCATCAGTGCTGTTAAAGTTTCCCCACGAATTGGGTAGCCGGATTCATCAACTAAAATTAGCTGTTCTCCATTAGCGGATACTTGCACGCCAAAGTTAGCTTTTAATGCCTCTACTACATGGCCTAACTGAGTCAGCAATCCTTCGCGATCGGTGATTGACATCGCCGTTTTATTGACACTGGCATTCAGTACGACTGCATCAGCGCCAAATTTATCCAACATTTGGGGTAAAACTGCCCCCGATACTGCATAAACATAATCAATCACCACTTTGGCGCGACTGTTGCGGAGTGTATGAACATGCAACAGTTTCTCAAAAGCAGTGCAGTAGCGCTCCATAACTTGGCTAGGATAAGATACATCGCCAATTTCATGAATTAGCGCCCGCCGCATATCTTCCTTAAAGTAAGCCCCTTCAATTTTCTTTTCCAGGGCTTTGGAGATATTAATGCCCTTAGCATCCATGAATTCAATCAGAATGTAGTCAGGACGATCGGGGTGTACCCGCACATGGATACCACCAGCTACCGACATTGTGGGTATAACTGTGCGGGCAATAGGGATAGCTGTGGCATCGAGATTTTGAATATCAATACCTACAGACATTAAACCAGCAATGAGCGATCGCGTCACCATCCGAGAAACATTACGCTGGTCACGGGAAACCGTTACTTTAGAACCAGGTTTCAAAGTAGAACCGTAAGCAGATCCCAATTTCACAGCGAATTCTGGGGTGATGTCGATATTCGCTAAACCTTGGACACCACGTTGCCCAAATAAATTCCGTTGGGCGGTGTTTCCCCAAATCAAGTTAATGTTTAAAACTGCCCCTGACTCAATCTTTTTACTGGGCCAAACACGTACACCAGGGCTAATTTGCGCTTCTTCTCCCACGGTTGAAAGCGAACCCACAACAGCCGCTTCTAATACATGGGCGCGGCGGTCTACACGAGTGCCACGGGAAATTACACAGGCAGAAAGATGTGCTTCATCGCCAATAAATGCCCCATTCCACACTATGGGACGTTTGAGACTAGCATCAGCACCAATAGTCACATTATCCCCAATTACGGTTCCTGCCTCAATCTGTACTCTTGCGCCAATCCGACAATTGTCACCAATCACTGCTGGGGTTTCAATCACAGCCGTCTGGTCAATATAAGTATTTTGGCCTACCCATAATTCATGGGAAACTTCTTTGTAGGCAAAATCTAATTGTACTTTCCGATCCAAGGCATCATACTGAGCTTCACGATAGGCATCTAAGTGACCGACATCACACCAGTAACCTTGAGCGATGTAACCATACATTGGCTCATCTTTTGCTAGTAGCAAGGGAAATAAGTCTTTGGAAAAGTCACATTCAACGTTTGCTGGCAGATATTCCAAAACTTCTGGTTCGAGAATGTAAGTACCAGTGTTGACGGTATCAGAAAAAATTTCACTACTAGAGGGTTTTTCTAAAAATCGCCGAATCCGGGCTTCCTCATCGGTAATCACTACTCCAAATTCAATCGGGTTGGGAACCCTGGTTAAAATCAAAGTAGCTTTTGACTTATTTTGTTTGTGAAATGCGATCGCTGCTGTGAGGTCAAAATCTGTTATGCTATCACCGCTAATGACTAAAAAAGTTTCATCAAGAAGTTCGGCAATGTTTTTCACACAGCCAGCTGTACCCAAAGGCTGATCTTCTTCGACAGCATAAGTCATCTGGACACCAAAATCGCTGCCATCTTGGAAATAGTCTCGCAAGACATCAGGTAAATAATGCAATGTCGCAATAACTTCTGTAATTTGATGTCGTTTGAGGAGATTGATAATATGTTCGGCAATTGGTCGATTTAGAATCGGCACCATCGGTTTGGGCAGATCGCAAGTTAACGGGCGAAGCCGCGTTCCCGAACCCCCTGCCATGAGTACTGCACGCATAAATCCTCCTTAACTAGTTACAGCTTTCGCTGCTTGAAAATGTGTCAGATATATTTTGTTCTTCTTTCTCTAGTCTCCTATGGATATTCATATTTGAGGAACTTCCACAAGATGCATATAGATTGGGGATTGGGCATGGGGCATTGGGCATTGGGCATTGGGCAGGGGGAAAAACTTACTGCAACTTCTCCTCTGCTCCTCCGCTTCCCTGCTCCCCTGCTCCCCATTCCCCAGCTTATTGGCAATGATAAAGTTCATATTCGTAGCCGTCTACGGTTGGCAAAGATTGAGTATCAGATACGCATGTTTTGACGGTTTCTGCTACGGGTGCGTGAAAGTTTACCAGCCACAAGTCAAAAGGTCGTGGTAATTTTTTTAAAGTATTTTCTAGAGCAATGGTGGAAGCATTCGGATCTTGGTTTTGATGAGCGAGGAGAAACAGAGGATTTTGGAGTGAATTTGCAAGTTTAATCTCCCTCGCAACTCCCATCATTTCCCCAGTGTGTACATAAGTTTTGTGGGTGGTGGCAATCAATACTGGTGTTGGGGATGTTTGTTGAATTAGTTGCACAAACAGGTCAGGGCGATAATATTTTTGATAGCCGAGATTGCAGATTACTGTAACTGCACTGAAAAATCCCATTAACCAAATTAACGTTACGGCTTTTTTCCCGCTTATTCCCCATTTACCTATGCTTGTTATCCCATTTTTCCCTTGCTTTGTTTCCATCTGGGGAGGATGCCAACAAACTGCAAGACTTGCGCCTAGTAAAACCACGATCGAGGGAAAGTAAACAAAGTTATATCTAGCACCCCTAGTAAGATCAATACCCAAAAAGTACGTAAAGATAAAGAATAAAGCGATCGCACCGGTAACTACTCCCGCAAGCACCTGAATCATTATCCGGGTTTCTGGTTGCTGTAGTTGAATTTTAATCCCACGCAGCAAAATTGGGACTGCCCAAATAAAGAAAGTCAGCATCACTACCCCAGAAGGAATCACAATCAAAGCTTGAGAAGATTCAACTGGTAATAGGGAAATCATTGCAATCAATGTTCCTAAAGCTTGAAAAATTGGGCTTAACCAATCTAGCCCAACGCGCGAACCTCGAATCCACTCGGTCAAAGCACCACGATTTTCATTCTCTAACAAGGTTGGTATCCAAATTAAACCCGCTACACAAGTACCTATAGCAACGGCATAAATGCGCCGCCAGGGAGGAGAAAAGAGGAGAGAAAATTTGCTGCTGGTTTGCAATTGATGCCAAGCCAGAAAAATCAAAACTACGACTTCTGTGCAAAGGGTAAGGGTGAAAAAATAATGAGTAGCAATACCTAAAGCATTAATTCCTATCCAGAAAAGTGCTACCCATATAGGTAAAGGTGTGCGGTTTTGAATATGACGTGTGGCAATTACTAAGCAGGTGAGGGAACCAATTACCCATAAGATTGCCAAAGTGTAATGACGCGCTTCTTGTGCTAAAAATACGCCATAAGGTGATACTGCCATCATGGCAGCAGTCAAGTGTCCCACTAATCGCGAACGAAACGCTACTCTACCTAATACGTAAACACACGGGATAGATGCAGCACCGATTATCGCTGGTAGCAATCGCGCCGCAAACAGCGATACTAATCCTCCATCGCTGGGAAATAATTTCATCCACAGGTAAGCCAGCACAAAATACAGTGGTGGATGACTATCTTGTGTGGCTAAGTTATGAATAACATCACCAATACTAGTCGCTGGGTTTGGTTGCAGTGGTTGTAATAAGATATCAGGTGCGATCGCTTGATCGAGGGGAACTGATAAGAAAGTATTCCCCAAGCTAAACACCAAGGTGGCAAACTCATCAGTCCAAGGAGGCTTTGCAGTCAAGTTGACCAGGCGCAAGCTGATGCCGACAATCAACCACACTAAGATCAGCAAGGGATTAACCCAGGAAGGAGGAAGGCGATGCCAATTATGCCAATGCTTGCGTTGTGAGCCAGAGTTTTTATCTGCCAGAGGCAGGAAATGGGTAGCAGATGCAGATAGCAACGAGATAATTTGTTTGTAAAAATAAAATGCACCTTGGAAAAGAACTCTCATTGCTGGGCCTCACACTCATGGATTTGTAGATTTGACGTTTGAGATTTAAGTTCGTTCTAAAATCTAAAAACAAAAATCTAAAGCTCAAATCCCTCGTTGTGATTATTTCACGTCTGTGACGCGCCAGCTAAGTTTCAAATTAATCCAGAAATTCCAGATGGTAGCAACTGCGATCGCGATCAACTTAGCTAAATACTGATTTATTTCCAAGACATTATAGAGAAAGTTAATTATTAGAGCTTGTAATATAACTCCTGCCAAACAGACTGCACTAAACTTCAAGAATCGCTTGAAACGTTGATGCAAAGCACGTTGCCCTTGAGAAATATCACTAAAAGTCCATACATCATTCCATAGAAAATTATTTACGATTGCCACTCCGGCCGAAAGAATCGTACTGCGAGTTAAACCTAAATGAATTACAGTACGCAGCAAGTGAAACACCGTTAAATCGACAAACACACCACTAAAGCCAACAAACCCAAAACGGACAAATCGACCGACGGGAAAATTGATTTTCCTATTCAATCGTCCGACTTTCCCTGTGGAGAGCCGCAATCGCACTAAGTGGTGGATGTAATCTATATATTGCTTCCATGTCACCTTACTCTCGCCCTCTTTGCGTTCGCAAAAGACATACCCAACCTCGGCAACTTGGTCTACTTTTCCCCGGCCAATTACTTCTAGGAGAATTTTATATCCAACTGGATTGAGTGTTGCACCTGCGATCGCACTCCGGCGCACCATAAAATAACCACTCATTGGGTCAGAAACTCTGCCCAATACCCCCGGTAAGATCACCAAGCCTAACAACTGAGCGCCACGAGACAAAAAACGCCTAACAACACTCCAGCTACTAACACCGCCTCCTTCTACATGACGGCTAGCTACTGCCAAATCTGCTCCTTGCTCAATATTACCCAACAGTTGTATTAATACCTCTGGTGGATGCTGCAAATCTCCATCAATCACCCCCAACACACTCCCCGTAGCTGCTTGCCACCCACGAATCACCGCTGAGGACAATCCCCGTTCTTGTTGGCGTCGCATCACTCGCAACTGGGGATATTCTGTCGTCAAAGATTGCGCTATTTCCCAGGTTCGGTCTGGGCTATCATCATCTACCACTATTAGTTCATAGTTTCCTGCAATAGATTCATCCAGTAATTGACTCAATATGCTGACTACATTTTTGATGTTGTCACGCTCTTTATAAGTAGGAATTACTAGAGAAAGATGAATATAATTATCATCTGTACCCACGGGGTTGGGGGGCAACTCGGAAATCTTTAGTGGGCCAGTTGAGACTGTTAACAGCGAGTTGGATGAGTTTGTTTTCATATTCCAAATTGCAAAACGAGGGTGTGTAAAGTCTGTGGAAAATAGAGTCAAACATCTGCTGACTTTATTGACTCAACCTAGTTACTTAAAACTTGAGGAATACTTTTGTTACAGTTAGCCGTCGTGAAAGTTTAGTAATTACCGTACTTCGATTCACAGTATTTTCCTAAATTTCATCTAAATTTTACATCTTGCCCCTTGTTTTTATGATATTATACGAAAAATTACGTATTTCTTAGGGAAACATCTTGTACTTTTAAGTAAACTGAGTCAATAAATATACAGTTTATTAAGCATATTTTGATGATTTTTTATACTAGGGGAAATATTAATTTAATATTGAGTATCGGAGATTGTAGTGATGTGCTTGTATATTATTGTTGTTACAGCAAGGTAAGAATAAAGTGCAAATGCTAATTGTATAAGCTTGTTATGCCCGTAAAAATATACTTTTTGATGCAACAATTATTGAATTAATTAGACACTACAAAACAAAGAAAAATCAAAATAATTTTTTGAGAAATTTTTATAGCTATTTATTAATTGTAAGAAAAGCTAGAGATTCCTGTTTGATTAAAAAAAAACGAACTACTCCATCAGGTAAGAGGCAGTTAATGTTTCGTTATTACCTGTTTTTAGGAGTAATTTGATCGACAAAATGAGACTAGATATTTACAGTCCCATTTTGCCAGATTTGTCAACGTTTAGTAATATAAAAAATAAGCTTAACAAAAATTAATATGCTACTAAATAAGTATACTATTTAGTAGGCACTGGATTGAAAATATGTCAAAAGTAACACTATAAAATCCCCCAATAGGGCATTGCAAAAAAGAGATAAATTTTGTTTGTTATTAAAATGATGGCGTAGTCTTATTGCTTGTTTTGAGTAAATGAACCTCTAAAAATACAGGGTAGATCATGCATATTCCTGATGGATTTGTTTCTATTCCGGTGGCAGGGGCTACTGGTTTAGCGAGTGCGGCAGCGCTGTTTGTTGCCTTCGGGCGATCGCAAGAGGCTTTTGGTATTCGTCGTGCCCCGATATTGGGACTAACCACCGCCTTCATTTTTGCTGCCCAGATGATCAATTTTCCAGTAGCAGGAGGTACTAGTGGTCACTTGTTAGGGGGAACCTTAGCTGCGATCGTTTTGGGCAGTCCTTGGGCAGGAACATTGTGTCTCGCCACAGTTTTAATTATTCAAGCTGTGCTATTTGCTGATGGTGGCATTACAGCCTTGGGAGCAAATATTTTTAACATGGCAGTAGTTGGAGTTTGGGTTGGCTGGGTTTTAACCGAAACCTTGCAACGGTTGTTTGGGGGATCAAAAGGGCGCTTACCCTTGGCTGCTGGAATCGCAGCTGGTGTGAGTGTAGTGGTAGCTGCGATCGCTTGTGCCATTGAATTAGCCCTCTCTGGAACTGCACCCGTAGCCATAGTTTTACCAGCCATGACTGGCGTGCATATTTTGATTGGCATTGGTGAAGGAATGATTACCGGGAGTGTGCTGACTTATCTGGCCAGAGCCAGACCAGATTTGTTACCAGGCGAACAACACGAGTTTCGTGGCTGGTCAGTACCCATTGTCACTATTTTCTTGATTGCGGGAGTGCTGTCACTCTTTGCTTCAGCATGGCCCGATGGTTTGGAGAAAGTTGCCGAAAATACTGGCTTCCTCAACTTAGCCGAGAGAGTACGGATAATTGTGCCGACTCCCTTAGCTAACTATGGAATTGAAGGTTTGGGGCCAATTGGCACTAGTATTGCCGGACTGGTGGGAGCTGCGGTTTGCTTTGCTGTTGCCTTTGGAATTGCCAAGGTAGTGAAACCGAAGAATGCTTAAACTTTCCTTACCGCTACGCTTGCAACTGTCTCTAGTAATTGTGGTGGGAGCAGCTTTATTAAAGCATCATGCCTGGTATGGACTAAGTATATATGGCGCGATCGCACTTTTATGGGCTTGCTTCTTGCGCGTACCAATTCGCCAATTGGGAGGATTACTCGGTACAGAATTGATTTTTTTGTCATTGCTAGCATTGCCCTTGGGATGGGAACGAGCCAGTTTTTTGCTAGTTCGTTCGCTGGTTTGTTTGGTGACGATGAATAGTTTTTTGTTAACCTTACCGCCCCACAGTTTCGGCATTGCCCTGAAAACCTTACCAGTACCAGCACCTTTAAAGGAAAACTTGTTATTAGCTGGGCAATATATGGAAATTTTGCTCTCAGAAGTAACGCGAATGCGGCGCAGCGCCCAGCTACGCGGTCTGAATGGAACTACAGGATGGTTGCGCTATGCCAGTGCTGCGATGATTGGAGCTTTGTATCTCCGTAGTTTAGATAGAGCAGAGCGAGTCTATGCGGCAATGGTAGCTCGTGGTTACAACGGACAATTACCCATAGATTCTACCCTCAGACCAAAAGAACGTTTTGCCCTATTACTAGCTTGGGCGATCGCTGCTAGTGTAACCCTAACTTCTTACAAAATTTAACCCACTCCCCATTACAGACGCGACTAATCGCGTCTCTACTCCCTTACATATTGAGTTTGTAAATTTTGAAATCATTAACTTCTAATCCCCAATTATCAACCCATAATCCCCATACAGCCGTAGTCGAGGTTGAGAACCTGGTGTATGCATATTCTCGCCAAGAGCCAGTATTACAGGAAATATCTTTTACCTTGAACAAAGGCGATCGCGTCGCATTAATGGG
This sequence comes from Nostoc sp. JL23, assembly GCF_017115065.1. Classification (NCBI taxonomy): domain Bacteria; kingdom Bacillati; phylum Cyanobacteriota; class Cyanophyceae; order Nostocales; family Nostocaceae; genus Nostoc; species Nostoc sp. JL23. The sequence continues at coordinate 144,137 of NZ_JABXKN010000135.1, forward strand.
AGCAACTGGTTCTGGAAAAAGCACCTTATTGGAGAACTTAATCGGCTTAAAACAACCACAATCAGGAAAAATTACCATTAATGGTATCCCCGTAGAACTGCAAACTTTACCGCAAGTGCGTCGTCAAATTGGCTTTAGCTTCCAAGACGCCAACGACCAACTATTTATGCCCACCATCTTGGAAGATATTACCTTTGGGCCACGTAACTATGGGATGCCACCAGCAGAGGCTAGCGATCGCGCTAGGCAGTTATTAGCTGATTTTGGTCTAGAAGCTTACGCCAATCGTTCCGCCCACGAACTTTCTGGTGGACAAAGACGCCTAGCCGCCCTAGCCTCGATTTTAGCCCTAGAACCAACAATTCTAATTTTGGATGAGCCAACTAACGGTCTCGATCCAGCATGGCGGCGTCATTTGGCGCAAGTATTATTAAAGTTACCCGTACAGGTGATCTTAATTGCCTCCCATGACCTACATTGGTTAGGCAGAGTTACTCAACGCGCTTTGGTGCTGTCTGGTGGTCGTATTCAAATAGACAGCGATATTCAACCACTGTTGCAAGATGGTGCTACTTTAGACCAGTTGGGTTTGCCGATAGATTGGTGATTTGGGCATTGGGCATTGGGCATTGGACAAGGGAGCAGGGGAGAAATTACAGTAAGTTTTTCCCTTCTGCCCCTCTGCCCCCTGTGCCCAATCCCCTCATTTACCCGTAATATTGGATACTATATTGTGGGTTGAATTGCTGTTGGGGTGTTAATGTCTGTTTTACATAAATATACTGTTCTTGCTCCCGTTAGCCTAAGTATTGCTTTGTTCGTTACTGGTTGCACCGACAATAAAGTTTCCCAGTGCCAGCGACTGATTCGAGTTGTGAATGCTGGAACTTCTCTAATTGATAAAAATAAGGGAACGCAAGTGATAACTAGCATCCAGCTATCTAAAGATTTAGACTTTGTGACTAAATCCATTGGAGAACTGAAGCTAAAAGATCCGAAGCTGAAAGAATTTCAAAGCAGTTTTGTGAAGATTTTTCAAAATCTTAGTCAAGCGATCGCTAAGGCAGGTAAGGCGCTTGGTGCAACCAAGACAGCACAAGCCTCAGAATCTGGGAGAGCAAAAATCCAAAAGGCTAGAGCCGAAATTGATTCAGCACTGACAACAGCTACAACTCTTGGCAAACAGTCAGATACATTAGTGAATCAGATGAATAAGTATTGTAGCGAGCCAGAATAATCTATCTGGGGCATTGGGCATTGGGCATTGGGCATTGGGCATTGGTTATTAATTATTCTCCCCTGCTCCTCTGCTCCTCTGCTCCTCTGCTCTTTCATTCTCCCACTGATACAGCGATAGCTCTCAGAAAAACAGTAACTTTTATCACTTTTTTTTCAAAATTTTCCCTGATATACACCAACTTTATTTGTCAAAAGAAGTATTGGTGTAAGTCAAATGAAATACCAGGAGTGATATGAGTCTACTGATGGGGAGTGTGCTGACAACAGTGCCAATATCTGCGGTCAATTTACCAGAAAAGTCCGTAATTCTGCCAGACAATTCGGTGCAGCAGTCAAGACAGGATAATTTATCTCAAGTTGTCTCACCGGCCGAAATTACACCACCTGAATTCGTGCAACCAGATATAACCACCTCGTCAGCTATAAAAAACAAGTACGAGAATATACTTAGAAAAAGTAGAGAAAAAATTCAATTCATCAGTTACCCTAACTTACCTGAATTAAAAGATACTCAACCTGTAGCAGAAGTTGTACAGAATCAGGAAAGTACAGAAGAATTTTCCCAATCTCCTCATCCTCCAGACTCAGACAACCAAATGTCTCAAGTCACCTCAGTATCGCAACTTGAAGACGTGCAACCCTCAGACTGGGCTTTTGGTGCTTTGCAGTCTTTAGTAGAACGCTATGGATGCATTGCGGGATATGCTGATGGGACTTATCTGGGAAATCGTGCTATCAGCCGTTATGAATTTGCGGCTGGTTTAAATGCTTGTTTAGAGAAGATTAACGAAGCGATGCCTGCGGCGGGCTACGCCTACGCTAACAATAAAATTAATACTGTTAATAATGAAGATTTAATCTTGCTGCAAAGGTTGCAAGGCGAATTCAAAGCAGAGTTGCAGCAATTACAGCAGCGTGTCGAAGTTGTGGAAAAGCAGACTAGTGAATTACAAGAAAATCGGTTTTCCACAACTACTAGATTATTTGGTCAAGCCATTTTTAGCGTTCAGGGAACCAATAGCCCCGACGTGGATTTGTTTCCGAGAGATGGAGTCCCTGAACGCCAGGGAAAAACCAATCTAACTTTTACAAGTAGCGCCCAACTAACCTTAGCAACTTCATTTACAGGACGAGATTTACTGTTAACAGGACTGTCTGCGGGCAATTTGGGTTCTAATGCATCTTTGTTATCTACCAATATGGGGCGGTTGGGTTTCGAGTCAAATACAGACAACAATCTAGTTATTAGTGACTTATCTTATCGATTTCTTGCCTCAAATAACTTGGGAATTGTGGTAGGTACGGCGGGAGTCAACCCAATCAACACCTTTCGCGGTATTAGCCCTTTAGAAGGTTCTAGCGATGGTGCAATTTCTCTATTTGGTCAGCGTAACCCAATTTTAAGTATTGGGAACAGCAGTGGTGGTATAGGCTTTGACTGGCAGATTAGCGATCGCATCAGTTTGCAAGGCGTTTATAGTGCCGAAATACCCAGTTTTCCTGGCGACACCAAGCAGGGCGGACTCTTTGGCGGTAGATATACTGCTGGCGCTCAGTTAAGTTTGGCACCCACAAATAAGATAGATGTCGGCATACATTATCTCTATTCCCACTCCCCAGATGGCTTACTGGGAGGTGGTATTGGCGATTCTCAACTGATTTCACCTTTTGCAAATCCTACAGCTTTCGATACCCAAGCCATTGGCGCTACCGTTGCTTGGCGAATTAACCCTAACTTGCAATTGGGCGGTTGGGGTGGCTTTACTTCCTCCAAGCCATTTAAACTTTCTGGAACTGTAGAAACCACCAACTGGATGGTGTTCGCAGGTTTTCCTAATTTGCTGCGTTTTGGGAATTTAGGGGGCGTTCTTGTCGGACAACCGCCCAAAATTACTTCTAGTACTTTACCCAACGGCTTCAATTTTCCTAACTTTTCTGATGGGGGGACAGCAGGTGGACGTAGTGACACATCAATTCACGTAGAAGTTTTTTACCGCGCCCAACTAAGCGACAATATCGCCTTGACTCCAGGCTTATTCGTTATTTTCAATCCCGATCACAATGCTGCTAACGATGCATTAATCGTTGGGACATTAAGAGCAAGTTTCCGGTTTTAATTTTATACCGACGTAAATGTAATAAAATACGCTATTTTTACACTGACTAATTCAGTATTGGATGCTTTCACGATCCATTAAGAGCAAGGAAAAGTCATGCGTAAACATACGCGTATTTTTTTTATATGTGATTAAAGGAGCAAATTTTTCATGAAATTAAATTTATCAGTTCAGTTGGGTTGTCTTCTTGTTAGCAGCAGCAGTTTAGCCGCAGTCTTCATTGGTTTAGGTGGAACAAGTGCTTCTGCTCAAATCACAATTCAAAGTACTGGTACATTATCGGGTACTATCCAACTTCCCAGAAATAATCCCAATTTCAATCAAAGCATTACTCGTGTTGATACAGACGAAACGGGGACTTACGCGCAAAACTTAGGTACTAAGAATAATCCTAATTACGTTCCTATATACAAGTCAGACTATGTGCAGGTACAAACACGTGCTGATGGTAGTCTGCATTATTTTGTTGACTTTAAAGGCATTCCGATTGTCTCCTTTAATGGCGTTCTCACTTCGCCGATTCTCTCTGGCGGTGAATTGACACCCTATAAATACCAGGGACAATTGGCAGGAACCACATTTCAAGGAGTAGTTCAGGATGAATTTAATCTCACAAAAGCCTTATACACTGGTATTGTCACCGATCCAAACACTGGAAACCAGTATCAGGGCACTTTTGAAGTGAGTGGATATGGAGTCCGATATAGCGATGCCTACGGCGGGCTACGCCTACGCAATGGTGGTGCAACCCCCACAGTCTTTGATTTCAAATCCGATCTTCCAGGTTCGCCAAAGGTGACATCTTTGGAAATGACTAACTCACCCCTAGCAAGAATACAAATCAAAGTACCTGCAACTGCAACTCTTATAACTCCTGCACCCGTAGTTGGTGGTAGCACACCCACTCCTGCACCCGTAGTTGGTGGTGATAGCACACCCACCCCTGCACCTGTAGTTAGTGGTGGTAGCACACCCACCCTTGCAACAATAGTTGACGGCGGTGACACATTCACTGTCACACCAATAGTTGATGGTGGTGACACATTCACTGTCACGCCAATAGTTGATGGTGGTAACACATTCACTGTTACACCAATAGTTGATAGTGGCGCTTCCTCAACACCTAAAACGTACACATCTAGGTCTCATTCTCCATCAATTTCTACTACACCTAATATGGAATTGAGTAACGGTAATTCCCTAGTGGTCAATCAAGTAATTGTCAACCCTGCAACCCTTGCTCAAGCTACTTGTTCACAAGATTCTGCCAAAAGTTGTACACTACCCACTTCACCCAAACAAGCGATCGGACCTCGTAGTCGAGTGCTACTGCGTTAACGTGAGTTCGATGAACCTCTCCCTCCCAGCCTTTCTCTCCGAAACGGAAAGGGAGGAGCAAGAAATAATTCCGCTTTTTGCTCCCCTCTCCGCGTCGGAGAGGGGCTGGGGGAGAGGTCAAATAAGACTTGTCGAACTCACGTTGCGTTAGTTAGGGACTTTCCAATAAAAAATATCAACTACTTCTCGTCGGGTGGGCGTCTCGCCCGCCTTTAAGCAAAGGCTGATTTGACAAAAACTTTAGGTGCTTCTGAAAGCATAGCAGGGCAAAATGAAATCAATATAATAGTCAGCATAGGGGCAACGTTGCAATTAAAAAAGTCCACAATAAGTTATGCGCGGTGTTTTTGTTGCTCAGACTACCTTTCGGTAGTATTTTTTACCATAATCATTTTCTGGCTATACTAGTACAACACGGCGGAAATAAACCACCAATTCCAAATCAATGAAATGCTTACGCTGTTTTAATTTTTAATTTTTAATTCCGCCTTGCGTTACTAGTGCCTGAAGCCAATTGATTGATAAATTTTGTCCCCTTGTATAAAATATATAAAAAATCTAAATTTTAGACATATATTTAGTGATTAGTGAGCATTTATTTATAAATGAGACTTAAATAAGACAAAAATTTTGTCTAATATTATTGGAGGAAATTAGTTTTCTTGGGGACTACAAAAAATTTATCAGTCAGACTAAACACTACAGAGTGAATCTAGATAAATCAAACATCTTCTGAGTTAGCACCTATGAAAGAAGAATTGATCGCCAGAGTTGTGCAGGTCTTACAAATTAATATGAAGTGGATGACTTGGAATTTATTTCTGGCTTTTATACCTTTAGCTTTGAGTGTGTGGCTATTTCGCTTTAAGCGTGGTGGCACTTGGCTTTGGTGGCTAGGATTTTTAGTTTTCTATGCTTTCTTACCAAATGCACCATATTTGTTGACTGATGTAATTCACCTAATAGATGATATCCGCACGATTCAATCGGTTTGGATGATTACTTTGGTACTCATTCCTGTGTATTTGCTAGTAATTCTCGGTGGATTTGAAGCTTATGTCATATCGTTAATTAATTGGGGTCACTACTTACATCGCATCGGTAAGAGCCAATGGATTTGGCGCGTTGAGACGATTACACATTTTCTCTGTGCTGTTGGTGTCTATTGGGGGCGATTTTTGCGTTTCAACAGTTGGGATTTTATTACTCAACCCGATGCCGTAATAACCAAAGGGGTAGAAGAAATTCTAGGAAAACAGCCCTTGGTGATTATTGCTATCACCTTTGTGGTACTTGCAGGTTTGTACTGGATTATGAAACGAGTAACTTTAGGTCTTAGCCGACCAGACAGTAGAATAGACATAAACTCAGAAAGCGCAAACTCTAACACGCCAAATATTTGATATTAATGGCGATTTTAGCTTTTAAATTTGGGGTTTTAATTAGTAATTCCTTTGATGAATATTGCCTATCAAAAGAAAGATGCAACTAAACTCTCCGTGAGGTGAAATAAAGTCAAAAGCAACCGATTGAACTTCAACCGCCATCACTTGAGAATAACGTTCTATCAGATCGTTGAATATCGATATAGCACAGCCGTTGCGGCAATTTATCGATATTGAACATTTTGCTGGTGTTGTATAAAGTTGAATGTGCTATGTACAACACCAACGATGATTACTATTCGCTCCTTTGGCAGTCAATCTCTAATCGGTTTAGCTCTTTTGAGTGCAACGACTATATTTACCCAGACTGCAACAGCAGAAACAATAACTGGAGAATTGGGCAATGTGCGGGCAGAAGTATCTTACGAGAAGCTAGAGGAATATCAGTATAAAAATGTCCGGTTGAAAATTATCCGGGCGGATAAAACTGTTTTGGATCAAAAACTGCCGCAAGAAGATGAATATGACAGACCTGTGGGGAATATATCTGGACAAGAAAACAACTTGCCAGTGCGAGACTTGGACGGTAACAAAGAACCAGAAATAATTGCCGATTTCTTTACAGGTGGAGCGCACTGTTGTACTTATTCATTGATTTACCGCTACGACAGCAAATCCCAAAAGTATCTTAAGATTCGTCATGAATGGGGTAATGGTGGCTATCAACTTAAAGATTTAGACAAAGATGGACTGCCAGAGTTTGATAGTCGAGACGATCGCTTTGCCTATGCTTTTACAGCTTATGCTGCTTCTGCCTACCCTCTGCAAATTTGGCGTTATCGCCAAGGTAAAATGGTCGATGTGACTCGTAGCTATCCCAAATTAATCTCCAATCATGCCTCAGAGCTATGGCAAACTTATACTCAGGCACGACAACAAGGCGATGATGGCAAGGGATTTTTAGCAGCTTATCTGGCAGATAAATATCTGCTGAATCAAGGACAGGATGGATGGGGGCGAGTGCAACAAGCTTATAAAAAAAGCGACCGCACCAAATTCTTCACCGATTTACGGAAGTTTTTGCGCGAAACTGGCTACATTAAATAAATTAGCAGTGAGCAATTAATTCCTAACTCCTAACTCCTAACTCCTAATTAATTAAGTTTTCGGCGTGCTGCTGCTAAAATTATACGTTGTTCAGCACGAGCGATCGCTTGATATGTTCGTTCGACTGCTTCCGGTTCAACAGAAATGGAAGTAATACCCCATTCCACTAATTTATCAATAATTTCTGGATAGAGGGCTGGTGCTTGACCGCAGATTGAACAAGGTATATCGGCACTTTTAGCCATTTGGATCAGTTGAGCGATCGCACTCATAACAGCTGGATGACGTTCATTAAATACTTTTGCTAACTGTCCTTGTTCTCGATCCACTCCTAGCAATAATTGGGTCAGGTCATTTGTACCAATAGAAATTCCGGCTGCACCTGCTTTCACATATTCTGGTAATAAAAACAAGACACTTGGCACTTCTGCCATCATCCACAATTGAAACTGCGCTACCTCGGTTAAAAAAGCTTGCTCAACTTTGCGACGGCAAAAAATAAATTCTTCTATAGTCCGCACAAAAGGCAAAAGTAGGTTGACATTGGTATAACCAGCTTGCTGTACACTTGCCAAAGCTTTCAGTTCTAGGTCAAATACTGCGGGATTTCGTAAATAGCTAAAGGTGCCGCGTTCACCTAACATCGATTGTGGCGAAGATTCTAAACTATCACGCAATGATGGTAAATCTTGCGATCGCCAATCTAAAGAACGATAAAAAACTGGTCTTGGTGCAAAGGCACGAGCAAATTGCATAATCTGCTCAGACCATAGCTCTAACAATTCTGCCTGACGCCCGCTTAAAATCCAACTATTAGGATGTTGCCCGTTCAATATATTTAGTACCATCAATTCGGAACGCAACAATCCCACTCCATCCACAGGCAGGTTTTGCACTTGTTCTATTAAAGTGGATTGACTCAAGTTAACCAGCAGTTGGGTAGCAATCATAGGTAGATGAGACATAACAGCAGGATGAGGCGCTTTCGGATTGGGGTAATGGGAGGAAAGAAGATTTTCTTCTCTCCCTCTCTCCATCTCCTCCTTTGAGTCTCCTTTGATGCGATAGACTTCTCCTCTGTCGCCATCAAGCAGCAATCGTTCGCCAGTTTGGATTAAAGTTGTGGCAGATGTTGCATTTACTACTGCTGTGATACTTAATTCTCTAGCTAGAATTGCCGCGTGACTGGTTAATCCCCCTTGTTCTGTGATAATACCACCAACTTGTTGTAATAATGGCAACCAATCAGGTGTAATTGTTGGTATTACTAAAATGACTCCCTTCGGTAGTTGTTCGGGTTTCTGTTGCGGATTAATAATTACCAGGGCAGTGGCTGCAACACGTCCCCCGGCTGCCCCTAGTCCCCGAATGAAGTGTAAGTGGGGAATTACAGATTGCGAAGGACTAACTTGTGTGATGTAGAGCTTTCCAGATGTAGTTTGCCCGGCGATAGTCCATTTAATGGTAAAGGTTTTACCTAGTTCACTTACCAGTTGAGTTCCCAGAGCAATTATTTGTTGTAAGTATTCTTCTTGTAAAGAGTACTGTTTTTGTTGCGCTTCTGGAAGTAGATAGGTAATCAGACAGGTGCGATCTGGTGTTAACGCTGAGTTCGGCACGGGTTGCGAAAAAGCTCCAGAGGTTGCATCATCAACGCCATAAGCCAGCATTTTATTGCCCAGTTGTTGCTCAAGCACAACCCCAGTCGCCGGTTGAATGTAGTAAACATCTGGCTGTATTTCGCCTTGAGCGATCGCAATTCCTAATCCCCAAGTAGCTTCAATTTCCCACCCAGAGGCATTAGTTGTGAGCGAACCACTGGCGATCGCATTTTCAACAGGTTGCACCAAAACTGCGAGATTAATTTGTTGCAGATTAATTCCTAAGTGCTGCCAATATAATAGACTGCGGGCCCGAAATATTTGGCTCCAGGTACGCTTTAACCCCAAAGCGATCGCTTCCGGTTCGCACTGGCAAAATACCGACTCCAGTAAACCCGATATGTTGTTGTTTATACCTGGAGTAGCAGTTAATACTGCTAAAGAAGGCCGAAGAATCAAACAGCTAGTTTGCCATTCTCTAGCGGCTTGGAAAATTGTACTCACCCACTCCTGGGTTACAGTCGCACTCAGAATTTCTTGGCGCAAGCGGCTAGCCACCTGCTGAAGTTGACGCCAATTAGTAACATCCAGGTGTAACGAAGAATGGGGTAAGTCAGCTACTAATGATTCTGAACTATTAAGATTTTCGAGAAATTGCCGCAAAATTTCTGCCGAAACTACAAAACCAGGCATCACCGGATAGCCACGCTGGATAATTTTGCTTAAGTAAAAGGCTTTGTCACCTACTTTGGCACGGTCTTGTAGTTTAATTTGATCTAGCCAGTAGAGTTTATTCACTCAATTTGTTAGTTGTCTATTTGTAGCCACAGCCATTTCTTTTTGGTATGTTATCAGGTTAATCCACTGACTTCTGAAAAAAAGTACTCAGGGATGACAGCAGTTTTCTTTTGCATGAATTACAAAGTTACGGTTTTTGAAGCAGGATAGAGGAAAATTCAGAATGGGCTACGCCCCGCTGCGCTAACAGGAGTCAGAAATCAGAATTAAAACAGGCTTGATAGCTGGCTTTGAGACGAATCGTTGTGTACTTCAGTAACTTGAAATGCGCTGTATAGCTGATTTGCTCTACTTATACATGGTCGTATCATATTTAATTGTTGAGTATATGGGTTAATCTAACAATTTAAGGTATAATTTTGTGGCTCATTCATTTTAAATAGTCAAACAACTATTTAATAAACTTAAAATTCATATAGTTTGCCATGACGATCCTTGCCACAATTTAACAATGCAAATCTCCATTTATTGACCCAAATAATATTATCTTGTTGCAAAATAATCCTAATAATGGAAAATAGTAATTCTCCGTTTCAAAACCATTCATAAATTGATAGATTCCAAATATTGAGGTAGGCTATTGCACTACACCCATTGGCTCAAACTCCATTAATAAAACATTAGAATAGTTTTGTACTATTTTTATAAAAATATTACGATTTAACCTAGTATATAGAATTCTCCATATCAGACTAAACATTAGACTCATCCACAAATGGCAAATGCTCACGGGGACTGGGTTTGAGAAACTTGGGTACAATAGGCGATCACTAAAAGGAGCTACGAAAAAATAAGTATTTGAGAGCATTCAGAGGCAAAAAATTAAAATTAGGGTG
>NZ_JABXKN010000040.1:0-30184 GCF_017115065.1 Nostoc sp. JL23
CTCAATCAAAGCCAGTCATCCCCCGATTACTCGGTTTAGACTGAACGAATCGCACTCAGTATTAATGAGTAGTCACGGGCAAGAGTTGATTCCTGTACTTGACCACTTTTAAACTGAGTATACTTTTCCCATAACTCAAGTAGGTTGTATACCTTTTGTTTCTTAGGGGTAGCGGTGTGGTCAGCTTTGTATTTGGCAAGGGTAGGGTCAAAATAACCAGCTAGGATATCTAACTCTATTCGTCGTGCCTGAATCTCAGCAGCAACTTTATTCTCAAGAGTGTCAGTTAGATTTAATGATAAGTATTTCTGATTGTCATTAAATAAAGCTCTAGGAAATCTTAATCTAAGATAACCTTAGATACTTCAATACCAACTTTCATGGTAATCCAATGACTATTTTGGATAGTCATTGGATAGTCAAAGGAGAGTTAAAACAAAGGTTCAGCTTCCATGACCACCAATGTACAGAAGCTGAAACCCTTATATAGATTAACTTTTAAAGTGGCTCAGGTCGGAGTTGAACCAACGACCCCAGGCTTATGAGTCCCGTGCTCTAACCAACTGAGCTACTGAGCCATGTTTTTCCAAATCATTAATTAATATAGCATAGAGATTCGCTCAAGACTAGCCATTTTTGCAATTTTGTTAGAAGTTTCATCCCTATTGAGGTAATAGAAAGCAGAAGAGGGAGGAGACTCCCTCAACTAACAAGGCAATAATTTAGTTACAGACAGCCAAGAATTATAGGCGTTCCGGTAACATAGCTATCGGGTTAACAGCACCTTTACCTGATGGATGGATTTCAAAGTGGGTGTGTGGCCCAGTACTGTGACCAGTGGTACCCATTAAAGCAATTGTTTCTCCCTGATGTACTGCCTGACCAGGTTGCACCAGAATCTTGCTGTTATGAGCATAGCGAGTCGTGCTGCCATCAGGATGGCGGATTTCGACGAGGTTGCCGTAGCCACCATTGTTCCAGCCAGCTTTTTGTATCGTCCCCTCAGCTGAGGCGACAACTGGTGTGCCAGTGGAGTTAGCAACGTCAATTCCTTTGTGCATTCTACCCCAGCGCCAGCCATAGCCAGAAGTAAGGGTGCCCTTTGCTGGCCAGGTGTAAGCTAAGGTTGAGGAAGATGGAGGAGGTGTAAGTTCGTCAATGGGTCTGGGAAGATATTGATCCACTGCTGCCAAAGGCGGTAATACCTGTGGAGAAACTGTGGTTCCTCGCATCTTTCCTAAGGAGTCAGAGGCATTTACTCTTCCAGAAGGCGTTGCAATCCTTGTGGCAGATTGAGTGCGAGAGGGAGTCCACTGGCTAGCAGAACCTAGATTAGGCAAGAATTCTGGGTTTACTGCTTCGGTAGGGCGTACAGTAGTACGGAATTGGGATTTAATTGGCTGAACGCTATAGTTAGCCCGAATCGGTGTCGGGACTGGAATTGGTATTGCTACACTATTTGGTCTAGATGCAGGGTTAGGTACACTGAAATTATTGGGCGTAGAAATAGGAGTGAGCATAGCAGCATTATTTGCTTCGATCGCGGCTGCTGGCACAACTAAATTACCAGACTGTTGAGCGCGATATTTCTGCTGTAACCTCTGGATTTCCGCTTGTAAGCCCCGCAAACGGTCATTATTGTTATTGTTGACCCTTGCTACCCTATTTGTTGGTGCTTTAAACTGTTGCATTTCGGCAAAAGTTTGTGGCACTTGATTTTCACCACCGACGCCATAAGATTTAGCTGTAGGCAGAGGAGCAGTTTCTAAGGCGGTCGCACTATTCGCCTGAACCTGTACAGTTACCGGTGTAGGGACGGCAACGCTACTGTCGTCGGCAATAGTTGGTGATGGTAAACTAGGTAGATATGAGTTGGCACTACCAATATTCAAAGGGGAGGTAGCTACCTTTGGAGTTTTGCTAGACTCTACAAAAGTGGGCTGACTCGCTACAGTTGCCTCAACTTGAACAGCAGGAATTTGAACAGCAGGAATAACTAGTTTTTGACTAATTCGCAGTTCATTGGGATTATTGAGGTTATTTGCTTTAACTAGTTCTGGTACTGAAGTGTTGTATCTGCTGGCGATCGCTGCTAGTGTATCTCCAGGTTTAACTTCGTAAGCTGTATGTGTCGAGGAGGCAATCACTATTGGCGCCGCTGGTACAGATGCACTTGTCTGTGTCTTCTGTTTTAACGTCGATATCAGGTTCGCTTGGCTTGCATCGCTAGAAGTCTCTGACTGGGCTGCTAATGCAGTCTTCTCAACGACAGTTGTCGGCTGCGCCAATTCTATATCAGCTTGTGATAAATTTTTGGTCTCTCCAGACTGCAACTGCGCCAGACTCTTTCTTAAACGGTTCGATTTTTCTTGTAAGCGATTTAGTGCGAACTCTTGTTGCGCCTTAAGTTGTGCATTTATTTCACTGTTGACTGCGCCAGATGTTGCCACTGTTTGTGGTTGGGCAGTTAGTGATGCGTTTGTACTATTAACACCATCAGCACTATAGTCAGTCAGATTATTGACTGTTGGAAAACTAGTTTCGGCTAAGGTATTGTTCAATCCCTGTGCCACTTTGGGCTTCAGGTAAGTGGAATTTTTATAACCTGCGTTTGTTTGAGAAAACGTGTTTGATGCAGGAATTTGCAAAGATATTCCACTTGCCGCGACTTGCCATTTAGCTTCAAGCCCAGGCACTTGTGAGACTGCCGTTGGTTCCACGATTACAGGATTTTCCGGCACGCTCGCTGCTGAGACTGCTTGGGACTCCAGCTTAGTGGAGGCGAATTTCACCTCGGTGTCAGGAACAGCAGGAATAGTTGACGTTGCCTTTTGGCTGCCTACTGGCACCGCTGCTTGGGCTTGATCGCTTTGTCGAGTCACCAAAAGGCTGGTTGCTCCCATAGAGATTGCCAAGCCAATCATCGCCGCTTTTGTCCGCACCCGGCTGTTAACTTTTGGATTCATCACATTTAGCAGTTCTACCGGGGCATCATCGCTGCTGGGGGTATTGTTCAACACAGCTTTTACTCTCTTTTTCAATGCTCGTTTCAAAGACGACCTCCTATGATCACTAGCGCTTAACTGACCTCGATTTTTCAGTTGGATACTAGTCAATGATTTAGATCACAACAAATGATAGATCGCGATCACATTCACCAGAGATGCTTACGCAAGATTAACCTGCTTCTCTGATTTAGACAAGTTCACATCTGTTAGCAAAACTTAAATTTTGCTGTGTTTACTTGTCCGAACCACTCCTAACACCACTTAGGACGATTATTACTCTTTAACCATTATCCGCGCTTGTCTTGCGTCAATCGCGGGGACTGGACAAACTATTTGCCAAGTCCAAGTCGCTGCTGAAAATTAAATTGCGGCGACTTCTGGAAAAGTTATGCCCCCTGCTGTAGATATCTTCAAGATATTTCTACCCCATCCGTCTTCCCAACACGAGACTTTACGTTGATTATTCCCTAAAAAACAACCGTATTAACTATCGGCTACTTTTGGGATGATTTCTGTCCTTCATTGAGCCAAAATAGCTCAAATGTAAGACATGAATGGATTTTAGCAATTTCGTTCCTAGTTTAGGATGTTTTAAATTCATCAAAATCTATCATTCAAATTTGGCAATATCCCAAGTTTCATATACAAATTTCTTATAATAACCTTACTATACTTGTAAGTATCTTCCACTACATTTTACGAATAAATTCAAGTTTCGGTATATTGTTTTACATATTCTTGCTGTCACCAAGAAAATTTTTGCAATCACAAATAAATCGTCTAATAGGTTTCTGGAAAGGTTATAAGTAAATACACTTATGATCGTGAATGTAAGCAACTATTCTAAATAGCCTAACTGACGACGGGTTTCAAATAAGCCAATTGCTACACTCACTGACAGATTCAAGCTGCGAACCCCCGGTTGGCTCATGGGAATATAGAGGGTAGCATCGCAATCTAACAGAATTTCTGGTGGTAAGCCCCTGGTTTCACTACCAAACAGTAGCCAATCATCAGGTTGGAACTGAAAGCTTACATAATTACACTTTCCACCAACCGTATAACCCAACCATCTACCGCCACGCCCTTGATGTACGGTTTTAAAGGCTTCTAGAGATTCGTGATAGTGTAGTTTGACATAAGGCCAGTAATCTAAGCCGGCTCTTTTGAGGTAGCGATCGCTAATTTCAAACCCCAAAGGCCCCACCAAATGCAACTCTGTACCCGTAGCTGCACAAGTACGGGCAATATTACCTGTATTAGGAGGTATCTGCGGGTTAACTAAAACTACCTGAGGCATTATCCGTACAATTTACGTATTGTATAAAACAATTTATTGTCAATGTTAAATCTACCAAAAGGTAGAGGCTATTCATAGGTTTTGTTAATAATAATCAAGCAGCATCTATCGATTAGATTTTTAAAACGAAGTACAAACCATCCCAGAGCAATGCCTGAGAGGATATTTGGCTACAATCGATAAATATTAAGTTTTGTGTAGAAAAGGTAAGTACTTGTGTCTTTTAGGGCTGGTAGTGGCTGCAATAAAATCTACCATTTGTATGAAGACGGGAGTTGGGAGTAGCAAGTAGGGGGATTAGAGGATAAACAAAGTGTTTTCTCAATGCCCAGTCCCCAATGCCTTTTGAGTTAACCCAGCAGAGATGAACATAATTTGTCTTCAAGTTCGATTTCGCGCTCTTGGGTGGCGATAATAGCCTGAGTGATGACGCGCTGGGTGTCAAAACCGACTGCGTGTAATTGCAACCACTGTTGAGCTTCATTGCCTTCGCGGAGGATTTTGTGCAAAGGGGAAAGGAAACAGCTAAAACCTTGTTGCTTGGCGATCGCCCAAACATCTTGGTACATTTGAGCAATCCAATCTCTCGCTACGATGCTTCTACCATCTTGCCAATGTCTTAAATGAGCATCAAGACTACCAGCAGCAGCAGCAGCTTCGTTGTCAGCAGTCAGAGTAACAAGTTCTTCAGCAGAGAAAGTACTTTGGGTTAACGGATCGATGCTAGGGTTTTCGATTATTTGCAACAAACGCGCTTCTAATAAGGCAGTAATCGCCAGTAAGGCAATAGGATCTGTAACTAAATCGCAAATTCGCAGTTCTAAGCGGTTCAAGTCATAAGGACGGCGATCGCCATTTGGTCGCACCGATGCCCACAAGTGCCGCACGTTTTGCATGGTTCCGGCAACGAGTTGATCTTCCACCCACTGGATATGATCGGCGTGGCTGGCAAATAAGGGCACACGGCTAGGCGTTTGTGGAAAGACGCCCCAACGGGTGGAGTGATAGCCAGTAGCTTTGCCATCCAAGAAGGGAGATGAGGCGCTGAGGGCGAGAAATAGGGGCGCTTCCATACGGATGACTCGACATGCCCGCATTAATACTTCTGGGTCACTGATGCCTATATTGATGTGTACGCTAGCGGTAACTACTTTCGTGCCGTAGGTATTCTCAATGTAATCATGATAGGGGTTTGCTGGATCGGAACGGAGAAAGCGATCGCCCCCACCCAAAGATAAAGTACTCCCTGGCACTAAGGTATAATCGCCCAAACGATTGAGGTAGTTTCGCAACTCCCGCCGAGGACGCAGCAAGGCACACAATAAATTTTCGTAATTATGGGATGGTTGGGTTATGTACTCAACGTTGCGGCTATCTGGTTCGCGCATAAACCCATCCAAAGCCGCAACAATTTTGTCGGAGAGGCCGACGATTTCACCTTGAGGCGTGCCAGTGTACATCTCAATCTCAAAGCCTTTTAATAAGACCACCTTGTTCTCCTCGGCTCTCTCTACCTATAAATTGTATCGAACAAGACGAATCTCTGGATCTATCTTTAAGTTAATCAAAGGTTAAGAATCATTTAATTGCCAATCCCCGCGAAATCAAGAGGCATATTTCTGGGCTGGCTTCCGATAAATCTTACTATTGAAGTATGAAAAATATCCTAGTGTAGGTTAAATACGGTACAAAATAAAATCATTGCGTGAATCACTCTCTTGAACAATATTGAGACGTATAAACTGCGCCCATACTTCATCACTAAGTAAGTTTAAAGCAGTTTCGGGATTGTTAATTGCGATCGCGCGGATAACTTGACGCCATCCCTGTTGCAATTGCTCAATAAAAGCTTCTTCAATAGAAATTTGACTTAGCAACGAAAGTGCAGTTTTGAAACTTGCTGAATCACCTGATAGGTTTTGCGATTTTAATCCTTGTAGCGCTACATTCAACCATACAGGCAGAAGTTCAAACCAATTATTTGTCTGTATCTCTTGGAGTGCAATATCTTCCATACCTAGCGCACCCCACACACATAAAGACTCTATTGCAAGTTTAGAATCGCGGTTTTCTAGAGTATTTTGCCATAATTTTTGAGCGTGATTTTGGAAGCGATTAGCGAGAAATTCATAAGCTTCCTGGACTTGAAGGGGAATTGTCACTTTATAAACTGACTCGCCTAGTGGTAGGTAATTGCCGCGATAAGATAGCCAGTTATGAGAGCCGCAAAGATAAATTTCTCGATCAACCATTACTTCTTTGACATGAGAATCTCCCAACCACAAAACCTGTACAGATGGTAAACCATCAGGTGTTTTTATCGCTCGAAGTTTTTTCTCTACTTCTGGTGGAATTGGTTTATCTTCATCTTCTTGTCGCCGCGCAATGCCATGTCCAATTAAAATCCAAACTCCGCGATTAGCTAACTTCTGTATCAGAGTAATAAATTTATCATTTATAACTACCTGATTTATCCAAGGAGAATAAATTAGTATCTGATGTTTAGCCAAATTTAAAACTTCTGAAAAAGCTTGGCTAATTTGTCCATCGCGTAACTGTACAGCTTCAACTAACCCAGTAGAATTATCTATTTTTACATTGTTTACTGTGGCAGCCTTTAGCGCCTTTTGGCGAATATTTTCGAGTCTAGCTTCTATTTCAGTATTTTTCTGCCTGAAAATAGCTTCACTTTCAAAATTGATGGTTTCGGTTGATAATTTACATAACGCTTGCAAGGATATTTTACCTTCAGCGTGTATAACTTCTAACCAATTTGATGCTGACTCTAAAATTTGCTTTCCATTTCTTATTTGGATACTCAATTTATTCTCAAGAGTATCAAAGATAACGAAAAGCGATATCTTTCTCCAAATTTTTTGAGTGGAAGCTAGTACCTTAGAGGAAGTGACAATTTTTCCCTCTTCTGGTGAATGAAGTGCTAAACCTGAAGCTTGAATACTTTTTTGGATTTCCTCAAGAGGTAAGGAAGCAATATCAGCAATTGTATTATCAATAGTTATAAAGTCTGCCAAATCAGGCAAATTTATTACTGTCTCATTTAAGGATTCAGATTGAAAGGTTATCTTGTCGCTTAAAGGGTCTGTAATAGCATAAATTTGTATAGGATATGGCGGCTGTGGTACAGATCCTTTTTCATAAAATGAACGTCCTTCAGGAGTAACTGTTAGTGGCGATGTTGCGGATAGAGTTTGTAAGGAACGAAGAGTTGTAGTAGTGGTTTTAATAAATACAGAATCAAGCCCAAGTATAGAGGCTAATTCATCCTCTGTTGGCGGAGGTTGAAATTCAATAGCAGCGCGGATGATAAATTCTTCGAGTACGTTAAACTGGCGTGGTTCTTTGATGCTCACTTCTACCGAAGTTTGACGCAAACTATAACGGAATTGACGCGCTGCTAAAACTGATAAGCTCGGATTTGGCGCTTCAATTTCGTCTACAACATTTTTGAGATTGTCATCAATTGGTTTAGCAGAAGAGGCTAGAAACATCAACGTAACAAGATTGGATAATTCAATTTATACAAATACTTGTAACCCATAAGGCAAAGTAATTTTATGCTTTCAATAACCTTTGGCGACGACTAGACCACCAAGCAAATCCAGCACAAGTCACAAACATTAGTAGACCATAAATTGCCCCAGGAATAGCCATTATAGTACTATTCAGCAGCGTAGGTGTAGAAGCGATCGCGATCGCTAGAGTCCCATTTTGAATTCCTACTTCTACTGTAATTGCCGTAACGCGTTTTTCTCCTAATCGGGTTAAAGTTGCGATCGCAAAACCTAAAGCCATTGCAACCACATTCAAAACTAGAGTTGCCCACCCTACATCTATTTGTAGCGCCACCGGGACAGGCTGCTAAAATCATCACACCTACTGCTAATTGTGAGTTAAGGGGAAATACTGACGCAATGCCAAAGCCCACAATCGGCAACACGATCAACTGCGCCACTAAGCCAATCACCACCGCTTTGGGATAGGTTACAACTCGCTTGAAGTCCTCTAGGGTCAAGGTTAACCCCATACCTAACATGATAATAAATAGAGCCAAGGGCAGAAAAACAGCCGTCAGAAAATTTGCTTCCATCCTTAACCCGCGTTGGTAACAATAAAAGCTCCTCTGGATTTTACCGTATTCCCGTTAAAATTCTAGTTATTGCTTGTGACAATCAATATAATTAACTACAGATAAACATAGATTCTCATAGAGGCGCACAGATGTACGCCCCTAAGCAAGCCTTATTTCATTCAAATGAGAATTGCTACAGCAGTCGGGCTTCATGGAAGAGGAGTGGTTTCTACCTCTTCTAAGGATGGTGAAGATTCAGAAGAACTAACGTTACTTTCTGGTGTTGAAAGTTCATCATTTACAACTCCATCCCATGAATAATTGCAGATTTTAGTGCGAAGTAATGTACCAAATGTCAGGTTAATTACTACAGCGAAGGAATCGATAAAAATTAGATTCAAAAAGCGATCAATCATTAGACCCCCTTGAGCTAAATTGAGCATCAAGTGATAGTTGCTTTCTGACTACACCTGCCACAATGTCTTTTCCAGAAATGCATAGTGTATTAATACTTCTCGGTTGGGTAGCACAGCTAACTGTGCTAGCCTAATATAAATATAATTTGGGATAGTTTATTTTTTGGAAGTCTCTTAGGGGATTGACGGCTGTTGTAAATTAAGCTCTTGGAATGCTTCAGAAGACTCTTCCAATTTCATGCTACCAGCAGATTTACCGTTGATTTTTAGAGCGTATTTACCTTGGGGCAAGCCTTCTAAATAATAGACTCCAGCACCGTTGGTAACAGAAAAATGCCGAGTTCCCCGATCTGGTTGTATAGCTTCGACCCGTGCGCCTGCGATCGCTTGACCTTGAGTATCCGTGATTACCCCCGATCGCGTGTAAGAACGAATTAGCGGAATCATCACAGGGGTATAACTCTCAGCAATCACATCAACGGCTAAGGATTCAACCGCAGCCTGCCAATCAGGCGGTAAACCTGCTGGTGATAGTAAATTGCGTGAAAATATTTAGCCCAAGTTACGGTTTGTCAAATTTAGGTTTTTTGCATCCGTATATTCGTGCGATATATGCCAATACTATTTGGTTGAGGCAAGAGACGCGATGAATCGCCGTCTCTATAATAATCACCCTTTCGTCTTGATGGCGATTTATCGTATCTTTGCGATATTGAGATTGTCATCAATATGTTTAGCTGAAGAGGCGAGAAACATCAACGAAACCTCCATGAAGACTGACAATATTTGAAACTTCAGAATACATACTTCCGACTTTACCTGATTGATGGGTAAATAAATTATGACAACCCACAATTATCAGGAGTTCTTGAGCACGGGAAAAAGCAACATTTACCCGTTCTGGTTTCTTCGCAAATCCTACATCCCCTTTACTATTGTTGCGAACCATACTGACAATTACAACAGGTCTTTCCATTCCTTGAAATCTATCTACTGTACCAGTACGAATTTCTAGCGAAGGGAAAAGTTCAGATTGCAGACGTTCATCAATTTTTCTTAATTGAGCGCCATAAAATGTAATTACGGCAATTTCTTTTTTTGGTTCACCATTAGCAACTTTAGAAGCCCAAGTAGCCTCGAATTGTTGACACAGACGTTCAATCGCATCAATTTCTTGAGTATTAAAGTATGAAGTTCCATTTCGTTGCTCTAAAAACTGATTCTCTATAGGCGTTTTTACCCAGAGAAGATGCTGAGATTCTTGGATAATTTCGCCTGCTAGATGATGTGCGCGTTTCGTATCAGGCTCCAAAATCCCAGATTCTAGTTTACCATCATAAAACTGATTGATTGCTCCCATAATAAATGGATGCATTCGATATTGTGTAGTTAGCATTTGTTTGATGCTTTCATCAGCAGATTCAAACTGACTTTTAAACAATGATTCTTCTAAGAATTGTAGTTCATCTCTTGTATTACCCATTGTTTGAGCAACTTCTTCTATAGTGCTGGTATCAAGCATGGGTGGTAATTGCCGATGATCGCCTACCATGACTAACTTTTTGCCTTTCAAAGCTGGGATTAGTAACTCTGGTGGAGTACACTTACTAACTTCATCAATGATAACGACATCAAAGGATTTGAATTCTTCCGAAAAACCTCTATTTGCAGCTTGAACGCAGGTGATACCGACAACGTTTGCATTATCTAAATATATGCGCCTTAAATCGTCGCGATCGCGCTCATTTGGCTGTCTTAATTTTCCTATCCAGTCTTGAACAAAATTCTGATATTTATTGAGATAAGTTTCGTCTTTTTGTAGTTGCTGTTGCCAAGATCCAAAGCTAATATTTATACTACGTAATAATTCTATATTAAACAAGTCATTAGCAAATTTTTCTGGTTTAAATTTATCCGGTATTCTTTGCCATTCTGTCAACCACCAGCTTCTTTCTTCTATTAAACTTTCTGATGGCTGTGGTTGTAATTTATGTTCTATTTCGCGTAAACTAATTTGTAATTTTTGAAGCTGCGCTAGAGAGTTTTCAGTTTCTTCTTGTAGCTTTGATAAATGCTCGTTTAGAGAATTTTTAATTATCTCTAGCACAGCAAAAGGTTCTAATGATGAGATTAAGGTTTCAAGCTGACTGATAGAAGTTTCCCAGTAATTTACTTGATTTGCAAATTCTTGGGGTTGCTCCCAAATGTTTGATTGGGTTGCAAGATATTTTTCAACTAGAATACGTAATTGAGCAGGGATATTTTTTTGATTAAGTTCTTGCAAGATATTAATAACTATTCCAAGTTGGGAATTAGCATCTTGCTGTGCTTTTTCCACCTGCGATTGAGTAATAGATATTTGCTGTTGGCTAACTTCCTTTTTCTGAAGTTCATTTAATTGTCGTTGCAGATGCTGAAGCTGTTGTTCAGTTTCAGTTTTGACTTTTAAAACGCATTGACGCGCATTTGCAAGGATAGTATCTAGCAATTCTTCTGTAAGGCGGGTGAGAGTAGAATCAATGTTATTCCATTCCCATGATGCACCATAAGTTCGTTGCATTCTAACTAAGAAAACCTGGGTATTCTCTACTAGTAATTTTCGCTGTTTGGGGTTGAGTAGCTGATAGTTATTGAACTGTTGATAGGTTTCTTGCCATTGGGTGCGATCGCTCTTTGATAGCACCATTGGAATCTGGCTAAAATTTTGTTGTAAAAAATAGCTAAAATTATGCTGTTTACTCTGTCTATCAGTAAAACCTCCATCTATTTCATAAGCGATCGCTTTTGTCAACAACTCCCATTCTGGTAGGCTAATTTTATAAGTTTTTGGTACTATGGGTAGTTTTAATGTATTAGCAAACATCAACAAACCTAGCGGCAAGTCAACTAAATTTTCTGTGAGTGGTAAACCTGATTGATGACATTCTTTTAAAGTTTGATAGAGATGAGAAGGTGCTGTAGATTTCCATTCCTTAACTGCTGAGATAATGTAATCTATTTCCCGTTGGCGGTTTTGCCATATCTGGATTGTTTGCTGTATATTTTGCAGTTTGGTAAGATATTGCTGATAATCTGGTTGTAACTGATTCAATGAGGCGAAATTTTGTTTGACAACCTCCACTGATGCTGCAACTTCTAAGATGGCTTTACTTACCTCTTGAGCATAAGTCAAAGAAGTTTTAAATCCAGAAATTTCTATTGCTACAGTTTTATGCAACCAAGCCGCTAAACCAAAAGCACCAAGCGCTGGACGCACAAAGCCAAGCTCATCAGTATATTTGATAGTTTTACGAACATTTGCTAAAAATTCTTCTACTAAACTGTTACCTTCTGTGTAGGGCTTAAGAAGTGGCAAAAAATCTGTAACTTCTGAGGCTTCCCAGTTGATATTTGGTGCAGTATTTAATATATTTTCTAATCCTGCAATTAGTGATTCAACCTCGTTATGTTTTTCTACAGTTTCGTTGTAACATTTTTCTTGATTTTTAAAGTTAGCCTCTATTTTTAACTTATTTTTATTGAATTTAGTTTGTTGCTGATTAAGTTCTTCCTCTGCTTGGAAGTAGGCTGTAAATCTTTGTGATGATGCCAGCAATTGACTGAAAATTTTGATATTTTCCAGCCGTTGAGTCAGATTATTTTCACAGTCAGTTGCAGTATTTTCTAGCCATCTGCCAATCACTTGGTCTTCTAAAAATGGCTGTCCTTCTTCCCCAACTTTTTCGGCTCTACCCTTGCGTATAGCCCGAATCACTGGGTTATGAACTAATCGGCTCAGGGCGTTATCTACTGCTAAATTGGCTTGAGATGCAATTAGAGTGCGTCCACCGCGAAGGGCAATTTGATAGCAAATTTCGGCAATTACAGTAGTTTTCCCAGTACCTGGTGGCCCTTGGATGAGAACAAGATCCTTAGCGGCAAGTACCTTTTCCACTGCTGCTTTCTGACCAGGATTAGCAGAAGATAATAATAAATCTTGTGGTTGAAGTTCAACAGTTGTTTTGATGTGTCTAGCCTGAGAAGCATCGAATAAAAAGTTACCCAAATACGGATTTTGGGTGTAACCGTTATTCAAATCATCTAAAGCTTTTTTCTTGCGCTGAATCTGCTGAATATCACCAACTGCTTCAAAACACAAAAATCCTGTATCTGGTAACTTATAACGCTCTGCTGCCATAAATTCAGCTAAGTCGCGTTCTAATCTGAGGCTGATAATACAACGGTTGGGGTCAACTTCTTCAACAGTCCCTAATTGACGACCGCTAATCCAATTTTTGCCGACGGGAGCAGTTTCAAAAAGCTTTAAATCTTCGTTTTTTGTGCGTCTTGCTCGTTCCCAAAAGTTTTCTAATTCGAGGGAATTTTGATAAAAGCCGTCAAGGGTGGCTGAAGCTACATCTATTTCAAAACTAATCCGTCTTTTGAAGTTATAGTTATGACTTACATAACGCACGCAAAACTGACGTGCTTTCGCAATTTTTTCTTCAATCTGCAAAAACGCTTTCCAAGCTTTAAGCTGCTCTTCTGTGGGTACATTTTCGCCACAAACTGGTGCGCTTGCGATGCGTTTCAATGTTGCAGCCGGAATGTCGAGATGATGCTGATGATTAGGTAGAAAACGTAAGCGACAAGGTATAGCATAGCTATCAGCGTGTCCCCGTGAGGGTTGTAATAACTGAGCCGATAGTATTTTTAAACCGCCGCGTCCATCTTTTGGTACAGCCGCTCTAAAGCCTAATGTTTTTCTGAGCTTCTCAAGTCTTGTCGGTAACTGAAAATCATTGCTGTCTGTTGCTATTGTCAAATCCCAAATTTCTTCTCTTGCTTCTTTTCCTGCACCTTTGCGACGCACATAAAATAGAGAAGGCTTTTTACCGACGCATTCATACATTAACTCATTGGCGCGATCGCGCCGCTCTCTAAATTCGGGATATGATTTCAAGGCAGCTTCACCTTCAAGATGGCGGATAAAGCTATCAATTGCTGAAGCTATAAACATATAGCCCCAATCTTCAGAGTTTGTTTTAGTTTTCGAGGATTTTGCTGTTAGTTTATTTATCGCTACACGAATGCGTTCTGCATCAGATTCTGAGATTGCACTAGTATGGCTTTTAACTGCAATTTTTAGTTTTTCACAAATTACTAATAGCTTCTTGCTATCCAAATTCAATTCTTTTGCTAGTTCGTATATTCTGAGTTTGCCGTTGTTCATCCAGTACTTCCTTTGCCGACAAAATAGTGTTTAAAACTCTACAATTTGGGATAGTATTGCCCACTAAATGACTATAGTTTGTACTGATGGTAAACTTCACTGGCGGCGCGATGCAGCAGGGAATGCCGCCAAACTAGGGATTTCATGTCATCAGCATAACCACCACCAATGACGCAAGCGACAGGATAACCGCTATTCACACAGGTACTCAAAACCTGCATTTCCCGGCGAAAAATGCCAGCATCGGTAAGAGCCAATTTGCCCAAGCGATCGCCTATATGAGGGTCAACACCAGCATCATAAAATACTAAGTCTGGCTTGACTTTAGACAATAAATCTGATAAGTAATTTGCCAAGGTTTGTAAATAAGCGTCATCTTCCATTCCCACCGGCAAAGGAACATCCAAATCGCTGTTTTGTTTCATACCGGGGAAATTGACTTCGCAGTGCATGGAGAAAGTAAAAACGCTATCGTCGCCTTGGAAAATATAAGCTGTGCCATCTCCTTGATGGACATCTAAATCTACAATTAGAATTTTTTGGACAAGTCCAAATTTTTGTAAAACGCGACAGGCGATCGCTAAATCGTTGAAAATACAAAAACCTGACCCATAACTAGGAAAGGCGTGATGAGTTCCACCAGCAGTATTACAGGCTAAACCCTGGCTTAGTGCCAGTTTCGCAGTCAGTATCGTACCACCTACCGCTACACAAGTACGATTTGCTAATGCTGGACTCCAAGGTAAACCAATGCGTCGCTGTGCTTTGGGGTCTAGGGTTCCTTCACAGTAAGCTTGAACGTAGCTTGGGGTATGGACTAACTCTATAAATTCTGGTGGTGGACGTTCGGGAGTGTGAAATTGTTCTTGATTCGCTACACCATCGGCTAACAGCAATTCGTAGAGTTGTCGGAATTTAGACATCGGAAAGCGATGTCCTTCAGGTAGAGGAGCAATGTAATCTGGGTGGTAAATAATTGGCAAGTCCATAAGGAAAGAAAATCTCAAGCAGCTAATCCGACAACAAGGTAAAATTTAGCCATAATCACAGCAAAAATGCTGCTCTCCTAAATCTAAAATTTCAAATTTAAAATTGATATGATGGAATGGATTACACCGATTACATTTATTCTAGCTGGCTTACTGGCTGGAATAATTGGTGAAAAAGTTATCTTCAAAAAGCTGGAAATATTCGTTAATAATAAACGAATTGCCGGGGGTAATATTATATTTCACTCTCTGCACCGCATGACATTTATTTGGTTTGTCATTGCCGGTTTTTTTTGGGCAGTTCTGAGCGCACCCTTGAAACCAGATATTGCGATCGTACTGCAAAAAGTTTTGACGATCGCACTGCTATATTCAGTAACTCTAGTTTTAGCCAGATTGACTGCTGGTTTTGTAAATTTATTTATTCGCAGAGCAGAAGGGGTTCCCACATCACTAATTTCTAACCTGGCTAAAATTACTGTTTTAGTTTTGGGAACATTAATCATATTGCAAACAGTGGGTGTTCAGATTACACCGATAATCACGACTTTAGGGATTGGTGGTCTGGCAGTTGGTTTGGCACTTCAAGATACCTTAGCAAATTTGTTTTCTGGCTTTTACTTAATTATTTCTAAGCAAGTTAGAACCGGAGACTATGTAAAATTAGATGCTGGACATGAGGGATATGTTATAGATATTTCTTGGCGGAATACGACCATTAAAGAAATTTCCAACAATATAGTCATTGTTCCTAATTCCAAATTGTCTTCTGCAATTTTTACCAACTATCATTTACCTGCAAAGGAAATTACTTTAACAATGGATGTGGGTGTCAGTTATGATAGCGATTTAGAACAAGTTGAAAAAGTGACTGTAGAAGTAGCTAAAGAAGTCATGCAAGAAATTGCACCGGAATTAAAAGATAGTGAACCATATATCAGATTTCATACTTTTAATGATTTTAGTATAGATTTTACGCTTTATATGCGCGTCAGTGAATACTTCGATCAGCGAATTGGTAAACATCTATTTGTCAAAAAATTACACAAACGCTATCAGCAAGCAGGAATTCAAATTCCTTTTCCGATTAGAAAAGTGTATATGCAAGATAATTCCGCTATGGAACAAAATTAGCTCTGGCGACTAGAAGTCGCGGCTACACAGGCAAAACCCGCCTGCGCGGGTTGAAAACCTTGATTCTAATCGCTAGAGCTAAATGCAAGACTTGAGCTTATATAACTTAGATTGCTAATGCTCGTTTTTCTAATGGTAGTTCAAAGCGATCGCCTGGTTTTGGTTCAAGTACCTGCGTCGCCAGATTGTTTTTCTCAAGTAAGGAGCGAAACTCTTCAGCAGTTCCTTTAGTCTGAATCAATTTCATCAGCAATCCTTCAAACGCCACATCTCCACCAGCCGCCGTAGGTATTATTACTTGAGGCTGTAAGGATTTTACTACTTCTAAAGCACTATTTTGTCCTTTAATAATCGACCCAAGCAAAGGTAACGTCATATCGATAAACGGCGTAATCACTACATCGATAGGTGCAGATTGCTGAAGTTGTGGAGAATGATGGCCGTGAGGCTCGTAGTATACAGTTAAACCACTCGCCAATTCTTTGAGGAGATAACTATTTTCTACCAAAGTGGGGCCAATGGGAGAACCTGGGAAAGCCTTGATTTCAATTTGATTATTTAAAGTGAAAGTTTCACCATGAGCCAATACTGTTACTTGGGTATAACCTAACTGCTGTACAACTTTGGCAGCATTGGGAGAAGCTACAACCTTGATGCTGTGGTCGAGTACCTGAAGCGTTGGTGGGTGAGCGTGGTCTTCTAAACCCTGAGACAGCAGAATCAAATCAATGTTATCTGGGATTGGGCGATTTTGCGATCGCGAACCTTTGAATAACCAATCCAAATTACTGAAAATTAAGGAACCAACTAGCCAAGGGTCAATTAATATTCGTTTCCCGCCGATTTCCAGCAGCCAAGAGTTGCTGTCGAACCAAGTTAAAAACATAAATTTTGTGAAGATAACGCCTACCTTCATTATCAATGGTGTCACCTTTCTTAGTAAGCACTCAGTCCAATACTTACATTCGTGCGGTCAAGTCTACATACGGAGTTATTTTAATGTCCGATCTTGGTTTCACTCACATTGCACTTGCAGTCAGTGATGTTGATGCAAGTATTTCATTTTATGCAAAGTATGCCCAGATGACAGTCGTGCATCATCGCATTGATCGAGCGACTCAATCAGATGTTGCTTGGATTAGTGACTTGACTAGACCTTTTGTGATTGTGTTAATTAAAGCAGCTAAAGTAGAAGGCGCACTTTTACCCCAATCCCATCTTGGGGTAGCTTATCAGAATCGCGGGGAAATCGATCGCCTCTGCAATGAGGCACGCGCTGAGGGAATACTGCTGGATGGGCCAAATGACTGGGGTCATCCGGTTGGTTACTGGGCTTTTATTCGAGACCCAGATGGTCATACATTAGAAATTTCCTATGGTCAGGAAATTAGTTTTACAGTTGAGCAAGCTAGAGACGCAATTAATCGCGTCTCTTAAAAAAATTGGTGTTACTTTTTGCCACGTGTGCGTCCACCTTCATTGTTACTACCACCGTGAGGAGAGAATTACCTGGGTTACAGCTTTCAGCAGTGAGTGCTGAGTTATGACGTTATGAGTTAAGAGTTATCAGTTCAGGAGTTCTGAATGTGATTATTGCTTTTTTACTCAGCACGGGCTAAACGCCTCGCTACTGCTAACAGCACTCGTTACTCAGCACTATTCGGTCAGAGAACATTACTATATTTGAAGAAACACTTTATGAATCTTATTAATGACTGTAACTACACAACAGCTTCCAACTCAAGACGCCTTTGAAAAATTCATTTGGAATTGGCAGGGCTACAAAATTCAGTACACTGTCATGGGTACAGGACGCCCTTTGGTACTGGTTCACGGCTTTGGCGCTTCCATTGGACACTGGCGTAAAAATATCCCAGTTTTAGCTGATGCTGGCTACCAGGTATTTGCCGTAGACCTTTTGGGTTTTGGTGGTTCTGATAAAGCACCTATTGATTACAGTGTGGAAGTTTGGGTGGAACTGTTGAAAGATTTTTGCACAGCACACATCCAAGAACCTGCTGTATTTATTGGCAACTCCATTGGCGCACTTTTGAGCTTGATTGTACTGGTAGAACATCCAGAAATTGCTGCTGGTGGTATTTTAATTAACTCTGCGGGTGGGTTGAGTCATCGTCCTCACGAATTGAACCCGCCGCTACGGATGGTGATGGCAGCTTTTAATCGGTTTGTGCGATCGCCAATTACAGGTACATTTGTCTATAACCGCATCCGCCAAAAAGCCCAGATTCGCCGCACCCTCTACCAAGTTTACAAAAACCGTGAAGCCGTCACCGATGAATTAGTCGATTTACTTTATACACCCTCTTGCGACCCAGGAGCGCAACAAGTCTTCGCATCTATACTCACAGCCCCTCCTGGCCCTAGCCCAGAGGAACTTTTGCCCAAAGTAGAACGTCCTTTATTAGTAATTTGGGGTGCTGACGACCCTTGGACACCAATTACCGGGGCCAAGATTTACGAAAAGGCGCGGGAGAATGGCAAAGAAATCAAAATTGTTCCCATTCCCAATGCCGGTCATTGTCCTCACGATGAGGTTCCAGATGTTGTCAATGCCCAGATTGTCGATTGGCTAGCGCAAAGGTAATAATTTTGCCTTTCTGCCGATATGTCTTAGCCCAAGCAAGGTAAAAATGGGGCTAACAATCTGGGTGAGTGAATCTTAATCTTTTAATTGCGCCTTGACATAATCAAACTCGTATGGTGTGTGAAGAAATGGAGCTTGATGTGCGTAATGGAGATAAAGGGGTAATTCCCTTAAATCACCATCCAGATTTTTCAGAACTTGGCTATCAAGTCATCAGCGAACTAGGACGCAACCGAGAAGGGGGACGGATTACTTATCTAGCTAATGTTTCCAAATCTAATCAACAGGTGGTAATTAAAGAGTTTTGTTTTGCTCGTGCAGGTGCTGATTTATCAGGTGTAAAAGCATATCAGCGCGAAATAGAAATCTTGCAACAACTCAATCATCCCCGCATTCCTCGTTATCTAGATTCCTTTGAAATGCCGGGGGCTTTTTATCTGGTACAAGAATATAAAAATGCCCCATCTTTGGGATTAAAACGCAGCTTTCATGCTGAAGAAATTAAGCAAATTGCTCTGTCAATCTTAGAAATTTTGGTTTATCTGCAAAAGCAAGTTCCGTCAATTATTCATCGGGATATTAAGCCAGAGAATATTTTGGTTGATGAAGAACTGAATGCTTACTTGGTGGATTTTGGATTGGCTAGAATACAGGGTGCGAAAGTAGCTCTGAGCAGCTTTATAGCAGGAACTCCAGGTTTTATGCCACCAGAGGAACAGTTTGGTCATTCTCTGACTGAGGCATCAGATTTATATAGTTTAGGAGCAACGTTGATTTGCTTACTTACTAATACCCGTTCTGTTGAGATTGGCAAATTAATTGATGATAACTATCGCTTTAATTTCCAGCAATTAGTTCCTCCAATCAGTCCGCGTTTCCGGTGGTGGTTGATGAAAATGGTGGAACGTAATCGAAAACGCCGCTATGCTAATGCGGCTATTGCTTTAAAAGCACTTGGGACAATTGAGGTTGTTGGTAGTGCGACTGGCATAGATACTTTCATCAGTACAATCAAATCTAGAAAACGAGCTACTTTGTTGGGACTAGCTACTATTGTTATACTGGCTGCGGTTGCGGGAACTTTGATAAGTTATCAGTCTGGTAATACGGTTAGGCAATTGTCGGAAGCTAGAGAATGTCAAAGCTTTGATTTAAGCTCAGATTGCCAAGAAAAATTCGGAAATTAAGATTAATTAGGTTGCATCTGGCTAAGGATTACAGCGGTTTTCAATTGAATAGACTACACGCGTAGGGGCACAATATATTGTGCCCCTAAAATTATGTGTATTCCATGCTTGTGAAAATTGCTGGAATTTGCATGAGTATCAAATACTCGTTAACAGAGTTCAAAAGCTCATTAATGGAGCTAAAAGACTCATTACCGTCGTCTTCAGCCCGGATGGCAAAACTTTAGCTTCCGCCAGTGCTGACAACACCATCAAATTGTGGAATCGGGACACGGGTAAAGAAATTTCCACCCTGAGTGGGCATAGCGATTCGGTCTTCAGCGTCGTCTTCAGCCCGGATGGCAAAACTTTAGCTTCCGCCAGTGCTGACAACAGTATCAAATTGTGGAATCGGGACACGGGTAAACTCATTTCCACCCTGGAAGGTCATGGCAGTTGGGTCAATAGTGTGGTGTTCAGCTCCGACGGCAAAACCTTAGCCTCCGCCAGTTTTGACAAGACAATCAAACTGTGGAATTTAGATATTGATGATTTACTGGCACAGGGTTGTAGTTGGCTTAAGGATTATTTGGCTAGCCATCCTGATGCGGTTAAGGTGTGTCCGAGGCGGTAAGGAGATGAGGGAGATGTGGTTCGACTTCGCTCACTAACCGGGGGATGAGGGAGTTATGCCGAGTTAATATTCAAAAACAGCGATCGCTCACTAAAAAAGAAATGCGTAGTCCAAGCCCATCGAAGATATCGCAGTTTAGAACTCGTGGTGTCCAAATCTCCATCTAATTTTTGTAGTGATTCTAAGCTTAAATGTAGAGCCAAAGGCGATCGCTTGATAACGAAAGGACAAAATTCAAGTTCTGAACTCGGTGTTTCAAGTTCCAAACACGAATGGCCGAGCAAAAAGGTCGAACTTCCGAGTTCTGAACACGAATGGCCGAGCAAAAAGGTGAAAGTTCCGAGTTCTGAACACGAATGGCCGAGCAAAAAGGTCGAACTTCCGAGTTCCGAACACGAATGGCCGAGCAAAAAGGTCGAACTTCCGAGTTAAACCTCCGGTTCTACCCCCAGCGCTTTTAATTGAGCGGCCAATCTCTCTGCACGTTGCCGTTCTTTTGCTGCTAACTCCAAACCCCACAATAATAATTCACCATTGTCATCCCACCAACTTAAAAAATTGCACACGGCGTTACTCCTGAGCAAGGGTTCGCACTTCTTCCACTGACAATCCCAAAGCTTGGGCAATCTGTTCGATGCTCAAATTCATTTGCAATAATCGGGGTATGGCATCTCTTCTGGCTTGTTCTGCAAGTTCTGCCCGTTGTCGTTCTTGTTCTGCTCGTTGGTGTTATTGTTCAGCCCGTTGCCGTTCTTGTTCGGCGTTGCGAGAAATTTCTATATAAGTTAAAAACCTTTCTCCATCAGGGCGATATAACTGTAAACCCTCTGATGATGGAGCAAACCTAATTTTTAACCGAGGACTCACCCAATGTTCCATTTGGGGGATGACATCTAAACCGTCTTCGCTACGCAACCATCCACGCAAATTATTGCGATCGGGATCGTAAATGTAATACTCTTCCACGCCATAGCGGTCATAGAAAAGTAATTTCTTGTCCATTTCAGTTTGGGTGTTGCTGGGAGAAAGAATTTCAAACACCACTTGCGGTGCAATTCCCTCCTCTTTCCATTGTTGGTAGCATAAGCGATGTCTACGACGGGCTACGCCTACGCCCTTTGGTCTACCTAATACCACCCATCACATCTGGGGCGTTAACAATTTTGTTGCGTCCCTCTACCGGATACCAAAATAAATCCCCGGCGACAAATACATTTGGATCGTCAGCAAATAGCCAATCTAGATTCTGCTTAATTTCTACAATCCAGCCAAACTGTATGGTACTGTTAGCAATTGGTTGCCCGTCACTATCTGGGTAGATGACCTCTGGCTGGGTCGGCGGTTGGATTTGCGATACCATAGCTTCGCCCTCAGAAGGATATTTAATCGGGATGCTTCCAAATTAGCAGACTCTTAAGGAACGCCGTGTGCAACTTTATCTCAGACCTAACCCCCAACCCCTTCCCTACAAGGGAAGGGGAGCAAGAATCAAAGCCTCTCCCCCTGTGGGAGAGAGGAATGGAAGTGGGGTTCTAAGGATAAGTTGCACATCGCGTTAAGGATGTCTGCGGCATGAATCTGGAATGATAACTAATTAAAACAGTACGATTGTTCTACTATAAACTAATTAAAGATAGTATTATTAAGGACTGTTTCATAAGAAACTCCTTCTTCGCCGCCCAATATGTCAGACCAACAGCTAGCAGCATCCTTGAATGGACATCTTCCGTACCCCAGCCACAACAGCCAGAATACCATTCGGATTCGGGGTGCTAGGCAGCATAATCTGAAAAATATTGACTTGGAATTGCCACGCGATCGCCTAATCGTATTCACTGGCGTTTCTGGCTCTGGTAAGTCTTCCCTGGCATTTGATACGATTTTCGCTGAAGGGCAACGTCGCTATGTGGAATCCCTCAGCGCCTACGCACGGCAATTTTTAGGACAACTGGATAAGCCGGATGTGGAAGCCATTGAAGGCTTAAGTCCAGCAATTTCTATTGACCAAAAATCAACGTCTCATAACCCCCGTTCTACAGTCGGTACGGTGACAGAGATTTACGACTATTTGCGGCTGTTGTTTGGTCGAGCTGGCGAACCCCATTGTCCGATATGCGATCGCTGTATTGCCCCCCAGACAATCGATGAGATGTGCGATCGCATCATGGAATTACCAGATCGCACCCGCTTCCAAATTCTTGCACCCGTTGTCCGGGGTAAAAAAGGCACACATCGTAAGCTTTTGTCAAGTCTGGCATCTCAAGGTTTTGTCCGTGTGCGGATCAATGGCGAGATCCGCGAACTGTCAGATTCCATTGAATTGGATAAAAACTTTACCCACACCATCGAAGTGGTAATTGACCGCTTGGTGAAAAAGGCTGATATTCAGGAACGTTTGGTTGATTCTCTGTCTACGTGTCTCAAGCAATCGGGTGGGATTGCGGCCATTCTGGTGAGTCTGCTTGGTGACGACGGACAAGAAAAAGAAGAAGAATTAGTATTTTCGGAAAATTTTGCCTGTCCAGAACATGGTGCGGTAATGGAGGAACTATCACCGCGATTGTTCTCCTTTAACTCGCCTTATGGTGCTTGTCCGCACTGTCATGGCATCGGGACTTTAAGGAGATTTGCGCCTGATTTGATCGTACCCGACTGGGAAGCGCCAGTTTATGCCGCGATCGCGCCTTGGTCAGAAAAAGATAATTCTTATTACTTGGAATTACTCTATAGCGTCGGACAGATTTATGGGTTTGAGTTACAAACAAATTGGAGCAAGCTGACAGAAGAACAGCAGCAAATTATTTTGTTTGGCGAGAAAGATGAACGAGCCGCAGAAGCACAAAGGAAGCAGAGTTTTAAAGGTGCTATCCCAATTTTGCAACGGCAATATGAAGGTGGTTCTGAACTAATTAAGCAAAAATTAGAGCAGTATTTAATCGATCAACCGTGTGAAGTTTGTAAGGGTAAACGGTTAAAACCGGAAGCGTTGGCGGTGAAGTTAGGACAATATGGAATTTTAGAATTGACTACCGTATCAATTCGGGATTGTCGGGAGAGAATTGAGCAATTTAAGTTGAGCGATCGCCAGTTACAAATTGCTGATTTAGTCCTGAGAGAAATCAAAGCCAGATTGCAATTTTTGTTAGATGTAGGTTTAGATTACCTCACCCTTGACCGTCCCGCCATGACCCTTTCCGGTGGCGAAGCCCAACGAATTCGTCTAGCAACGCAAATTGGTTCTGGATTAACAGGAGTTCTCTACGTTTTAGATGAACCAAGTATTGGTTTGCATCAACGAGATAATGGTAGATTGCTCAAAACCTTAACGAAATTGCGCGATTTGGGTAATACATTAATTGTCGTTGAACACGATGAAGAAACAATTCGTGCAGCCAACCACATTGTTGATATTGGCCCTGGTGCAGGAATTCACGGCGGAAATATAATCGCCCAAGGTGATTTTCAGACGTTATTAGCAGCAGAAGATTCCTTAACGGGTGCATATTTATCAGGAAGGCGAGTAATTACCACACCAGCAGAACGCCGAGAAGGAAATGGGCGCAGTTTGGGAATTAAAAATGCCCATCGCAACAATTTACAGAATATAGATGTAGACATTCCATTAGGTAAACTCGTCTCCATTACTGGTGTGTCTGGTTCTGGAAAATCTACCCTGATTAATGAATTACTGTACCCATCTCTGCAACACCATTTAACTAAGAAAGTTCCCTTACCCAGACATTTGGATAAGATTCAAGGATTAAATGCGATTGATAAAGCGATCGTTATCGATCAATCTCCTATTGGACGCACGCCACGTTCAAACCCTGCAACTTACACAGGAATTTTCGATGCGATTCGAGATGTATTTTCCCAAACAGTAGAAGCCAAAGCCAGAGGTTACAAACCTGGACAATTTTCCTTCAACGTTAAAGGTGGACGTTGCGAAGCTTGTAGCGGACAGGGTGTGAATGTTATTGAAATGAACTTTCTCCCTGATGTTTACGTACAATGCGAAATTTGTAAAGGTGCAAGATACAACCGCGAAACTTTGCAGGTGAAGTACAAAGATAAGTCAATTTCTGATGTTCTCAGAATGACAGTTGAGGAAAGCTTAGACTTTTTCCAGAATATCCCCAAAGCGATCGCGCGTTTGCAAACTTTATTTGATGTCGGGTTGGGTTATGTCCAACTAGGACAACCTGCGACTACTTTATCTGGTGGTGAAGCGCAACGGGTAAAATTGGCAACAGAACTATCTCGACGCGCCACAGGTAAGACACTTTATTTAATCGATGAACCGACGACAGGGTTATCTTTTTACGATGTCCACAAATTATTAGATGTATTACAAAGATTGGTAGATAAAGGCAATTCAATATTAGTAATTGAACACAACTTAGATGTAATTCGCTGTTCAGACTGGGTGATAGATTTGGGGCCAGAAGGTGGCGACAAAGGGGGGGAATTAATTGCTGTGGGTACACCGGAGGAAGTTGCAAAAAATCCCAGGTCTTATACTGGGCAATATTTAAAGCAGGTGTTGAAACAGTATCCGGCGGTGAAATCTTAGTCTTTTGCAATTAGGGTACATTGCATAAAGGTCATATCCAGGTCAAAAAAGCGGAGAAGGTTGTAGCAAAAGTATTATGAAACTTCCTAACCGTGTAATGCGCTATCGTTGAAATAGATAAAATCGCGGGTTACTGTCTCAACCCCCATCCACAAGGAAAACACAAAGCCCGTGTATTTAAATCTGCACTAGGCTTAAATTTAGATGATGCAGAAGAATTACAAGTGATCCTTTTACAAGCAGTAGCAAATTATGATGCTATCCCTGGTAAAAGGAATCCATACGGTCAAAAATATATCATTGATTTTCCCCTGAATCGTTCAGATAAACAAGCAATTATTCAAAGCGTTTGGATAGTGCGTAATAATGAAGGCTTCCCCCGCCTAGTCACCTGTTATGTAATCTAAGCAATGAGGTAATACCAATGAAATTATTAGATGTGGTTGCCCTAACTGAAGACTTACCAGAATTGGGATTGCATCGCGGTCAAGTAGGAACGATTGTAGAAGAATATGAACCTGGAGTTTTTGAAGTAGAATTCAGCGACTTAACAGGAAAAGCTTATGCCGTAGAAACTTTAAATGCTAGCCAGCTAATGACTTTATATCATCAACCAATTGGTGGGAAAACATTATTAGTTTAACTGCCCTCCCTACGGTACTTTTGAGGTCGGTTCAACACCCACAGGGAAAAGAAAATCAACAAATAAACAAACTTGCATCAACATGAAAAAACTTTCCCAAAGCATCAGTTTGTTTTTGAGTGACTTATAGTCGACAAAATCCCCAACTTGTTTGATCAGTTGAGGATCTGCGGTTTGCAATTCTTACAAATAAAATAGGATTGCAATAAATATTTATCAAGTTGTGGCTAAAGCTGGTTCTACCAAAAAATATTTCAGATTTTCTTGCTGGGTGGCAAATTTCAAATATTGAGATGCCATTTCTGGTGTTAGTAATTCAATCATTAACCTGTTTTCCACCCAGAACTCAATCACATCAAAGAAAGAATCGCGGTTACAGCGCACTACACGCCAACCTTCACGAATACCGATTTCTTCAATTTCTTGCTGACTAATGGGTACAGAAATAGCTGCATGAATATCTGTATATCTGGAAGTAATAGCAGTATGTACAAATACGCATTCTTCATCACCTTCACCAGGTTCTATTTGAGAACCTAAAGGATAAAGTTCAATGGCTGTGCCGTATTCATCAAAAGGTATAACCATATAACTTCCTGGGTTAGGAGGAAAGGGAACAGCTGGCGCTTTTAAGATTTCCGCCAAAACTTGAGCAACATGGCTAGGGTTTCTAACAGCAATTGAAATATGGTGAATCATAGAATAACCTCAGTTCGATATTTTGTAGATTAGAAAACAATCGGGTAGAACTAGGGGAGGTAGGGGAGAGAAAAAATTCTTAACCTCAGCGTATTGGGTTTTATACAAATTGAATGCTCATTAGCTTACTGAGGTCGTCCATAATGAGCGCGACCCTGACCATCGGCAGTCTCAAGTACTAAAACTTGCTGCCCGTAATCATTCGTCTCAATCGACCACTGGTAAGTCTCAGGCTTTGCTGTATTGCGGCTAGAGTAGGTGCGCACGCTATTGCAGATTTGCCCTTTAGATGTGCTGTCGCTGGGTTGAAAAGTAAGGCGTTGAGCCTTAATCTTAACTTTGCCTTTTTCCTCTATGAAGAGATTGGACGCACAGTTGTAGGTGTTGATTTGAATCAGCCTATTTCGCTTGTAGTTTCCATTAGATGCAAGTTGGAATTGGTCGCTAGAGCCGTTTGGGGCTGCTGACTGACCTGTGTAACTGTCTTGGTATTGGATGGACGAGATTCGGCCATATCGCCACTCGCCTTGGAGTTCAGCAGGCACTCCAGTATCGTTACCCGCCTGACTCGCGCTTGGGTAAAAAACAAGGCTAGCGGTGAAACCCAAACTCACGGCAGTAGCAGCGAAAAAGCGGACAGTTTTTGGTATGGAATAGAGTTGCTTGTTGGTTATTGAGTACATGGAATTTTTGGAGAAATAGATTTATTTATCAACGAAAGCGATTTACAACGCGAACTCTGCGTGTTTATATATCGTCCCAATAGGGGCACACAAATGTGCGCCCAAATCCACCCAAACTAAAATTTCATGCAATAAACTGCAATCCATATTTGTTCAAAACAGGCTGTACTTGTTCCATATTTAGCGATGTACTATTTGCTACTTGACCCATTTCTTCATAAAACTTTTTCGCGCCCTTGGGTGAAATTAAAACCAGAAATTTCGCAATAGCAGAACGAATCTTAAAGCCGTGTGGTGTATTGTGAGGGATGTTAACGAAAAAGCCTGGTGACGCCAAAATTGTTTCTGTACCAATTTGGATATCTAGTTCACCTTCTAGAATATAAAACGCCTCTTCCCAAGGGTGAGTATGAAGTGGTGGGCCATTTTCCTCTGTATCTGTAATTTCATAAATTGTCCACGCTTGATTAGTCTCTTCTCCGGTTACTTTTGTTGTGAACTGTGCACCAATAACTGAAAATTGATTCCCTTCTCCTGATGCAAGAATAGTTGGTTTACGCATGGTTGCATTTTGCATACAAGTTACTCCTTGTTGTGTAATTTAGTAAGTGATTTACAAACTTGATTTGATGTTTTTAATATTAGAAATTAATCGGGGAGAACTAGGGTAGATAAATGGGTAACTGCTATTTTTTCTGTAACTGATTATTAAGACATTGAACTAAGGTTAAAATCTCTAGAAACAATTAGTAGCCTATTGTGGCTAAAGTCGATATTGCCATGCCTAAAGAGTCAGTCAACTTTCCCAAAGCAGACATACTGGTGATTGATGACACGCCAGAAAACCTGAATCTTCTATCTGCCATGCTGACGGAACAGGGGTATAAAGTTAGGAGTGTTACTAAAGGTTCTACAGGTTTACGGGGAGCAAATGCAGTTCCCCCCGACTTGATTTTGCTGGATGTGAATATGCCTGAGATGAATGGCTATGAAGTCTGCCAACACCTAAAGGCAAACGATCGCACCCGTGAAATTCCGGTAATTTTTATCAGCGCTTTGGGTGATGTGCTAGATAAGGTAAAAGCTTTTACAGTTGGTGGGGTGGACTACATCACTAAGCCTTTCCAGCTAGAAGAGGTTTTAGCACGAATTGAAAATCATTTGACCATTTGGAAACTGCAACGACAACTCCAAGCCCAAAATGAGCGGTTGCAGCAGGAAATTTCTGAACGCGCCAAAGCAGAAGAGAAGTTCGCTAAAGTTTTTCGCTCTAGTCCCAACCCAATTGCGATCACTACAGTTTCCGAAGCTCGTTTTATTGATGTTAATCCCAGCTTCTTGAAGATGAGCGGCTACTGTTTAGAGGAAGTAATTGGAGATACTGCTACCGGATTGAATTTAGGTAAAAACACAGCCGCGATCGCTCAAACAATTCAACTTCTGCCGGAAACTGGCTCACTGTATAATCTAGAATTTGAATTTTCTACTAAATCTGGAGAACTCAAAACCATACTGATATCTCTCGAATTAATTGACTTAGGTGGAGTACCATGTGCTTTATTAATTGCCAATGACATCACAGAACGCAAACGTTTAGAAAACGAATTTATCTCTTTAGTCAGTCATGAGTTGCGTACACCTTTAACTTCCACAATGGGAGCATTAGATTTATTGAGTTCAGGACAACTGGGAACTCTGAATGAACAGGGGCAAAAAGTCCTGAGCATTGCCACCACTAATACCGAACGCCTGATTCGTTTAGTGAACGATATTCTCGATTTAGAGCGGATGAAATCGGGCAAAATCTTCACACGGAAGGCGAAGTGCAACGCCGCAGACTTGCTAATTACGGCAACGGAAGCAATGCAAGCAATGGCGGATAAATTACAAGTTCGACTAATTATAAATCCCGTAGCAGTAGAACTTTGGGCAGATCCCGATCGCCTTCTGCAAACCCTCACCAATTTACTGAGCAACGCGATTAAGTTTTCTGAACCAGGTGACACTGTTTGGATAAGTGCCACTCTCTCAGAATCCAGAGGCGTTGAGTCTGAAGAAAATCAGCCTTCATCACCCAACTTTCTTTTAATTACGATCCAAGATAAAGGGCGAGGAATTCCTGAAGATAAATTGCAAATAATCTTCGAGCGTTTTCAGCAGGTAGACGCATCTGACTCCCGCAACAAAGGAGGAACAGGTTTAGGACTTGCTATTTGCCGAGATATCATACAGCAACATGATGGTAAAATCTGGGTTCAGAGCATTTTAGGCAAAGGTAGTACCTTTTATGTACTGTTACCTTTAACAGACTCTCAATAACAGCTTTTAATTACCCAAATCTCCCCTACTTCTGCCCGATTGCATTCTAAAATAGCTGAAGACTAATCAAGCTAATCAGCATCACATATCATCTGAGAGTGACAATATGAGCAGAAATATCTTGATTGTTGATGATGAAGAAGATGTGCAGGCGATCGCAAAATTGGGATTAGAAATGGGTGCTGGTTGGAACGTATTGACTGCTTGTTCTGGTCGGGAAGCGTTGAATATAGCTGCCAACTCTAAGCTTGATGTCATTTTACTAGATATGATGATGCCTGATATGGATGGGCGTGCCACTCTACAACAACTGAAGGCTAACCCCGTCACTAATTCAATTCCCGTAATTTTACTAACTGCCAAAGTCCAGGAGTCCGATCAAGAAAGCTTTACTGGCTTAGATGTAGCTGCTGTCTTTGCCAAGCCTTTCCGTCCCTTGAAACTAGCAACACAAATCAGTGAAGCATTAGGCTGGAACTGATTTTTTTGGTGGTTACAGCAAATTTTGCTCTATATATCTATATGTTATTACTGCTTTTCTGATTCGCATTGACAGAGAAGTGGACAAACGTGGGTACGAAACGATTGGGCGTTGGATACCATCTGTCAGATTGAGCCTCAAACGAATTGATCTATAAATAATTTACGCTCCGGGAAAGCGATCGCCGCGGCCAATATCCTCCAACAACCAGCTACGCAACAGAGGATCTAAA
>NZ_JABXKN010000014.1:0-152068 GCF_017115065.1 Nostoc sp. JL23
AAGTCTTTGCCTGTGAAACTACTTTACACTGCTTTACAATTTTTAATCAAGTTTTATTACTTCAGGAAACCTGATGCAAGTTATTAGTTTTGCTTATTTAAGCTCG
Organism: Nostoc sp. JL23; assembly: GCF_017115065.1. Lineage (NCBI taxonomy): Bacteria > Bacillati > Cyanobacteriota > Cyanophyceae > Nostocales > Nostocaceae > Nostoc > Nostoc sp. JL23. Next base: position 107 of record NZ_JABXKN010000014.1, read on the forward strand.
ATCTTTCTAGTGTTTGCGGGTGTTCCAAATACAGTGAACACAGAATTTAGATATGTTTACTCTGGTGTTAGTGTTCGCGCCCAAAAGATAAAATAGATAAGGAACATTGTTGTTGTCGACTCTGAATAAAGAGTTGATATGAATTACTACCAAAATTAGGAGGGAAGGTGTGACATGACAATTACTCTAAATCACACCATAGTGCCCGCACATGACAAAGAAGCGTCGGCGAGGTTTTTTGCAAAAATTTTCGGTTTAGAGGTCGAGCTTCCCGTTGGTCACTTCGCTGCTGTGCATATAAATGATGCATTAACGCTCGACTTCGCCGACGCTGAAGCGTTTGAGCCACATCATTATGCGTTCCATGTCAGTGATGAAGAATTTGATGCAATTTTTGCACGCATCAAAGAGGCAGGTATTGAATACAGTAGCGACCCCATGCATCAGAATAAAGGACAAATTAACCACAGAAAGGAAGGTCGTGGCTTCTATTTCTATGACTCCGATGGCCACAACTTAGAATTGTTAACCCGTGCATAGATTTTTGATATCGGGTCAATGCATTATTTCTTGACTAAAAAATATGCTGTGGCATGGTCTGGTAATTGGCTAATATTCTGCCCAAATTCTTTTTTATTCTTAAAAATACCTGCCAAAAAATCGAGCTGATAAAGATTGGGTAAAAATGCTCCGCCTGTATCGGCGATGACTCCCATTTGCAGATGTTTGCGTCCACCTTGAGTATGCTCAATCACAATCACCTTACCTAAACCGATATTCAAAACATCTCCAGCAAAAGTAACTCCGGGTTTGATAGAAATTTTGGCATCTATTTTGTATCCATAGCCTTTAATAGCATCAACTTCTCTAAAATACCAATAGCGCTTTTGTGCTGTTGCCTTTAATCCCCGGATATAAGCCATTCCATTGTTTCTATCTACATTAAAAAAGGCCTTATAACCATCGGTAAAATTAATCAGGATTGTTCCTTCCATAATTGCTTCTTCTAAGCCATTTCTGGTTAGATAAGCAAGAGTATTAACTTTTCCAAATTCTCTACCACCTGGTTCATAAATACCAGATAAAACATCTTGCTTTGTGTAGCGAGTGTAGAACTTATCGTTATTAGAGTTATCTTTTAAGCTATAAATTGGTATATTAAAAGTAGAGGTTTTCTTGCGGGAACCAGGGTGAGTAAATACAGCATATTTGGTAATTCGTAATTGTTTTTGCTGTTTACTTTTGGGGTTGTAGGGAGACCATTTAATGACTCGAAAATTAGTATTAATAAATTTAGAGTCTTGTAAACGAGTAGCCCGATTATTCGCAATATCCTCCTTCAAAACAGCAATCATAAAATCCAAAGTTTTGAGGACATCTGGTACAGTAACTCCTTGAGTAGCAAGCACTCCTGTACGCATAATATCCGGGTCTTCGGAAGCATAATCTTGAAAATATTTTCTAGTATTAACAAGAACAGTTAATAAATCTCCTTGATTGAATTTAACCTTACTATTTGGTAGTTTTCCTGGAGTAGCAATCTGGCTACCATTAATGTTAAATTTATATTTTTTGAACTCATCAACAACTGGATAGGGTGCAGATGCTGCTAACAAATTCTGTCGAGATGAAAAAGCATTTTGAAACCTTGAGTTAAGTTGTTCGGCAGCTTGATTTGAGGTCAGCGAAATCTGTGATTGAAGTAGGACAGAATTTTCTTGTTGAGTAAATGACTGATTTTGTTGAGCTAGTTGTTTAGTTTTTGAGTGGGTATATAGATAACTACTTGCTAAACTGACAATTAATAAAGCAGTACAACCTACTGTGAAGCGAAATTTTTTACTCAATAACATATTCATAACTGGAAAAATACATTTCTAATGCTAAATAATTAACGTTATGTTTCTATTACCTCACGCACTAATTGCGCCAACTTTTCGGCACTATCAGGAACTGCGATCGCATAAGCTTTTTCCCTCATCTTTGCTAACTCTTGCGGTGACTGCAATAAATTCAACACATTATTTTGCAATACTTCAGTCGTCAACTCAGATTGCTTCAACGTTAACGCTGCACCAGCTTTTGTAAATACGTCTGCATTGTAAGATTGATGGTCTTCTGCGGCAAAGGGGTAAGGAATCAAAATCGCTGGCGTTCCACACACTGCCAATTCTGTTAAGCTACCTGCACCAGAACGACTAATAGCCAAAGAAGCACGTTGCAACAACGCCGCCATATTGTTGTAAAAAGGTAAGGCTATGTACTGTGGATGTTTGAGACTATCTGCTTCGGGATCGCGATCGCCAGTTAAATGTACTACATAAACACCAGCATCAAACCAAGCTTTTGCAGATTCGCGCACCAACTTATTCACTGCAACTGCACCCTGGCTACCACCAAAAACAACAATTAAAGGCACACCATCAGGAATAGCTAAATCAAGTGGTGCATTAATTGCCCCATCAAGAAATTGCTCTCTTACAGGAGTACCAACATAGACATTTTTGGCACGAGGTAAATACTTAGCAGCTACTTCAAATCCCAAGGCTACCGCACTACACCAAGGGCCAAAAAAGCGAGTTACTTTACCTGGTAAGGCGTTAGATTCGTGGAAAACCACAGGTAAACCGAGAGAACGCGCCGCAATGACGGCTGGTCCAGCAATGTAACCGCCTGTGGTAAACACCCCTTGAAAATGTCCCTGTTTGAGAATTCGTCTGACTTCTAGAATCGAAAGGGCGAGTTTACCCAAAATGCGAATCGAGGAAATTCCAAACCCTTGCTGAAACCCTTCAACTGCAATAGTATTCAAGGGATACTGTTTGGGGACAAGTTGAGTTTCTAGGCGATCGGGTACTCCCAGCCATTCTATTTGATAATCTGGAAGTTTTTGCGCCAGGGCGATCGCTGGAAACAAATGTCCACCAGTCCCACTGGCAGCTATTAATAATCGTATCGGTGCGTTTGCCATCAAACCTCTACCGTTTAGCGTCTAGCTTAACTAAGATAAAACAATTTGCTTACTTTCTCTAATCAAATCAGTAAATTCTTACCAATGACTAACATTATTACCGCCTTAGTGAGACGACAACTCAAATTTCCAGCAAATATCTGGCTAGTTTCGTTTCTGCTGACTATTGGTTTAACAAGCGGTTGGCAACGCACTCAGGCGACGACACCACAGCAGTTATCTCAAGCCACAACAGCCCAAAATGCACCAGCCGATCTGAAAAACCTGTTGACACAAGTTGATAGCGCTGCTAGCCGAGGCGATGTCAAAGGGGTGTTGCAATTCTACAGTCCCAATTTCACTCATGGCGATGGATTAAACCTCCAAACCCTGGAAAAGTCTTTGACTTCACTTTGGCAACGATATCCGAAATTGCAATACAGCACGAAACTGCTATCTTCAAAACCTGAAGCCAATGGGATTATTGCTGAAACAGAAACGAAGATAACTGGCTTACCCTCCGGTAATAGTAAGAAGTTAGCTCTTAATGCCACGATTAAATCACGTCAGCGCATTGAAAATGGAAAAATAGTCCGCCAAGACATTTTGTCAGAACGCACCCTACTTACTTCTGGCAGCAACCCACCCCAAATTGATATTAAATTACCACAGCAAGTACAAGTCGGTCAGAAGTATAATTTTGATGCGATCGTCCAAGAGCCACTGGGTGATGATTTTCTACTAGGAACGGCGCTAGAAGAATCTATCCAAGCAGATAAATTTCTTAACCCTACACCCGTGGATTTAGAATTACTGACATCTGGCGGACTGTTTAAAACGGGACAAGCACCATCTACCCCAGGTAGCCAATGGATTTCTGCTGTCATCCTGCGAGGTAATGGAATGACTATGGTAACTCAGCGCTTGCAAGTGGTGAAGAAGTAGTTAGGAGTTAGGAGTTAGGAGTTAGGAGTTAGGAGTTATAGACCGACTGATGATAAATTATGAACGATGAAACTTCTGCTAATTCATAATTCATAACTGTTAACTCCTCACTCCTAACTATCCTAATGACTTCCCTACAAAATCAAATCATTTTGATCACTGGTGCAAGTAGTGGTATTGGTACTGCTTGTGCAAAAATCTTTGCTGGTGCAGGTGCAAAACTGATTTTGGCAGCACGACGGTTAGAACGTTTGCAGCAGCTAGGAGATACTCTCAATAAAGATTTTGGTACTGAAATTCATTTATTACAGCTAGATGTGCGCGATCGCCATGCTGTTGAATCTGCTATTGCAACTCTACCCTCTGCCTGGTCTGACATCGACATTCTCATTAATAATGCTGGTCTAAGTCGTGGTTTAGACAAGTTGCACGAAGCCAACTTTCAAGACTGGGAAGACATGATTGATACTAACGTTAAGGGTTTACTTTATGTCTCCCGCTATGTTGTTCCGGGAATGGTAAGTCGCGATCGCGGTCATGTGGTAAATTTAGGTTCCATCGCCGGACATCAAACCTATCCTGGTGGTAATGTCTACTGTGCTAGCAAAGCTGCTGTGAGAGCCATTTCTGAAGGTTTAAAACAAGACCTATTGGGTACGCGAGTCCGTGTAACTTCCGTTGACCCTGGTATGGTAGAAACGGAATTTAGCGAGGTACGCTTTCACGGAAATACTGAACGCGCCAACAAAGTCTACCAAGGAGTTACACCCCTAACAGCAGATGATGTGGCTGATGTGATATTTTTCTGTGTGACGCGATCGCCCCATGTCAATATTAATGAAGTTGTGCTAATGCCTGTTGACCAAGCTAGCGCTACCCTAGTTAATCGACGAATATAAATAAAAGTAACCCATCTCATACCATTCTCAAAAAGCTTACCCTTGCCACTTACTCTACTCAAGAGACATTTGGTAGAAAAAATGTTAGAGACCCAGTAGTGCTACGTCTCTATAAGGCAATACGCTTGGGTTAAGCATTTCTTTCTTCTCTTTGTTTGCGTCCTTTGCTTTGCGTCCAACTCTTACGAGACGCTGCGCGTAGCTTGCTTCCCCGAAGGGGTATGCGGTTCGTTAAAAAAATTGACTTTGGCAAAGAGTTTCCTTTAATAGCAGACTTTTTCAGAGAAGAAAATAAACCACCATTAAAATGTGAAATTTTTGGTTTTGCGACCTCAATTTGTGAAAACATTGAAAATCAATAGTCACTTTTGAATAATCATATAAATTAATAAAACCCTTGCTATACAAGGTTTTTGCAGGATAAAATTAACAACATTAATTTGTTAAACTACGACATCTAAGTTTGTGAACGTACACTGATACATAAATTAATATAGTTGTCTTGACTTAAATTAGATAAACTGGCATAATAATTAAACTAATACAGTTTATAGAGCTAATTAGTAAGCTTAAAAATACTTACTTACTAAGGGTTCTGGGGTTATAGCGCAGTTGGTAGCGCACCTCAATGGCATTGAGGGGGTCAGCGGTTCGAATCCGCTTAGCTCCATTATTAAAACCTACCTACTCAAAACCTGTTGTCACTTCAAGGATAAAGTGGCCGCTCTTAAAACCTGGAATCCTTATTTTTACGTTGACAAAATTTGTAAGCGATAAATTCGTTAAGCTCCGCTAACATATTCAATGGTCAGCTATTGGTTGTCGCTTTGGACAATTAATGTTTGTTGTCGCATCAAGCTGAGTTGAACAGCCTCCGCTTCTGGCTGGTTGATTTCGATACGGAGATAATTTGTTTAAATTTAGGTTAACAAAAAGTTATTTGTCCTTAACCACTGTTTTATAATACCTCTTAACTACAGTATCTAGATAAAGCTACCGCAGATTTAAGGGAAATTTGATGAACCAGAGGCAACGTACTTTTCAATCAAGGAGATATTTGACTGAATTAGTTCAGACTTATATTGTTAAAGCTTTACACGCTACAAGACAGTGGTATGTACAACTAATACGAAATTGGTTGTACAAGTCTTCTTCATTGAGTGTTACGTCCCTATTCTTAGTCGGAGTTAGCTTGAGTGTCATGATAGCTGCCTGCTCTCCACGTGATATCAATAATACTGGCACAACTTCCCAGAATGATGTAACACTAACGTTTGTTTCTTACTCAGTTACTAGCGCAGCATACCAGCAGATCATTCCCAAATTTATTGAACAGTGGAAGAAAAAATATAACCAAAACGTCACTTTCAATCAAAGTTATGATGGGTCAGGTTCCCAGACCCTTGCTGTGATTGACGGTAAAGAAGCTGATGTGGTGCACCTGTCACTTGCCCTTGATATTAATAAACTTGTTCAGGCAGGGTTTATTCAACCGGGGTGGGAAAAAGAAGCGCCTAATGATGCAATTGTTACCAAATCTCTAGACGCGATCGCTATTCGTGAAGGTAATCCCAAAAATATCAAAACTTGGGCAGATTTAGCACGAGATGGCGTAAATGTGGTTACACCAGACCCTAGAACCTCTGGCGGTGCTCGCTGGAACTTCCTTAGTCTTTGGGGTTCCGTAACAAAAACTGGCAAAAATGAAAATCAAGCAATGGACTTTACCTCTAAAGTCTATAACAATGCACCTTTGTTACCTAAAACGGCTCGAAATGCCAGTGAACTATTCTTTAACGATAATCAAGGTGATGTTCTGCTCAACTACGAAAACGAGATGATTTTGTTAGCAAAAAATGGTAAAAAAATCTCATATATTGTGCCTGATATTAATATCTCCATCGACAATCCTGTTGCTGTTGTAGACAAAAATGTTGATAAACATGGTACTCGCCCGATTGCCGAAGCATTTATCAAATTTCTTTACACTCCAGAGTCGCAACGAGAGTTTACCAAATTAGGATTTCGTCCTGTTGACCTGACTGTTACAAAAGAAACGGAAGGCAAATTTCCTAAAATTAAAACAATTTTCAAAGCTCAAGATTTAGGAGGATGGGACGAAATTCAAAAGAAATTTTTTGATGAAGGTGCAATCTTTGACAAAATTCGAGCGAAAAAGTCTTAGAATTTCTGTTATCTAATCATCTTCTCTAAAGCGATTTGCAAATCTTTTGTCAAATCGCTCACAGCTTGTTTAGACGCTTGGCGATCGCCCTGACAATTTCTGAAGCGTTCTGTAACTGAAATTGGCTCTCCCACAGTGATTTGTGCCTGTCGCAAACCTAACCGAGGTCGCCCCGGAAGTGTTGTATTCTGAATTCTAGAAAGCATATCGAATACAAGCAAAGCTGTTTCCGCAAACCGTTCCGCCGTTGGTTGTTCTTGAATATAAGTAGCTGTGACTGCAACAAAACTTTCCACTATCCGCATGTGCCGCATTCGCAAGTCGGCTTCTTCAGCAATCCAGTTTGCTAAACCGCGTTTGAAGGGTGCTAAAGCATTAATATCTGGCAAATCTTCTCGGTAAATGTAACTCCAGCCAGCTTCTTCTAAACGACGACAGCGGTCAATAAAATTACCCTGCCCTTGAACTTCAAAATATTGCTCGGTAACTTGTAAAGCCTTATCTAGTAGGCGATGGAGTCGGGCAATTAATACCTGATTAGCACTAGTAGATTCATCAGTTAAGATGGTTTTTGGGATGTCTTGATGATAGAAGCGACGATAAAACTCTTCCATCTCGGTAATCAGATATTCAGCCAACCTACAGAGGCGTTGATAGTAAATCTCTTCGCGATTGCCCGAATCACTTTCCAAAACTTTCAAGCCACTATCAGCTTCTAACTTACTAAATAGCCAATCCAGCTTAGACCAAGGTGGCTCAACGTAGCGATATTGGATAGCGATCGGCACAACGATCACAGTCTCAGAACGGTTAGCTTTTTGTAAGTCTTCTACACACCAGAAGCCCATTTGAGCAACACCAGGTTCTAAGGGGCTAACAATGCCACTATGACCATTAGTACCGCCTTCCGGTGCCACTGCGATCGGTAGTTCGCCATTAGCAAACAACTCTCGTGCATTTTGGATAGCTTGCCGATCTAGTCGCCTACCACGACGAACCGGCACACCCCCCAGCAGAGAGAACAGCCAACCTAGCCACTTTCCAGCCCAAACTGTCATACCTCGGTCATAAAGAAAATAGCTATGAACCAGGGATTTTAGTGTAATACCTTTTTGACGAGCAACTTGTGGCACAATACGAGAAAGCAAATACAGCATACAGAGGGGATCTTCTACCTCTGGGTGGCGAAATGCTAACAAAAAGCGAATTTTTCCAGACTGGAATTGTTGGTATAGTTCAGCTAATACTTCAACATTCTTGGCTTCAATCTTGACAATCCCAGCCGATAGCCAAGGGCGAGTACGAAACCGTAGTGCGATCGGCAGTAACCACCGAACAATCTGGAGTACCAGCGGATTCAACCGTTGAGGAATAAATTTTAGTGGTGGTTGAGTAGACTGAATCGATCTAGGCAAGTTGCTCTCCAGATTGTATTTCTAGCGATTGTACAACGTGGGGTCTTGGTTTTACGGAAACCCGTAGGCTCTTGTCGTCAAACATTTCAAGTACCTTTCTTCTTATCAAAAATTAGTTTGGATGTTTAGGAAAATTTCGGAATAGATAGCCAAATACTGCTAAGTTCAACAAAAAAACGAATATTTTTATCAGAGATATTCCCTGAATCAATTCATAAATCTCTGGTGGAATACTGATACCGACAAGTCCCAATACCAAGACATGTGCCCAACGCTTTTCGTACCATAAACCAACGGCTTCAATAGCAGTAACAATAGCATAGATGCCTGTTCCGATACCGCTAAATGCCAGAGTTCTAGGATTTAAGTTAACAACTTTTTTTAAAAGCCAATCAATAATTATCGATTTACCTTCTAAAACATAATTTTCTGAAAATGCCTCTAGAGTTTGATAATTTTTTAATGTCAATAATAAAGCGATCGAAGTAACCATAAGCAGCAAGGCGGTAAATGATTTGTATAGAACAATTGCCACTAACCCCAATGGACGCTTTTCCAAACAACCCCCTAAGTATAGATAAGTCAAATTTTGAACGATTAAAATTACCTAAGTGCTGTCAAGTCAAAGTTTACCTCCTTATCCAGAGATTCTTCTAACTAAGTACGGCTTTGAATTGGTGCAATGGATGCAATACCATAATTTCCTCTCCCCGAACCCCTTGCCTCACAAGGAAAATAACCCCATTTTTTGATGATGAATGGGGTTTTAATTGATTTGAATGTGCGTAGGCTAGTAAAAACGGCAGCCATCGCACATTTCTAATCAAAAATTTGCAATGGAGGTTAGCGGACTCGAACCGCTGACATCCTGCTTGCAAAGCAGGCGCTCTACCAACTGAGCTAAACCCCCATAAAATTAAAATAGTAGATAACTTTGATTACCGTTGTTATTCTAACTTATATTGTTCTATTACCAAAGGGATGAAGCCAGAAAATATTCAAGTTGTTGCAGCACTGTATAAATTTGTTAAGCTGCCAGACTTTGCCGATAAACGAGATCCTCTGCTGTCTTACTGCCAAGCACAAGGTGTCAAGGGGACGATTTTGCTAGCACTTGAAGGGATTAACGGTACAATTGCCGGTTCGCGTCAGGCCATTGACTCAGTTCTCTGGTTTCTACGTTCTGACCCCCGTTTAGCAGACTTAGAATCCAAAGAGTCCTATACCGAAACCCCACCCTTTGAGCGGATGAAGGTGCGGTTGAAGCAAGAAATTGTTACTTTGGGGTTGCCAGAAATTGACCCTAGTGAGCAAGTTGGTATCTATGTCAATCCTCAAGAATGGAATGATTTAATTTCCAATCCAGAAGTAATTGTGATTGATACCCGCAATGATTATGAGGTGAATATCGGTACTTTCCAAGGGGCAGAAAATCCCCAAACTGAATCATTCCGCGAATTTCCTGATTATGTGAGCCACCATCTTGACCCAACTAAACACAAAAAGGTTGCTCTCTTTTGTACAGGCGGCATTCGCTGTGAAAAAGCTTCATCCTTCATGCTTGCTCAAGGCTTTGCAGAAGTTTATCATCTCAAGGGCGGTATTCTTAAGTATTTACAGGAAGTTCCAGCACAAGAAAGTTTATGGGAAGGAGAATGTTTTGTTTTTGATGAGCGGGTAGCCGTTAGTCATGGATTGGAGAAAGGAAGTTATGAGTTGTGCCTCTGTTGTGGGCGTCCGATTTCAGAAGAAGATAAAGTGTCTCCCAAATATGAGCAAGGTATCTCCTGTCCCGATTGTTTTGATAGCCTCACCGAGGAGAAAAGAGCGCGTCAGCAAGAAAAATGGCGCCACTACCGAACCCAAGTTGGCAACAAAAATCAGGATGTGAGTTGAAGAATAATTTATAACTCATGATTCAGAATTTAATGGCAAAATTACTGTAAATTTAGTACCAATTCCAACTTCACTTGTGACACTGATTTTACCCTGATGAGCATCAACGCATCTTTTAACAATTACTAACCCCAATCCAGTACCCTGAATTGATTTGACATTTGAGGCTCGGTAGAATGATTCAAACAGTCGAGCTTGGTCTGGTTCGGGAATACCCATACCCCGATCTTGAATGTAAAAAGTTGCTACTTTCTCAATTGGGTCACATATTAAATCAAACTGAATCTTGCCACCTTGGGGAGAATATTTAACCGCATTTGAGAGAAGATTTGCAAATAGGTAATGTAAGAGTCCTTCATCCATGACAGCGGACGTATTCTCACTATGACAGGTAAAAACAATTTCACACATACTGCTTTTAACCATCAAAAAATCTTCGAGTAACTCTCGACAAAATTGCTCTAGGTTAAGGAGAGCAGGGTTGAATATGAGTTTTTCTGCTTCTGCTCTACCCATAAACAGCACTTCTTCCATGAGTTGTTCCATAGATTGGACAGCACCTTGAATTCGCTTTAAATATATGCCTCTTTTTGTATCGGTCAAATTTGCTCCTTGCATTTCCATGAGTTCTACTGCGGTTTGAACAACAGTTAGAGGATTACGGAACTCATGAGATACGGTAGAGATAAATAGAGACTTGAGACGGTTAAGTTCTTGCTCCTTCTCTAATGCTTGCTCTAGCAATTTTGTTTGCCGTCGTTCGCTAAGATCCCAAAAAACAACTACTACACCATTTATCTGGTCAGTTCCTCGCTTCAGTGGGGAAGCACTATCGCCAATGGGAACTCTTTTGCCGTTTTTTGTAATCAGAGATGTGAATTCCCCTAAATAAACAACCTGTTGCTCACGCAGGACTTTTGTCACAGGATTTTCTAATGTAGCCTCTGTAACTTCATCGACAATATGAAAAATCTTCGCCGCCTCATTTCCTAAAGCATCTTTTTGCTGCCAACCGGTCAGGGCTTCGGCTGCGGGATTCATGAATGTCATCTTTCCTTGCTCATTAGTAGCGATTACAGCATCACTCATTGAGTTTAAAAGGGTTGCTAACTGATCTCGATTTTCCCGGAGTTCACGTTCTAACTGATGTTTTAAAAGACCGATCTCGATGGCAATTTTTAAATCTTTTGTAGTAAATGGTTTAACTATGTATCCAAAAGGCTGGGTAATTTTGGCTCTTTCTAAAGTATGATCGTCGCCATAAGCGGTTAAATAAATTACAGGTACATCTAACTGCTCGCGAATCTGGCTGGCGGTAGTAATACCGTCCATCTCACCTTTAAGAATAATATCCATTAATACTAGTTCTGGTTGAGTTTCCGATGCCTTGGCAATGGCAACTTTTCCAGATGAAGCTGTCCCCGTAACAATGTATCCTAGCTGACTGAGTTGACTAGCAATAGTTCTAGCCACAATCACTTCATCTTCAACAACTAAAATCCTAGCTTGGCCCATTTGATATTTATTAATGCAAAGTTAACTGCGTAAATTTTATTTTGAATACTGTTCCACGATCGCGTTCTAGAGTAATATCGCCTTCTAGTTGTTCTATAACCAAGTCATGTACTAACGACAGACCCAAAGAATCAGTATTTCTCCAATCTAAATTATCTGGTAAACCAATCCCATTATCTCGGATAGTCATCTCGATACTATTGCCAATATTGTGTAAAGCGATACTGATTTTGCCTACTTGTTGATTGGGAAAAGCGTGTTTGAGAGCATTGGAGATTAATTCGTTAATCACCAATCCACAGGCAATAGCTTGATCGACATTCAAGCTTACTGAATCTATATCAGTTTCTAGAGAAATTTTACCAGGACATATTTGATAGGAAATGAGCAAGCTGGCTGCTAAATTACTGATATAGTCAGCGACATCAATTTGTCCGATATTAGCGGAAGTATATAAATTTTTGTGAATTAGAGATATTGACTCAATTCGATTTTGACTTTCTCGAAGAACTTTGATTATTTCTGGATCTTTGAGCGTTTGAGACTGAAGTTGTAATAAACTGGAGACAATTTGCAAATTATTTTTAACTCGATGATGAACTTCTTTTAAAAGAACTTCTTTTTCAGCTAAAGCAGTTTTTAACTTTATTTGAGCTTTTTGTCTTTGAACAAGTTCAGTTTGAGCTTGCGCTAAGATGCTGGATTGTTGAATTGCGATCGCTAATTGGACTGTAACTTGATCGAGCAAATCTAATTGATTTTCTTCCCACTCACGAAAACTAGAGCATTGGTGAGCAATCAGTAAACCCCAAATGTGAGAGCCAGGGTTTTGAGAGCTTACTTCTAGTAAAATTGGCACAACTAAATTTGCTTTCACCTCAAATTGTTCTAACAGGCGAATATGGCAATCAGTTAGTCCAGCTTCATAAATATTAGCGATCGCTCGTTTGTGTCCCTGATAATATTCCAATCCTGCACCTGTTTGAAAACACGTATCAGGAATCTCCACACCTAAAGAAACTGTCCATCCAGGTTCCACTGATTCTGCCATAATTGTGCCGATCATCTCTGAGTCAAACTGATAAACTACTACTCGATCAACCCCAAGTAAATCTCGCACTTCCTGAACTGTTGCATTCAGAATATCTTGAAGATTCAAAGATTGACGAATCCGTTGAGCAACAGTTCGCATCAATTGCTCCCGCTCGGCTTGGGCTTTTAGAGCTAGTTCAGTTTGCTTACGTTCTGTGATATCTTGCCCAATACCGATAATTTGACCATTTGAAAGGTAAACATTAGTCCAAGACGTATCCAATAAACGACCATCGCGCACCTGAGTTTTAAAGTCACCCCAATTGCGTTGTGCAGACTGCATATAACTAATTACATACTGTCGATATTCAGGATTAGGGTATAGTGCTTCCAAAACATCACGAGTTTGGAAATCTTGAAATTTCCAACCGAGAATATTTTCCCATTCTTGGTTCACCCACTGGAGTTTACCATTGGCATTGACCAGGGCAATCATCAATGGTATATTCTCAAAAATTATCCGCAAAAACTCATTTTGTTCTTGAAGTTTTGTTTCCGCATTTTTGCGGTCATTAATATCATTAAATACTGTTAAAATGGCTGAATCATTGTTAAAAACTAAATATTGTAAGGAAGCGATCGCCCAAAAATAAGTTCCATCTGCTTTTTTTAATTGCAGTTCATAATTATGAATAAAACCTTGCTGATTAAGAACTTTTAACAGTGCTTCTAAATCTGTAATATTATGATATAAATCAACAATTTTTTTGCGATTAACTAAATACTCTGGGGAAAACTGAAATGTTTGAAGCAACTCTGTATTAGCGTATAAAATTAACCCATCAGACACACGCGAAATAATGAATGGAACAGGAATAGCTTCAGAAATAACTCGAAATCTAGCTTCACTTTGTTGAAGAGTTCTTTCTATTTGTTTGTGTTCTGTAATATCTCGTATATGAACTAAGCGAGCCTTATAACTGCCATAGTCTATTGTCTGTGTGAAAATTTCAACATCAATAATCTGTCCATCTTTTCGCTGATGTCGCCATCGCCCAGTAAAGTCTAAGCTAGAGTGCTTTTGTCCTAAATATTCAAGCAAGCTAGGCACATCTTCTGAAGGACGAATGTCAGTTATTCGCATTTGCAAGAACTCTTCTCGTGAGTAGCCGTAGTGAACAACAGCAGCTTCATTTACATCTAAAAATTGCAGATTATTCTGGTTATATACCCACATAGGATTGGGATTTTTAGAAAAAAGTAAATTAAAACTCCTTTGGCTTTCATTTTCAGGAAATAGCATTAGTGGTTATGTGATAAAAGTTTTTATTATGTACTAAATTTAATGAGTTAAAATCTGAAAAAATTATTTTTTATGATTCAATCTTCTACTGATTCAGAATTCCATGCATAAGCTCTTTGATATTTAGGGATAAAAAACATCAGTCTGTACTCAAAGAGACTTCCCACAGAGGTATATGTCGGTTCAATATTCATGCAAATCTCGCAGTGTAAAATATGTCTGATAGTTTACACTAAGGAAATATCACTTGCACAGCTTGGGGTAAGACAAAATAGCCTGAAATGCCTACATACTAAAGAATGTGGCAATTTATGATAAAACAACAAAGAGCCTTCATTCGCAATAAGCATTGTTTAATGATAAAAAAGTGGGTTCAGGCAACTTGTCAGGGCAACAAGCAGTATTTAATCAAGAATTACCACTGTTTAAAAATTATAAAATTGTAGTATTGGGAGAGCGCCAATTTTGTTCATCAAAATCCGTAAACTGCGTCATATAAAAGAAAGTGTACTTTTATTTAGGTATAAAAAAGGATGCCTTTAAAGAAATAGAAAATATTGCAGGGAAATGGAAACGTAAATATTTAGGAGTTGCACCATCGATATGGATGGTTTATTCTCACAAACTTAGATACTTTAGAATCTACTATCAAAGCTTATAAAGAACGGTTTGATATTGAATAAATAAGATTAATTTTATAGCACCCGCCGTGTTGTACTAGGACAAGAGGACAAGCGGATGAAATTTTACAAATGGACTGAGCTTACAATTCCTATACATTTAAACAAAAAGCGCTCTCCGTAAAAGGAGAGCGCTTTTTGATTTAGCTAAACTTCAGAATTAACCGTTGATAGCAGGAGCGGTAAGAGCTACAGGAGCAGAATCACCAGCAGCCAAATCGAGAGGGAAGTTGTGAGCGTTACGCTCGTGCATTACTTCCATACCCAGGTTAGCGCGGTTGATTACATCCGCCCAAGTTGCAATCACACGACCTTCAGAGTCAATGATTGATTGGTTGAAGTTGAAACCGTTCAAGTTGAACGCCATTGTGCTTACACCCAAGGCGGTGAACCAGATACCGATAACAGGCCATGCTGCTAAGAAGAAGTGCAGTGAACGGCTGTTGTTGAAGGAAGCGTATTGGAAGATTAGACGACCGAAGTAGCCGTGGGCTGCAACGATGTTGTAGGTTTCTTCTTCTTGACCGAACTTGTAACCGTAGTTAAGGGACTCGGTTTCGGTTGTTTCACGAACCAAGGAAGATGTAACCAAAGAACCGTGCATTGCACTGAACAAACTTCCGCCGAATACACCAGCTACACCTAATTGGTGGAAGGGGTGCATCAAGATGTTGTGTTCTGCTTGGAACACGATCATGAAGTTGAATGTTCCAGAAATACCCAAAGGCATACCATCAGAGAATGATCCTTGTCCGATGGGGTATACCAAGAATACTGCACTTGCTGCTGCAACAGGAGCAGAATATGCAATCGCAATCCAAGGACGCATACCTAAGCGGTAGGATAATTCCCATTCCCGACCCATGTAGCAGAATATCCCAATCAGGAAGTGGAAAATTACCAATTGGTAAGGACCGCCGTTGTACAACCACTCATCTAAGGAAGCTGCTTCCCAAATTGGGTAGAAGTGCAAACCGATAGCGTTGGAGGAAGGAACAACTGCACCAGAGATGATGTTGTTTCCGTAAATCAATGAACCTGCAACAGGTTCACGGATACCATCGATGTCTACTGGAGGTGCTGCGATGAAGGCAATTACGAAGCAAGCTGTTGCAGCTAGCAAGGTGGGGATCATTACTACGCCGAACCAACCGATGTAGATGCGGTTGTTGGTGCTGGTGATCCATTCACAGAATCGATCCCATACGTTGGCGCTTTCGCGACGTTGTAAGGTTGCTGTCATTGTTTTATAAGTGCGGTTAGTTATTTATGAATCAGGCGGTAAAGTCTTTGCCTGTGAAACTACTTTACACTGCTTTACAATTTTTAATCAAGTTTTGTTACTACAGTAAACCTGATGCTAGTTATCAGGTTTGCTTATTTAAAAGCAAGCAACGAGGCAGGAATACGCCGAAGTTATCTTTATATATGACATTACATATCTGGTTATATGCCTCTTTAGAATCGGTGTCTAATTTTATGTCTACGATTGCTGAATGGGAGCAACCCTCTATTCGCGCAGCCTTTCGTAGAAAAGGCAACAAGAAATTCTGATGTTGGAGGCTACAAGTATTATTTGCTTACTTCTCTGGGAATAATAAGTTTGTATATTACCGCTATTCTAAAAAATTAACCCTCAGCTTACCACTGAGGGCTTTTTTTGTTTGGCAAAATGGCATATCTGTAAATTACAGGGTTGCTATGGTATTTGAGTAGGATACATTCCATGCGAAAGTACTGACTTGCATTACCCCTGGTAGTTTGCCAGGGGTTTTTATTTTAACTGAGAGCGATCGCTCTTAAATATTCTGCTGAGAAATTTATTTTTAACGATTTTGAGATAAGTAATTATAGCATTCCCTGCTTTTGGGAATTAATTAGCGATCGCGATTTTTATTCAACCAGGAAATTGACAATAAATATAAGCTTATATCAAGTGGAAAAATCAAGTACAACGAATTAACGATGACAGACGCTAAAAATGTAATCGATGGAAACCTAGAGGTTTGCTGTACTTCTCCCATGACTGGGTTTCACCGCGACGGTTTTTGTCGTACAGGTGGTCAAGATTTTGGGTCGCATGTCGTATGTGCCCAAGTGACATCAGAATTCCTGGAGTTCACCAAATCACAAGGGAACGACCTCAGCACAGCAGTTCCTGATTTTAATTTTCCTGGATTGAAGCCTGGCGATCGCTGGTGTTTGTGTGCTTCTCGCTGGCAAGAAGCTCTAGAAGCTGGCGTTGCTCCACCCGTCATACTTTCAGCAACCCATGCTAGAGCTTTGGAGGTGGTTTCTCTAGACGAACTCAAAAAACATGCTTTAACTTCGTCTTGATTAGGCATTGGGGTTAGGGGAGAGGTTACAGGTGAGAGGTTATAGGGAATAATCTGTCACCTGTAACCTGTACCCTATTCCCTTCCCCAATCCCCAATTCCAAATCAACTCACTGGAACTTCAATAGGCAGTTCTAATACATTGGCAACCGCAGCAATCAATTTATTGGGGTCAATTGGCTTAGATAAATGCTGCTGAAACCCTGCTGAAAGGGCTTTCAAGCGGTCTTCCTCTCGCGTGTAGGCTGTTAAAGCGATCGCGGGGATGCGTCCACCTTTTTCTGGTTCTAGAGAGCGCAGTTTCCTAATTAGTGTATAACCATCTTGCTCTGACATACCGATGTCGCTAATCAGGATATCTGGTTTTGCTTGTTCAAGTACTGCAAGTGCTTCATCAACCGATGCTACCGCAGTGGCAAAAGCCCCATACTCCTCAAACATAAAACTCAGAAAGTTACGGGTATCTGCTTCATCATCTACAACTAACACCCTTAATCCAGCAAGAGGCGTAGAAGCAATAGGAGAAGAACTTTTTCCTGTTGCTTCTCTATTGCCTCTATTGTCTTGTAAGAGTGGTAATCTCACAGTAAAGGTTGCTCCTTGTCCACTACCTGAACTTTGGGCAAAAATTGTCCCCTTGTGTAGTTCCACTAGATGACGGACGATCGCTAATCCTAGTCCTAATCCATTGTGCGATCGCGTTGTGGTGCTGTCTGCTTGCCGAAAACGCTCAAATACTTTTGGTAAAAACTCAAAACTGATACCAATGCCTGTATCGATAACTTGAATTTGGGCGTACTGGGATTTTGAATTTTGAGATTTTGCGGAAAGTTTCAGGTTCGGCTCCCGACCATCAGAATTTTCCAAGACGGATTTTAGATTATTGCTTTCTTCAGTGTTTGAAGAGTCTAAATTTTCACTATGAGATTCCAATCCAAAATCGTTCGATTGGGTTGTACTGAAGCTTGTGGAAGTAGAACTCACACCGTTCGCGTAGCGTTCCGTAGGAAAGTCTGAAATCGGCAATCCAAAATGCTTTGACAGTCTGACTTCGACCCTACCACCTTTAGGAGTAAACTTTATTGCATTAGTTAGTAGGTTCCAGACAATTTGCTGTAGACGGGCTGGATCGCCATAGACTGACCCGATCGAAGTATCCAGCACAGTACTTAATTGAATATCTTTTGGCTCTGCTAGGGGACGCACTGCCTCTAAGGCTGCCTCCATCACCGAGATTAAATTCACTGCCGATACGTTTAACCGCAACTGACCACGGATAATCCGAGATACGTCCAAAATATCCTCAATTAGTTGCATCTGAGATATGGCGTTGCGTTCGATCGCCTCCAAAGCGCGGGAAGTGGCTTTTTCGTCAAGTTTCTTAGCGCGGAGAATTTTTGACCAGCCGAGCATTGAGGTTAGAGGCGTGCGGAGTTCGTGGGAGAGAACAGCTAGAAACTCATCTTTCATCCGATTCGCAGCTTCTGCTTCCTGTCTTGCCGTTTGTTCGCGAATCACTTGAGCGCGGACTTCTTCTGCTTGCTTGCGTTCGGTAATATCTTCAAGAGTGCCTACATAACCCAACAAGTCTCCTTGACTGGAAAGCATCGGTGATGAGCGAACTTGAACCCAACGAATGTTACCGTGAGCAGCTTGAAAGCGAAATTCTTCTGAGTATTCCCGACCTTCACAAATGTAAGCAGACCAACTAGCGATCGCTCGTTCTCTATCTTCTGGATGAACAGATTCCAGCCATTTCTTTTCTAAACTCTCTGACGCTTTCAAGCCACAAATTGCCTGATAGCGGGGATTAGTATATTTACAGTCGCCTTCTGTATCAGTTTCAAAAATACCAACGGGTGAGCAGGTACTTAGCGATCGGAATCGTTCTTCACTTTGCCTGAGTTCGGTATTTACAGCTACCAGCTGCGCTGTTTGTTGATTGACAGCTTCTGTTTTCTTAAATAGTTCTACGAATACTGTGACTTTAGAAGTCAAAATATTGGGGTCTAGTGGTTTGAGCAGATAATCAACAGCACCCAAGGCATAACCTTTAAACAGCATTTGGTCGCTGGTGCTAAAAGCGGTAAGAAAGATAATTGGAGTATGACGCGATCGCCCCCGATTGCGAATTAAGGTAGCAGTTTCAAAGCCATCCATCCCTGGCATTTGCACATCCAGCAAAATCACCGCAAAGTCTTGATGTAGCAGACACCTCAAAGCTTCTTCCCCGGAAGTAGCTCTCACGAGATTCTCCCCTAATTTTTCTAGGATTGCCTCTAGTGCCAGCAAATTTTCTAGCTTATCATCTACTAGGAGGATGTTGACTTTGCGTTCCATCTGCATCGGTTTATTTCTGTGATAATTGACAAAGCTTGACCATCTGGGAAGCAATGTTTGAGAGTGTCAAAATCCAGTCTACTGTAACAGCAGAAATTGCTGCCTCTGGCATAATGCCGCTCTCCGCTGTGCCAGGTTCTTGTACAATAGTAATTCCTCCCCGCGCTTTTATTTTCTTAAGACCTTGCATACCATCTTGGTTTGCTCCTGTCAATATTACACCAATAACTTCCTCTGTGTAGACATCGGCTGCCGACTCAAACAGCACATCAATAGATGGTCTAGCATAAGAAACAGGCTCATCAGTCGAAAGGGCAAAGTGACCTGGTTCAACCAGTAAATGATAATCTGCTGGGGCTATGTAGATATGTCCTGGTAGTATTTCGTCCTTGTCTTCCACTTCACGAATTTTCAACAAAGTGGATTCTTGTAATAAATCCTGGAGTGTGTTGCTAGATTCTTTATGACGGTGTTGCACGATCGCGATCGGTACAGGGAAGTCTGCTGGTAAATTGCCCAGGATAATTTTCAATGCTGATAATCCGCCTAAAGAAGTACCAATTACCACAATTTTAAACGACACTTGTTTCGCCCTCACACCTGTGGAATGGGGGTTACGTAAATAGCAAAGGGTATTTCATACTGAATCAGTCAATGTTTTCTTGCTTCTTTGCTCTTACCATTAACCCATGTTTAGGTGCAAAAATCATTGCTATGACAAACAACAAGGTTTGCAACACAACTATGCAACCCCCTGTTGCACCATCGATATGATAGCTGATGTAAGTCCCCATAACACTAGAAAATACTCCAGATGCCATTGAAATTAGTATCATGTGGTCGAAACGATCGGTTAATAAATAAGCCGTTGCTCCCGGAGTAACTAACATAGCGACAACCAGAATAATTCCCACTGTCTGAAGTCCGGCGACAGCAGTTAGTGATAGTAATGATAGTAAAATATAGTGAAGCACTCCTGTGTTCAAGCCGATGGAACGTGCATGAGTGGGGTCAAAACAAAATAATAGTAGGTCTTTGCGTAAAATAGCTATTGTTACTAAAGTAATTACGCTAATAATCACCGTTTGGATGATGTCTTCATTAGAAATACCCAAGACATTGCCAAACAAAATGTGCGTCAAGTCTACGCTGCTTGGAGTTTTGGAAACTAGTACTAAACCCAGAGCAAAAAATCCTGTAAATACCAGTCCAATGACAGTATCTTCTTTAATTCTCGTCTTTGCTTTGATATAACCGATCGCAATAACTGAACCCACTCCAAAGACGAAAGCGCCCACAGCAAAAGGGATATTTAAAACATAAGCAATTACTACCCCAGGCATTACTGCATGGGAAACAGCATCTCCCATTAGTGCCCAACCTTTGAGGGTCATAAAACAAGATAAAACAGAACATACCACCCCAACTAAGGCACTTACACAAATTGCCTTCACCATGAATTCATGCTGAAGGGGTGTGGTTAACCAGTCTAAGAATGCGAGAGTATTCATATTTTTATAACTCTATCCAAGCAATATCAACTAAAAATTCTCAATCAATCAGATTCACCTTGATTTCCACGGATTATCTGACTTTTGTTGAGAGATAAATCTCCAAGAGAACCGCCAAAAGTCCGTGAGAGATTCTCTTCTGTAAAGACTTCCGATGTATCACCATAAGCTAAAATAGTACGATTAATGAGTACTACTTGGTCACAGAAAGTAGTGATAGAAGCTAAATCATGGGTAGAAATCAAAATTGTATGACCTTCTTCTCGCAATTCCAGCAATAAGTCAATCATCGCTTTTTCTGTTTTGATGTCTACCCCAGTAAAAGGTTCATCTAATAGTAAAACTGTTCCCTGTTGTGCCAAAGCGCGAGCGAGAAAGGCACGTTTCTTCTGTCCCCCAGAGAGTTCTCCAATTTGGCGATCGCGCATCGACCACATTTGTAACCTTTCCAAACTCTCCCTCACCACTCTTTGATCTTTCTTCGACGGAATTCGTAGTATATTCATGTATCCGTAACGCCCCATCATCACTACATCATGAACACTTACTGGAAAATTCCAGTCCACTTCTTCTGACTGTGGTACATAAGCAACCAAGCTTTTTTTCTGTACAGTCTTTATTGGTAAGCCATTAATCAAAACCCGTCCTGTAACTGGCTTCAAAAACCCCATAATCGCCTTAAATAGGGTTGATTTACCGCTACCATTCATCCCCACTAAACCACTGATTGAACCTGCTTGAATTTGCAAAGAAGCGCCATGTAAAGCAACTTTGCCGTGGTAAGCTACTGTCAAATTTTCGACATCAATACTAATAGATTTCACTAAAAAGCACCTCTAAAATTAATCAGTATTTTGTAGTAAGCGGCTCTATCCCCATTTGCAAATACTTAACGTTTTTCAGAGAATAAAATAGGACTAAAGTTCTTACTACAAGCCAATTTTCAATAATTAGATTTATTCTGGCATACTTGCTTACCTTTCCTCTAATCCCTGAGTTAGAGTATTAATATTAAGTTCTAGCAACTTGAGATAAGTTGGTGCTGGCCCATTGGCTGGAGACAGAGAATCAACGTAAAATACTCCACCAAACCTTGCTCCCGATTCTCTCGCTACCTGACGTTGCGCTCCATCGTTAACTGTACTTTCACAGAAAACTACAGGTATTTTATTTTTTTTAACTATATCAATGACTTTCTCTAGCTGTTTGGGAGTAGCTTGTTGTTCAGAGTTGACTGCCCAGAGATAAGCTTCTTTCAAGCCATAATCGCGGGTGACGTATGAGAAAGCGCCTTCACAGCTTACCATGTAGCGCTTGTCTGCTGGAACTACCGACACGGCTTTTCGCAGTTTCTCATCAACTTCCTTAATCTTTTGGCTGTATGCTTTGGCATTGGTATTATAAGTCTCTGCATTCGCTGAGTCTAAATCAACTAATGCCTTGCGAATATTATCTACGTAGATCAAGGCGTTTTGTGGTGACATCCAAGCATGGGGATTAGGCTTACCTTTGTAGGCATCCTCCGTAATTTCTACAGGTTTAATTCCCTCACTTAGGGTAATATGAGGTACTTTAGGAACGCTGTTATACAATTTCTGTGCCCAACGCTCTAAATTTAAACCATTATTCAAAATTAGGTCTGCTTTTTGCGCCCTCACCAAATCGCTAGGAGTTGGTTCGTAACCATGAATTTCTGCCCCTGGTTTGGTCAAAGATTCAACAATCGCCTTGTCTCCTGCCACGTTTTGCGCCATATCTGCAATGACTGTAAAGGTGGTAAGAACCACTTTTTTACCTTTTTTATCTAGGCTGCTAGTGGTAGTTGTGCCTGGGTTTGGATTTAACTGTGGTTGAGAATTGGAGATTGACGGGCTACACGCACTCAAACACAGTCCCAATAGCAGCCCAGATACTACAGCCAATTTTTCTCCGTGCTGCGGTAATTGCATCTGAAAGTTATTGATATTAAATATCATTATACTAATTTCATAATCTTCTCACTTTTATCTCACTTTAGCAGAAGTAAGATAAAAATGAAAGAATTATGAAAATAATATCAGAACAAAAAAGCGAACCTGTTGCAATAAAGTGTATTTCTGAGTTCTGGCTTAAACATGATTCCTTACTTTTGTCTTTTGAAAGTTTTTTTTGAGTGATTCAAATATTTTTGTTATTTACATCACAAACAAATATTTTGTTATTGTGAAATACCTTACAGACAAATATGATATTTCGACTTTTTTGTATTTAAAAATATGCAAAAATAAATACATTCTTAAAATATTTGTTTGTTAAATAACCAACTTTTAAAAGTTTAATATTTATTGTTTTGACAATTCATAAAAATTTACTTAAGCTAAAGGATAGGTTAAGCAAATCAACAAACGACAGCGATTTGATTTAGCTCCATCAAGAATTGCTGTTGCAGACTATTGGCATAAGGAAATGAATCAAAACCCAAATTATTCCATGTAGGTAATTTAACCAAATTTGGCTACAAAAAGCTAAGACATGATTAAGCGTATTGAACCGCGCAGATATTGAACAGAATTCGGTCAATTATGGATGGATACTTGTGGTGATGTTAGTGAGTGTCCATCAATTATTGAAGTTTGACTAGCGATTTTAGATTTTTGATTAGGGTCTTCTAGTTTATATCTCGTCTGGGACGGAATAAATCTAAAAGACGCTCGCTAAGACTGCGCGATCGCCAATCCAAAATCCAAAATTGATTGACCAAAGTGCGGTAGATATGTCCAGGAGAAGACGATGCTTGAGTATTTGACATCTTTGAACGACCACAATTTGCCCTATCCAGATACGATTCATCCCATCGTTGTCCACTTTGTAATTGCGATGGTGTTGTTTTCCTTCTTCTGCGATGTCATTGGCTATTTTACTGGTAAATCCGGTCTTTTTGAGGTGAGTTGGTGGAATATGTTAGTTGCGACGATCGCCATCTTCGTCGCGATTATTTTTGGTCAGTTTGAAGCAGGGTTAGCACAGCCTTACAGCCTAGCGAAATCGGTGCTGAATTTGCATACGCTAATTGGTTGGTCGCTTTCGGGAATTATCACAGCGATTACAGCTTGGCGTTATGTAATTCGTGCCCGCAATCCGAAAAAAGTACCGATTTATTATTTGGGAGCCGGACTAGTTTTAACCCTAATAGTTGGCTTACAAGTATATCTCGGAGATGAACTTGTTTGGATATATGGATTACATACCGTGCCAGTTGTGGAAGCAGTAAAGGATGGTCTGTTGCGATGAACTCAGAATTAATTGACCAATTGACCGGCTCTCTAGGCGCAAACGGACTGCCTTACACAATTCCCATTCATCCCAATTTAGTCCATCTGACAATAGGTTTGTTCATCATTGCGATGACTTTTGATATTGTTGGTGTTCTGTTCCCCTTTGAAAAATGGGTCTTCAAATTTTTGGCAATTACTGTCGAACGCGACAACTTATTTGCTGTTGGCTGGTACAACATGTTAGCTGCCAGCATCATCACATTTTTCACAGTGGGAGCAGGCTTTTACGAAATGCTGTTGGCAGCACCACCAGCTGATATGAAGAGTGCCTGGGGATTGCAGGCAATGGAAACTATGCTCTGGCATGGTGTGGGTGGTGTGTTCTTATTAGCGCTGATTGTTGGCATGACCATCTGGAGAGCATGGCAGCGCTTCGTTTGGGGCAAACAAGAATATAAACAGACAGATAGAGAAGTGCAATGGATCTATCTGTTCGCAGGCATAGCAATCATGTTCATTCTGTACATCCACGGCACACTAGGAGCGCAACTAGCCGCCGAATTTGGCGTACACAATACAGCAGATAATTTGCTGCGATCGCACCAAGACCTCAACACAACACTCAAGTAAATCATTTGTTATTTGTCCTTAGTTCTTAGTCATTTGTCCTTTGACTAATACCCAATGCTCCATGCCCAATACTTCGGCTTCTCTACGAGACGCTACGCGAACGCTCAGTACAAGTGCCCAATGCCCCATGCCCAATGCCCAATAACCAAAGACCATGAAAATCCAGAAGATTTTAAATATTTTGACGCTGCTTACAGGCGCGATCGCAGTGACTTCTATGAGTCTCTGGATCGGCAAGCAGTCTTACTCTTGGCTTCCTCCCCAAGCAGCAGCCGAATCCCTACTCATTGATGATTTGATTAGCTTTTTAGTAACCCTCGGTGCCTTCATCTTCTTGGGAGTAACAAGTACTCTGATGTATTCTGTCATCTTCCATCGGGCAGTCAAAGATGACTTCACTGACGGCCCCCCGATTGAAGGTAACGTCGCCTTGGAAGTTGTCTGGACAGCAATCCCAATTCTCTTGGTGTTTTGGATTGCAAGCTACAGCTACCAAGTTTACGAACAAATGGGAATTCAAGGCCCATCAGAACTAGTTCATCTGCATAATCCTCTGGCAATGGAATCAGCTTATGCAGCACCAGCTAAAGCCTTGGCAGAACCTGTTGAGAAAATCGACGTACTAGCTAAACAGTGGGCGTGGGTTTTTCACTACCCAGAAAGAGATATTACCAGTACCGAATTGCATTTACCAAGCGATCGCCGGATACGTTTAGCGCTGAAATCGCAAGACGTTCTCCACGGCTTCTATATACCTGCATTTCGCCTCAAGCAGGATATTATTCCTAACCACGCGATCGACTTTGAATTTACTCCCATCCGTCCCGGACAATACCGATTAACCGATTCTCAATACAGCGGCACATACTTTGCGACGATGCAAGCGAATGTAGTCGTTGAATCTCCTGAAGATTATCAGCAGTGGCTAGCCCAAGCTGCAACTCAAAAGCCATCCGTAGCAAAAAATCAGGCGGCTTCTGAGTATGCCCAAACATCCAATCAATCAGTCCAAACTGGTTGGGTTACAGTTCCACCTGCTGCACCTCCTCTAGTCAATTCACCTGGTTGAAAGGAAAGTAACCATGACTAATGTTCCTATTGAAGGTATCCTTCTCCCTGATGAGAAGCCTAACCACGAATCTCCGAGTAGCTGGAAAGAATACTTCAGCTTTAGTACTGACCACAAGGTAATTGGTATCCAGTATCTCGTTACCTCATTTTTCTTCTTTCTCGTCGGCGGTATCTTTGCGATGGTGATGCGGGGAGAACTGATGACACCCGAATCAGATTTAGTCGATCGCACCGTCTACAACGGGATGTTCACCATGCACGGCACTGTGATGCTGTTTTTGTGGACATTTCCCTCACTGGTTGGTTTTGCCAACTATCTAGTGCCCCTGATGATTGGGGCGCGAGATATGGCATTTCCCCGCCTGAATGCCGTCGCCTTTTGGATGGTACCAGTAGTTGGGATTTTGATGATGGGTAGCTTCTTTGTACCTGGTGGCCCAGCCCAAGCCGGTTGGTGGTCTTACCCGCCAGTCAGTCTCCAGAATCCCACAGGTAACTTAATTAATGGTCAAGTTCTCTGGCTGCTAGCGGTAGCAATATCCGGCGTATCCTCAATTATGGGGGCAGTGAACTTTGTCACCACAATTGTGAAGATGCGGGCCCCAGGAATGGGCTTCTTCAAAATGCCGTTGTTTGTCTGGGCAGTATTTAGCGCCCAAATCATCCAACTATTTGGACTTCCAGCACTGACAGCTGGTGCGGTGATGTTGCTACTTGACCTCACAGCTGGCACCGCCTTTTTTGACCCCGCCAAAGGTGGGAATCCAGTGATGTTTCAGCATTACTTCTGGTTTTACTCCCACCCTGCCGTTTACGTGATTATTTTGCCTGTCTTCGGCATTTTCTCAGAAATCTTCCCAGTTTATTCACGTAAACCCCTATTTGGTTACAAAGTAGTTGCCATTTCATCCATCTTGATTGCCGTAGTTAGCGGCATTGTTTGGGTACACCACATGTACGTCAGCGGGACTCCTGGCTGGATGCGGTTGATTTTCATGCTGACAACGATGTGTGTGTCTGTCCCCACAGGAATTAAAGTATTTGCTTGGGTAGCAACTATTTGGGGCGGGAAACTGCGGCTAAATACCGCCATGCTGTTTGCCTTGGGTGCATTAGTGATGTTTGTCTTCGCCGGAATCACAGGCATTATGCTTTCCTCCGTGCCCGTTGATGTCCACGTTAACAATACCTACTTTGTAGTCGGACACTTCCACTACGTCCTCTACGGCACCGTGACGATGGGCTTATTTGCAGCCATCTATCACTGGTTCCCCAAAATGACCGGGCGGATGTACTCCGAAAGCTGGGGTAAAATCCACTTTTGGTTAGCCTTCATCGGCACCAACCTCAACTTTTTACCCATGCACCCCTTGGGATTGCAAGGAATGTTACGCCGAGTTGCTTCCTACGCCCCAGAGTATCAATTCTGGAACATCATCGCCAGCCTCGGTGGATTCCTATTAGGAATGTCCACCTTGCCCTTCATATTCAACATGGTGATTTCTTGGATGCAAGGCGAGAAAGCACCCGCTAACCCTTGGCGAGCAATCGGACTAGAGTGGTTAGTTTCTTCACCCCCCCCAGTAGAAAACTTTGAAGAAACTCCCATCATCATCTCCGAACCCTACGGCTACGGCAAATCAGAACCCTTAACAGCCAACCTCCCAGAATAAACGCAAACAATCGGGAAGATGCAAAAACCCTCCGCGTCCCTCTGCGCTTCCCTCCGCGTTCCTACCCTGCGGGAAGGCAAAGTGCCTATGCGTTTCAAATTCATTCCTCAAAAAGCAAAATGGACAGCTATATCAATTCCGAAGAATTGCCCCATCCAAGCGCAGAACACAGCCACGACGAAGAAGGCAACAAAATGTTTGGCTTCATTGTCTTCCTACTGTCAGAAAGCGTCATTTTCTTGAGTTTTTTCGTCGGATATGCCATCTACAAAACATCAACGCCTAATTGGCTACCAGCAGGTGTTTCTGGATTAGAAATCAAAGAACCGGCAATCAACACAGTAATCCTTGTCGCTAGTAGCTTTGTAATTTACTTAGCAGAACGCGCCCTTCAACGCCACGACTTAGTGAAATTTCGCCTGTTTCTCTTGGCAACAATGGCGATGGGAACTTACTTTTTAGTTGGACAGGCGATTGAATGGAACGGCCTCGCCTTTGGTTTCACCTCCGGGGTATTTGGTGGAACCTTCTATCTGCTTACAGGCTTCCACGGTTTGCACGTTTTCACAGGTATTCTGTTGCAGTTGATAATTTTGGTACGTTCTTTCCTACCTGGCAATTACGATACAGGTCACTTCGGCGTGAATGCAACTTCATTGTTTTGGCACTTCGTCGATGTGATCTGGATTATTTTGTTTGTCCTTATCTATGTTTGGCAGTAAAGATTGATGGGAAGGAAAACCCAGATAATTTCTCTGGGTTGGTGTATGTGGCATTGTTAATTACTTTTATGCCCCATACACCATTCACTGTAATAACTATACTTGGGTCAAGTCTCATCCTTTCAAATTCACCTTCTCCTCAAACTTTGAACCATCTTGATGAGATAAAAATTTATCACTATTGTGATAACTTCTTCGCCATTGTTCGAGCTTATCTATAGATATTGATTTAGATGTGACATTCACACCATTTCCTCGCCAAGCAACTTCTGCATCTGTTGTGAAAACCCCGCACTCTAATTGATCTAGCCTCATATTCCAATATTCGCTAAATCGACCTTTTAAAGTAATAACTTGCTCAAATACCTTGTTTCTATGTTTATTTCTTCTTTTTCGTTCTGTTGCTCCAGTTGCTTCTGTATCAATAAACTTAGTTTCTATTAAAAATAGACTACCTTTAAAGGTTAGGAAGACAAAATCACACTTTCCTAAATCTGTATAATCTGAAATTGGAGACTTTTCAAATAACAGCAATTCAGCGCACGAGGGAAACAATTCTGTAATATTCAGAAATAAATAAGCTTGCAATAGAAGTTCCTTATCATAAGGAAATAATATCACTCCTTCAAAAAATTTTTGAATGTCCTCGTGAGTTTGGGGTTGAATTTTTTTACAGTATGAAACAAATCTATGTAGCTCGTTGACAATCATCAAGTTATAACTCCTTCCCCCGGTCGCAGCCTTAAGGGTATTAGCATCAAAAGATACCACTCCCTCAAGGAAATTATCATCCGCATAAGTAACTAAAAAAACGATTAAAATCCTGAATACTTAAGGCAATTTACTGTTGACAGTCCAATAAAACTAATTCTTAATTTGCTTTTCAGTATTGGTGGATTTGTCACTCCTGGCGTCAGCTACCAGTCAGCGATTTTATATGAGCAGGAAAACTAGCGTTTTGCAAAGCTTGAACAGTTATTCTAGAATCCTGTACACAAAATTGCCAACCTAAGCGGACAAGTTTACGAGAAGTTTCAGTTTGGATAATTCCAATCACTGGCATTTTTGCCTTTTCTTTGTCTACTGAATGGTCTTGCAAAATTGTTTTCAAGCGATGTAAATCTTCCATATTACCTGCTTGCTGGGGATTTAATTCCACCATCACCATTTGTACTGTTTCCACTGGTTCTGCATCTTCAAGAATAAATTGAGTTTGCTCATCACGTCGGTCTACTTTTCCCCAAATAATCAATCTAGTATCAACTTGAAGTAGGGAACTAATGCGTTCATAAGTTTTAGGAAAAACTACAGCTTCTGATTGTGTAGTTAGGTCTTCTATTTGCAAGATCGCCATCTGATCGCCTTTCTTTGTCACCACTTTTTTGACGTTATTCAACATCACAACTGCACAAAGCCTTATATCTTCTCTTTGTTCTCCCAACTGCGAAAGGTTAATAGGAGTCAAAAGTGGTGCTATTTGCCGTAAGGATTTCAGGGGATGATCTGATACATAAAAGCCTAGTAATTCTTTCTCCATCTGTAACTTTTTCTGTGGGGGTAAATCTGTCACAGGTTTAGATTTGGGAGCAGTTTCAAAGGCATTATTTGCTCTTTTATTCTGAGTCGAAGAAAAGCCGTCGCCCAATAAATCAAATAGATTCCCTTGACCACTAGCTCTATCTTTAGCACGAGATTGTGCCCAATCATACACTAATTCTGAGTCGTTAATTAACTGTTGGCGGTTAGATTCAATTTTGTCAAAGGCTCCACAGTAAATCAACGACTCCAGAGTTCGGCGGTTAACAGCACGCAAATCCACGCGATCGCAAAAATCAGCGAGTGATTTAAACTCTCCTGTCTCATTTCTCGCCTCCAAAATACAAGCGATCGCATTTTGTCCCACGTTACGCACCGCCGAAAATCCAAACAGAATCTTGCCTGCCGTTGGCGTAAAATCAACACCAGAACGATTTATATCTGGCGGATCTATGGATATCCCCATATTTGTACAGTTGGTAATGTATCGCTGTACCTTATCGGTATCGCCGCTGTTAGCTGTTAACAGAGCCGCCATATATTCCAATGGGTAATTAGCTTTTAAATATGCTGTTTGATAAGTTACATAACCATAGGCAGTTGAATGGGATTTATTGAAACAATTGGAAGCTATAAAGCCATTTTTTATTGTAAAATTATGGTCGCGTTCAACCCCAATGTCATAAACATTTTGTTTGCCTAAATATCTACGCGTGGCTATTTTTATCATCCTACCTTACCTCGAAAAATTTTGTGGAATTGAATAAAATTATGAAGTTTGTAGTATTAATAAGGTTGTAATACAAAATTATATCACTTAGAAAACACTGCTATACTCTTACACAAAAGTAGCCAATATAGATGAAAACTTTGGCAAACTATTCAATAGATGGTTGATAGCCATGTATTTGCTGTTTTTAAAACCTTATTAAACACATTTCAATACATATTAATCCGCTTAGTCAGATGAATGGGGAATGGCAAGCAGAGGAGAATAAGCAATGCCCAAAGCCCAATAACCAATACCCAATTTTGACCAATATGTACTAGAATCAATGACTTGAGTCATCAAAGAGAGCAATCATGGCATCCATCCGCGAGTTGCACCACCAGCTGGTTAAAAAAGAACGTTCTGCCGTTGAAATTACCCAAGAAGCTTTAGAGCGCATTCAAGCGTTAGAGCCGAAATTGCACAGCTTTTTATGTGTGACGGCAGATCGGGCATTAGAGCAGGCGGATGCTGTGGATGCCAAAATTGCCGCAGGAGAAGAAATTGGGCTGCTAGCGGGCATTCCTGTGGGTATCAAGGACAATATGTGTACCAAGGGGATTCCTACCACCTGTGCCTCTCGGATTTTAGAAAATTTTGTGCCGCCTTATGAATCAACAGCGACGCAAAAACTGGCAGATGCTGGGGCGGTAATGGTAGGCAAAACCAACTTGGATGAGTTTGCAATGGGTAGTTCCACTGAAAACTCTGCCTATCAAGTCACGGCTAATCCTTGGGATTTGTCACGAGTTCCAGGCGGTTCTTCAGGGGGTTCGGCAGCGGCGGTGGCGGCTCAAGAATGTGTAGTTGCGCTCGGTTCTGATACTGGCGGTTCGATTCGCCAACCTGCGTCTTTCTGCGGTGTTGTGGGGATGAAACCCACTTATGGTTTGGTTTCTCGTTATGGTTTGGTGGCTTACGCTTCGTCTTTGGATCAAATTGGGCCATTTGGAAATACGGTAGAAGATGCGGCAATCTTATTAAGTGCGATCGCAGGTTACGATCCCAAAGACTCTACCAGCCTAAAAGTTGCCATTCCCAACTATGCTGCTAGCTTAAAACCAAACTTCAAACCCAGAGGTCAGCTGAGAATTGGTATCATTAAAGAAACTTTTGGTGAAGGTTTAGACCCTGTAGTGGAACAAGCTGTTACCAAAGCAGTAGATCAATTACAAAGCTTGGGGGCGGAAATTCATATAATTTCCTGTCCCCGCTTTCGCTATGGCTTACCCACCTACTACATTATCGCCCCATCTGAAGCATCAGCAAACCTGGCTCGTTACGATGGCGTGAAATATGGGTATCGCGCTCCTGATGCCGATAATCTGCTATCAATGTACACTCGTACCCGTGCCGCTGGTTTCGGTACAGAAGTCAAACGCCGGATTATGATTGGCACTTACGCCCTTTCAGCTGGCTATTATGACGCTTACTACCTGAAAGCGCAAAAAGTCCGTACTTTGATTAAGCAAGACTTTGAAAAGGCTTTTGGTGCAGTTGATGTGTTAGTTTGTCCCACATCTCCCACTACAGCATTCAAAGCAGGGGAAAAAACTACTGACCCCTTGAGTATGTATTTAACTGACTTGATGACTATTCCTGTAAATCTTGCTGGTTTACCCAGTTTAAGTTTGCCATGTGGTTTTGACGATCAGGGGCTACCGATAGGATTACAGCTAATTGGCAATGTACTGCGAGAAGACCTACTGTTTCAGGTAGCTTATGCTTATGAGCAATCCACTACTTGGCATCTGCGTAAACCGCAAATATCTTGAAAATTGTCATTGGTCATTTGTCATTGGTTCTTAATTCTTCTTCTCTACTGAGTAGAGACGCGATTAATCGCGTCTCTCCACTCTTTGTACTTGTTTTGGTCATTTGTTAGTCTGGTTACTGACTATTGATTGTTGATTATTGTCTCCTGGGGTCAGAGATTCAGCTGTAAGCTGTGGATTAAGTATATGAAGAAGACCAGCAGATGCACCGACCAATAATAAAATATAGGTCAGAACAAGAGGAATATATGTATTTTGTTTGTTGTCTGAATTGTGATGAGTATTTTTAGAATCTTGACAGACAACATTGGTTATAAGGCTGTATGATAAAGCATTTCCATCCAGCCCTAAAGCATCTCCATAACGACGGATGAATCCTTGAAGAAAAATCGGCTCAGGCAATTCTTCAAATCGATCTTCTTCTAAAGCTTGTAAAATACCTGCTCGAATCATTGTTTGAGAGGCTATTTCTTCTATGCGGATAGATTTTTCTTGTCTTACTTGTCGCAAGCGTGTGGTTATTTCCTTTAGTTGCTCTAATTGAGCTTCATTTAAGAGCGTCACAGTCTTCTCCTCTATGGGCTAATTCTACTATTCATTGAGAAGACTTCAATTCGCATACGTAAATTTACTGAATATTTGATTTTAGGATAAATTTTTTTGATAATGGCTTAATCCTGCATTTTAAAATGCTAGCTCAACTAATTTTAAGTATATTTTATATTCTCGTTTATACTTTAGATACAAAAGGTTGGACGAGTAAATTAAGAAACCGTAGTTTTTAATATAAGTATGTCACCAACGGCTACTCTAGGCTGAGATAATTGCAGCGATCGCTAATGTTTTGCTCAATAACGATTAGTCATCATTCTTGATTGTGCCAACTCCTTGGTTATTATTAAATGTGGCATTTGCTGCACCATAGATATTGACAAAAAATGTTTCATTGGGTTCAACTTTATTATCACCTCTGACGCCAATACTAATAACTTTGCTGGTTTCGCCATAGTCAAAAATAATTGTCCCCAGCCCAAAATTGTAATCCGAGTCAGATTCTTTGGCAGTACCATCACTCGTACTGTAATTTACAATCACCCGTTGATAAAATTCATTCGAGAGAGTGACGACAAAATTGGCATTAGTTATCATCCCTGTTGTGCCTTCTTTGACTAATACATCTGCAATGCTAATGGTGGGGGGATCATCATCATTTGTGATAGTAGCCACTCCCAAGCTATCAGTAATTGTGGTGTTTGTAGCACCGAAGAGATTAACAGAAAATGTCTCGTTGGTTTCAGCTTTGCTATCACCTATGACACCAATACCAAGAGTTTTGGTGGTTTCGCCAGGATTGAAAACGATTGTCCCGGAAGCAGCGTTGTAATCAGAGTCAGAAGTTTTCGCAGTGCCATCACTCGTGTTGTAATTTACAGTAACCTGCTGATAACTAGGATTAGAAAGACTGATAGTAAAGTTAGCATTAGTTGTTGTACCCGTGTTCTCTTCAGTAACAGAGACATCCGAGATAGTGATAGTTGGTTGGCTGTCATCATCAATGATGGTATAAACCCCTAAACTATCTGCGATCGCGGCATTTGTCGCACCCAAAAGATTGACAGAAAATGTCTCGTCAGTTTCAGATTTGTTATCACCAATAATGCCAATGCTAAGAGTTTTGCTAGTTTCGCCAGGATTGAAAGTAATTATCCCGTAAGCAGAGTTGTAATCAGAATCAGCAACTTGAGCAGTACCATCATTCGTGTTGTAATTTACCGTAACTTGCTGATAACTGGCATTGGAGAGAGTGACAATAAAGTTGGCATTAGTTGTTGTGCCTGTATTGCCTTCAGAAACTGAGACATCAGAGATGCTGATAGTTGGTTGATTATCATCGTTGATGATGGTAGCAACTCCTAAATTATCTGCGATCGCGGCATTTGTTGCACCCAAAAGATTGACAGAAAATGTCTCGTCAGTTTCAAATTTGTTATCGCCTACAACTCCAATGCTAAGAGTTTTACTAGTTTCGCCAGGATTGAAAGTAATCGTCCCAGAAGCAGAGTTGTAATCCGAGTCAGCAATTTGGGCAGTGCCATCAACCGTGTTGAAATTTACAGTAACTTGCTGAGAATTAGGATTAGAAAGACTGATAGTGAAATTAGTGTTAGCTGTTGCACCTGTGTTGCCTTCAATAACAGAGACATCTGAGATACTGATAGTTGGTTGGCTATCATCGTTGATGATGTTTACTGTAGCCGAACTGTTAGTAATTGTGGAATTTGGCGCTCCAGTTATGAGGCTGGGGTTACTTAGGATAACAGTAATGTCTTCATTGAGTTCAAGTGTATTGTCACCCAAAATATCGGCTGTAATTGTCTTTGTGGTTTCCCCAACAGCGAAGCTTAAAGTCCCAGATACAGCAGTTCCTCCACCCATCACTTGAATATTGTTATAGTCACTGCCAAAAATTGCTGCACCGCTAAAAGCGTAATCTATGGTACTAGCCACGCCAATACCACCACTGCGAGTAACCGTGAAGCTAACAGCTTCAGTACCACTATTACCTTCAGTTAAAGTTGAGGTGGGAGTGGAAATTGCATATTGAATCGCATCATTAGCAGCAATATTTAGAGTAGTTTCAGTTATTGTCGCCAAATCAGCCCCTATTGGTGTACCGAAGTTGAGTACAACTGTTTCTGCATTCTCAGGTAAATCGTCTGGGTTAATAGTAAAAGTAATTAGCTGTGTTAAATTTGCGCCTGTTGCCCCAGCAGTAAAGGAGATGGTAGTGGGGGAAAAAGTGTAATCGTTGCCACTAGTCGCCGTACTACTATTTTTAACGACAATAGGAATTGTGACAGCGGTTTCAGGAGAGGCATCTAAGGTAACAGAAATAGTTACTGTAGTGGCGGTACTATCTTCTGTTGTATTGTACGTAGCAGCACCAAAGCTGACTTTTGGAAGTACATATTCAAATGCTCCAATGTCAATTCTGCTGCTTTCAATACGGTTAAAATCTGTGCCGCGTTGGTCGGTAGTTAAGCCACCATTGTAAGCCGGATCGCCAGCATTCCTGGCAGGACTGTTAAAGTATAGAGCGTGAGTTTGTGTCGAACCACCGTAATCTCCTAGCGGTTTGAGTCCGGGGTTGGGGTTAATAATATCTGTACCCGTACCCAAAGTCCCCGATATTTTACCAGCAATTTTGCCAATCAGGTTGTAAGCATTACCATTGAAGTTGGCACCATAGACATCGGGTGCATCATCACCTAAATCAATATTGCCAGCAATGATGCTATTGCTAATGCTCCAAGTACCAGCAGATCTATAAATTCCGCCACCATTACCTGTGTTATTGTTATCGCTATCAGCGGTGTTGCCAAATATAGTGCTATTACTTACGGTGCCACCGCCAGAATAGATACCGCCGCCGTTGACTTTTGCGGTGTTACTGGAAACAGTGCTATTACTAAGTGTGTTAGTGCTGCTGTAGATGCCGCCGCCATTAGTGTTCGCTGTGTTGCCAGAAATAGTGCTATTAGTAGCTGTGACACTACTAGTGCTGTAGATGCCGCCGCCGCTAGTGTTCGCTGTGTTGCCAGAAATAGTGCTATTAGTAGCTATGACACTACTAGTGCTGTAGATGCCTCCTCCAAGGGCCGCTATGTTGCCAGAAAGATTACTATTGCTGACTGTGACACTACTAGTGCTGTAGATTCCGCCACCGTTACTAATGCCTGCATTTCCCCCAGTTATTTTCAACCCATCAATTGATAGGGAGGCACTGGCATTAAAAATACGGGAAGTATTGTTACCACTGATGGTGAGTTTATACGCCCCAGTTCCTTGAATGATCACTCCTTCAGTGATATTCAATTCCCCAGAAGTGAGGGTAATGGTGTCGGGGGTAGCATCACCGAATATCCCAGTCGGATCAAAGATAATTGTCTCAATCCCTGGATCATTATTGGCATTGATAAGAGCTTGCCTTAACGAGCCAGTACCACTGTCATTGATGTTAGTTACTAGGTAAGTGGTGTTATCTACTTTGATAGATACATCGTCAATGGCTAAACCATGATCCTTGCCTCCATCATCTATATCTTCCCAACGCAATATAATCTCTTCACCGTTAGCTATTGGGGTCGCTAGATTAAATATTACAGGCGTTATAACAACTCGATTGGCAATTTGATTACCATTCAGGAGACCTGCGGTTGCAGTTGCAATTGGCCCGGTGAAATCTAGCGAGGTGACAGGCGTCCATGTTCCTGTTGTTAAACTTGTGACAGTTGACCCAGTTTGATAACTGAATTTCAACTGTTGCTGCGATGTATTACCACCATTACGCCATTGTTCACCTGTGTAACTTACTTGCAACTTAGTAATTGCTAAACCTGTGTTGTTTTGGAGGCGCAACCCATAATAAATAGTTCCTGTAGTACCAGAAGCTAGAGAACCAAGTGCCCGGTCTGGGTTATTAGAGCTACCAAAACTGTACAATCCACCTGTGTTATTACTGCCAGTACCAGGGCTGTAAGTTGTTCTCGTAGAATACCAGCCCGAAATAGTTGAATCATTAACCCAAGCTGGTGTTCCAGAAATAGCTAATGAGTTAAAGTTTTGAGAGTATGTGCCAGTAAAAGTAGCTGGCAAAATCGATTGATAAGCCTGTATTATTTCAGGTTTAAATGCCAGAGAAGCCTCAATTTTCCCTGTCTTCACTTCTAAATTCCAGTCGCCACCTAAAGCTGCACTTCCGGTTTTGTCAGTAGAAGCGGCAACATCTGCTCCAGTAATTTGGCTAATCTGCTGTACAAATTTTGTGCCTTCACCGCTGGCTATATCACAGCCATAAAGTAGGATGTCAGCTTTATCAGTTAAAGCACTTGCCCACTTTTGTAACTGATTTTTGTAGCTATCCAGATTGCTAAAGTTGAAGTTGATTGACCCTAGTTGCAAACTTCCCAGACTTCCGTGGGAAACAATGTGAATTGATTGAAATGAATTGGTTTCACGTTTTGCTAGAAACTCGGTGATTTGTGCTAACCCGTCTCTATTAGCATCAAGAATAACAACTTCACTGCCGAGTGTGATCCCAGCCACTAAGCTTTAGTAATCTATAACTTTTGGATCTATAAAAACAAGATTTGTGCTGGCTTTTAGTAATTTTATAGTAGACTTATTTCTAGTTTTAAGTTGATGAGTATCTGGCAGTTTTATCATAATTATTATCCTTAAATATAATTTATTAGCTTTAGCTTAGTAATATTTATCGTGCATAGCAAAACAGAAAGTGAACGACTCAGCATCCGCTTTCATTCCCAAATTAAATCGGTAATTAAACCTTTTATCTAATGAGATAAAACCCCAATATTTTTAGTTGTTATATAAGCAAGCACGCCTTGAATAAAGTTAGCTGTTTTTTAGTCACAGCTTTTGTTTATAGCAATTTATACTAAGTCTAATGACAAGACAACTGCATTTCCACTTAAATAACAATAGGTAGATTGACTGAAATTTGAGTATATCTAGCTTTATTAACAGTTCTGGTACTACTAATCCTTTTTGGATAGCTAAAACTGTGGTCTAAGTGCGATCGCGTACTTCTGGTTTCGCACAAGTATGGTATTGGCAGAAACCCTAACTGTTCCAAGAACCTTGATGAAAAGACCTATAAATTTTGCTTGATTACCTTCATCAACCGGGGTAACTTAGATACTCATCTAACATAAAATTTCGTCTATGCGCCTGACTTCACTGGATGTTTTTCGCGGTATTACCATCGCTGGAATGATTCTCGTCAATATGGCGGGTGTCGCAGATGATGTATATCCTCCCTTAGCCCACGCCGATTGGCATGGCTGCACACCAACGGATTTGGTATTTCCCTTCTTTCTCTTCATTGTCGGTGTAGCGATGACTTTCTCGCTGTCAAAATACACCGAAGGCAATAAACCAACCTCAGCTGTTTACTGGCGGATATTGCGTCGCGCCACCATTCTCTTTGCCTTCGGCTTGCTACTAAATGGCTTTTGGAATCAGGGTATTTGGACTTTTGATTTGAATAGTATCCGCATTATGGGAGTGTTGCAGCGCATCAGCCTTACCTATCTGCTGGCTTCCCTAGCTGTTCTCAACCTTCCGCGCAAAGGTCAATGGATACTAGCAGCAGTGCTACTCATTGGCTACTGGCTAACGATGATGTATGTAGCAGTGCCAGAATATGGTGCGGGAGTTTTGACACGAGAAGGTAATTTCGGCGCTTATGTTGACCGCCTGATTATTCCCAAAGCACATTTATATAAAGGTGATGGTTTCAACTTTATGGGAGATCCAGAAGGGCTTTTCAGTACTATTCCCGCGATAGTAAGTGTCCTTGCTGGCTATTTCACAGGTCAATGGATACGCAGTCAACCTGTACAGTCACGCACAAGTATCGGTTTAGGATTATTTGGAGTCGGTTGCTTAATTATTGGTTGGGCATGGGGGTGGACATTCCCAATTAACAAAAAGCTGTGGACAAGTTCTTATGTAGTATTTACAACAGGTTGGGCGTTACTATTACTAGCAGCTTGCTATGAACTCATCGAAGTCCGATTGGTGCGTCGCTGGAGTAAGCCTTTTGAAATTATGGGCTTAAATGCGATCGCTCTTTTCGTTGCATCGGTTTTGTTAATTAAAATTTTAGTCAAAACCACTATTGGCACTGGTAAAGACGCTCCCAGTACCTACAATTGGATTTACCAGAATTTTTTCGCATCTTGGGCGGGAGTGCTGAATGGTTCCTTGTTATTTGCCTTAGTCACCGTGTTGTTGTGGTGCGCTGTTGGTGTTCTAATGTATCGGCAACGCTGGTTTCTGAAAGTGTAAAAAAGATTTTTGTTATTATTTACGTTTTAGTGTTTTCAATGTTACAACAGGTGTTAAGTGATAGATTGTAACACTTTAGGAACAAAGGCAATCGCAACTTTATCAATATTATTGGCGCGTTAATCTGCGCTTTGTTTAGCAAACTTACTTAAGCCCTGATATCGTTTCTAACGGCAGAAGCGTCTACAGACTTATCTGTGCGTTGAAAATTCTTATTTCTTCTAATTCACTAAATTAATCCATAAAAAAATTGTGAGGTAATGGATGCGTCGCATAAAATTTTGGGTATTTTTGCCAATTGTTTTAATATTCGGCTGCTCAGATCAACTGTTTCAATCTAACCCGTCTGTAGCCAACTCTAACCCAGCAGTAGTTGAACAAACTAGTCCAACTTTATTAGCAAAGGCGAGTTACCTTTCACCGTTGGAACAACAGGTAATTGTTGAAACCAATAAGGTAAGAACAAATCCTAAAGCATACCTCCCCATTCTGGAAAACTATAGAAAGCGTTTTGAGGGGAACCGAGTCAAAATTTCTAATAATACTTATTTGCGAACTCAAGAAGGAGTCAAAGCAGTTGATGAAGCGATCGCATTTCTCAAATCAGCACGTCCTATAGGAGTCTTGAGTGCATCTAAGGGTATGTCTTTAGGAGCAAAAGACCACGTAAAAGACCAAGGCCCAAAAGGTGCTATAGGTCATGATGGTAGTGATGGTAGCAACCCATTTACTCGCATCAACCGCTATGGTAAATGGCAAACAACCGCAGGTGAAAATATCAGTTATGGGCCAAATACGGCTCAAGATATTGTTATGCAGTTAATTATTGATGATGGTGTGCGCGATCGCGGCCATCGAAAAAACATTTTTAACGGCGCTTTTAAAGTTTCTGGTGTTGCTTATGGAACTCACAAATCATATAGAACAATCTGTGTGATTGACTATGCTGGGGGGTATAGGGAAAAATAATTTGCGATCGGGAATAGAGAGGATTCTACCTGGAGATTAGAAATCGCGGTTACACAAACCAAGTTCACCTGCCAAAGAATTTGAAACCCGCTTAGGCGGGTTTTGTCTGTGTAGACGCGATTTCTAACTACCCATTTAGCTATTCCTCGGCAAACCAAGCACCATGAAACCCATAAGGCACTCGTTGGGGAATTATCACCCGCGCTACAGGTTCAGCCATCACATCTTGAGCATTCAGCACTACTAATTCTGAAGTGTTTGAATTCTCATCGTGGACGAAAGTCATCAGCCAACCATCATCTTCAGCCGTTGCACCAGGACGCGGCGCAAACACAGTTTCACCGTTATAGCGCCCCTGCCCAAATTCATGTATTTGGGATTTTCCATTGCTGAAGTCGTATTTGATGATACCGTCAAATAAAGGTACGGGACTGTTTGCCGCTTTGTTAGTGTAGCCATATCGGTTTTGTCGCCCCAATCGGTTTTCGTTGACGCGGGGAAATTCCGAGGCGACATCATCCAACATCTCTTCACGCACTGAACCGGTGTTGAGGTTAAATCGCCAGCGATGCAAACGGGGAATATTTGCGTTTGGATCGGGTTGTGAATCATCAGAACTCAAAACAGTTGTAGAACTCATGCGGCAGGCAATTAGCACTACTTCGTCTCCCTCTTCGTAAGCGTTGAGGGTATGGAAGACGTAGCAAGCAGGACTTTCAAACCAGCGGATATTACTGTTGTCACCGTGACGTGGTAGAATCCCGAAACGACTGGGGCGATCGCGCTCAAACATCATTACAGGTTCTCCCCGTTGCGATCGCTCTGGGTTAAAAGTCAGGGGCAAATCCATGAAAATCGTGTAGTTTTCAGTGATGGCAAAATCGTGCATCATCACGCCTATTGGCAGTTCAATTGGCACTGTCCGCAACAGTTCACCTTGTGCTGAGACGACACTATATTGCAGATACGGTGGCGCAAACAAAGAGTAGCCAAAGAAGATCATTTCCCCTGTAACGGGGTCTACCTTGGGATGGGCTGTGAAGGCAGAAACCAGCTTGCCATTGTAGCTATACTCACCAATAGTTTCTAATTCAGGCAGTTTAATAGCGTGAGGTTTACCTCCCTCGTTCAGCGCCAACATCTGACCAGCGTGCCACACTAAAGCAGTATTGGCAGTATTTTTGTAGCGGCCGTGGGGGTTATCCATTTGTGGTGGTTCTAACAACCCAGTCCAGATAGCTTTACCTGCTTCTCGTTCTTTTTTCCATCCGGCTGTCTGGACGTAGCGGTTACGATAAGTTGCTATGCCGTTGCTAATTTGCACACCATGCAACATCCCGTCCCCGTCAAACCAATGATATTGACCGATAGGCGTCCATTGAGGGTTAGGGCCATTCCGCACAAACATCCCTGATAGATCAAGGGGTAATTCACCGATGACTGGTAATTGGTCGGTGGTGATTTCTTTATGGACTGGAGCAAAATTGCCATCGAGATAGGGATTGACTGCTATTGTTACCATTGTCTTGATTTCAGCGTACATTCGTACTATACATTCTGGTTTGTTATCATGCCCACATGGAAATTTTGAGGGCCTTGTAGAATTTTTACAAGTCCCTAAATTGATTTGCTCCAACCGATAACGAAAGATACTCAATCCTCAGCTTTTGTTGAATATACAGCAGTGCTACCATTCAATGACGCAGCTTCTACTGATATTTCTTGATGCCGATTTGGTTTGATAAATCTCTCTGTTGTCGTCTTAATTACGATATACAAAATTGGCACTACAAACAAACTTAAGAAAGTAGCGATTAACATTCCACCAAAAACTGCCGTTCCCAAAGATTGCCGACTTCCTGCACCAGCACCCGTGGCAGTAGCTAAGGGGAAAATCCCCAAGAGTGTAGAAAAAGCAGTCATCAAAATTGGGCGTAACCGCTCTTGTGAAGCCTCAATTACTGCTTTGGTCATCGAAAGCCCTTGGTCTCGTAATTGGTTAGCAAATTCCACAATCAAAATCGCGTTCTTACTAGCTAAACCGATCAACATTACTAGACCAATCTGACAGTAAACATCATTTGCAAAACCCCGCATTGATTGAGCTATAAGCGCTCCAAAGATAGCTAAGGGAACTGATAACAGAATGATAAACGGGTCAACATAGTTCTCGTATTGAGCGGCTAGTACCAAAAACACAAAGATTATTCCTAATCCAAAAATCAGGGGTGCTAAACCACCAGAATCGATTTCTTCTAATGCAGTCCCTGACCATTCATAACCATAACCTGCTGGTAAAACTTCTTTAGCAACTTTTTCCATTGCTTTAATTGCGTCTCCAGAACTAGAGCCAGGGGCAGCGGCACCATTAATTTCAATTGAGCGGAATAGATTGTAGTGATTTATCGTTTGCGCTCCCACAGTCGGAGTAACTGTGACTAAGTTACTCAAAGGAATCATTTGATTCTTTTGAGAACGAACATATAGTTTACCAATATCTTTTGGGTTGGAACGAAACTGTTGATCTGCTTGGATATACACCCGATAATTGCGCTGCTGGAGATTGAAATCATTAACATATTGAGATCCCAAAGCAGTTTGTAATGTACTGAAGACATCATCTATGGAAACTTGCAATGATTTAGCTTTATTGCGGTCTACTTCCACAAGCAATTGTGGTGTATCTGCGGCAAAGGTGCTAAATACAGCTTGTAATCCTGGTGTTTGATTAGCTTTACCCAGCAATTGACCCATCGACTGGACTAGATTTGCTAAACCACTGTTACCTCTGCGGTCTTGCAGTTGAAATACAAAGCCGCCAAAGTTGCCTAAACCCTGAATTGGTGGCGGATTCACAGGAAAAACTCTGGCCTCTGGAATTGCCAATAACTTCCCTTGCAAGCTGCCAATAATCGCCTGTACTGATTGATTGGGTTTTGAGCGCTCGTCCCAAGATTTTAAAGTTGTAAATATGATGCCGCTGTTAGCTGTGCTACCACTAAAACCAAATCCACCGATCGCAAAAGTCCCTAGAACTTCTGGAATTTGCAGAATTTCTTTTTCTACCTTTGCAATCACATCGCTGGTATATTGCAGCGAAACTCCTTGCGGCCCTTGGATAATTGTGATGAAGTAGCCTTCGTCTTCGTCTGGGAGAAAGGCTGTTGGTACTGTGGT
Organism: Nostoc sp. JL23; assembly: GCF_017115065.1. NCBI lineage: Bacteria > Bacillati > Cyanobacteriota > Cyanophyceae > Nostocales > Nostocaceae > Nostoc > Nostoc sp. JL23. The sequence continues at coordinate 43,563 of NZ_JABXKN010000014.1, forward strand.
GTACAGCCAAGCAGTCATTCCCAAGGAGACGATAAACAACCCAATCACAATACCTTTGATGCGTGTTAGAAAGGTAAGCGATCGCTTATAACCATTCTGTACCCAGTCAAGAAACCGATTAATCTGGTCAAAAATCCAACCCAGCCAGCCTGAAGGTTTTTGTCCTTGACGCAGCAGCAGCGCACATAAAGAAGGCGTTAGGGTCAAAGCCAAAAAAGTTGAAATCGCAATGGAGAAAGCGATCGTCAGCGCAAATTGTCGATAAAGTGCGCCTGTGGTTCCCGGAAAAAACGCCACTGGCACAAACACTGCCATCAATACTAGTGAAGTGGCAATAACTGCGCCAAACAGTTCCGCCATTGATTCACTAGCGGCTCGGCGAGGACTAATTCCTTTATCCTGAATAAAACGGCTGATTTGCTCTACCACCACGATCGCATCGTCTACTACCATCCCCGATGCTAAAGTTAGACCAAATAAAGTCAAACTATTGATGGAAAAGTTAAAAACTTTAACGAAGGCAAACGTTCCAATTAAGGAAAGCGGAATGGTCAGTGCAGGAATTAAAGTGGTTCGCCAGTCTTGTAAAAACACAAAAATTACAATTACAACCAACACCACCGCTTCAATCAGAGTCTTGACTACTTCTGCCAAGGACTCTTCTACAAAGGATGTTGTGTCAAAAGCTACCTGATATTTCATTCCTGGCGGAAAACTCGGTGCCAATCGCACCAGTTCAGCTTTGACTCCCTTGGCTACTTCCAAGGCATTACTGCCAGGAACCTGATAAATCCCTAAACCGACAGCATCATTGCCCCGAAATCGCAGAAATGAACTGTAGTTTTCTGCGCCTAGTTCTGCTCTACCTATATCTTTGAGCTTAACTAACGTACCATCATCTTGAGTTTTCAGGACAATTTCTTCAAATTCTGATGGTTCTGTTAATCGGCTGACAGCACGCACATCCAGTTGATATCTTTGTCCTTCAGGAGCCGGTTCTTGTCCAATTCTCCCTGCACCAACTTGCAAGTTTTGTTCGGATAGGGCATTTGCTACATCCTTAGTCGTTAGTCCCCGACTGGCAAGCCGACTCGGATCTAACCACAAACGCATTGCGTAGCGACGTTCGCCAAAAACTTGGGCGTTGCTCACGCCCTTGACTCTTTTTAAGGCATCTGCTAGGTAAAGGTCGGCATAATTGCTTAAAAATATGTTGTCGTACTCTTTATTTTCAGCGTATAAACCAATTGCCAAGAGAATGTTGCTAGACTCTTTTGATACCCGAACTCCCGTGCGTTGCACACTCTCTGGTAGTTGTGGTTGGGCAACAGAAACACGGTTTTGCACATCCACAGCCGCAATATCTTTATCCCGTGATGAATCAAAGGTGGCTGTAATGGTACTTGTACCATCGTTACTGCTGCTAGAAGTCAGATATCTTAGTCCCTCAACCCCGTTGATTTGCCTTTCTAAGATATTTGTCACACCGCTTTCTACGACTTCTGCACTAGCTCCGCTATAGTTGGAAGTTACACTAATTTGAGTGGGACTAATTTCTGGGAATCTAGCGATCGGTAGTGTGGGAATACTGATTAATCCGATTAAAAGGATGACGATCGCACATACCGACGCAAAAATTGGCCGCTTAATAAAGAAGTCAACAAACATAGTTTAAAAATTGGGCTTTGGGTATTTGGTATTTGGCATGAGGCATGGGGCATTGGGCATTGGTTATTTCCCCCCTGCTTCTCTGCCCCTGTGCCCTCATCTTCCTTCTTCAGCTAAGGCTTCTGGCTACCAACTTCTTCTGTTTCAGGAGTAATGGGAGCGCCATTGGTTAAGTTAAGAATGCCGGAAACAACAATTTTGTCCCCCGCTTTTAGTCCTTCGATAACTTGATAATTATTCCCCTCAATAACTCCTAATTTCACCGGTTTTTGTTGAGCTACTAAAGCTGGCGCTCCAGGTTTAGACTTTTCTTGCGGCGCTTGCGCCACAAACACAAAAGTCTCTCCACCCAAGCGAGATATTGCTGTAACTGGAATTAAAATTCCTGGACGTTCGTTCCAGATCACTTTGGTTTGCACTGACTGAAGATTAAGCAGTCGATTTCTCGAATTGCCAAAGTTGGCTTTTACCAAAACTGTCTGCGAATCGGAACTAGCATTTGGGGAGATAAAACTGATTTTACCGGTTGCGATGGGTTTGTCTTGGACATCCAGCATTTGCACAGGTAAGCCCAAGCGTAACTTTCTGGCTTCAGCTACGGGAACAGAAATATTCAGTTCTAAAGAGTCGTTTCTGGTGAGTGTAGTCAGTTGATCTGCTTTTTCCACATAATCTCCCACTTTTGCGGGAATATCACCAACAATGCCAGTGAAAGGTGCCAGAACTTTTGTGTATTGCAATTGGACTTGAGCGGCTTGGAGTTGTCCAGCTGCTTGAGTTACTTGCGATCGCGCTTGGGCAATTTCTTCTGGACGCGAACCATTTTCTAGCTGTCTTAAGTTTTGTTTCTGTTGTTCCAAAGCACCAGCTAGCTCATTAACACTCGATCTTCTGCTTTGGCGGAGTTGATCTAAGCGTTTCTGGGCTACAACCAGGGCAGCTTCAGCACTTTGCTGTTCTTTGACATATCCTTCTAAGGTATCTTGGGAAACTGCTCCCTCTTTTCTCAATTGTGCATATCGCTTGGCGCGTGACTGTGCTAGTTCCACATCGGATTTAGCTGACTGAATTTGAGCCTCAGCCTGAGCAATTTCTTCTGGTTGCGATCCCGATTGCGCATCTCTAAAGCGAGCTTGGGCTTGGGTTAACTGCGCTCTAGCTTGGGCAACTTCTTCTTGTCGTGTACCTGCTTTGAGTTCAGCAAGACGTGCTTGGGCTTGTTGCAGTGAGCCTCTAGCCTGTAACAATTGAGCTTGGACATTATCACTTTGCAGACTAATGATGACTTGTCCTTGTTGAACGCGGTTGCCCTCTTGGATGAAAATATCGGTAATTCGTCCTTCAACCTGTGGCTTGATGATTACTGAACGTGGAGCCTCTAAGGAGCCAATAAACTCCGAACTTTCTTGAACAGTTTCAGTTTGCACAGTTGCTAGCTTGACCGGAACTGCTCTAGGTTGACCGGCATTTGCTTCAGCCGCTGGTGCATTACTAGTTTGCCACCAGCGCCAACCAAAACCTACACCTCCAATTAATAAGAGGATTCCTAATAGTAGCGGCCAACGACGTTTTTGAGGTGGCTTAGGCGATCGCTGTGGCAATTGTTGCGACTCTTGACTAGAATCATTAACAGCAGGCTGTTCTATTTCAATCGGTAAGGGAGAGTCAGGGAACTCAGAATGGGACATCTTCGTTTTCTCGTCTTGTGGATTTAGACTTGGGCAATCTACTCTTCGCTAAAAAAGCATTATTTGAATAGTTTTTTAGCCCTTTTTTCTCTATGTTGGTGACAAATATGTTTGGGTATTTGGGCGATCGCTCACGATGTCTAGCACCTAAAATGAAGCAATTTTGTTCAACACATTATGGTTAATTTGTATATTACTTAACTCCGTTCAATTTCTTAAAGTGTAATTTATAGTTTTTTGTTAGTCAGTAAAAACCCAGTGCCTTAGCTCAGAGAGAAAGCACGGTTCATGTTGTTGCAGCTAAAGTTTCGGTCTGTAAAGCGTAGGGGTAGCCCGCCTAAGGCATCGCTTCGGTAATTGGAGCAAGCTAAGTTGCTTTTCAGTTTTGGAAATGACGAAATAAAGTTACCTCATTGACCGCAGCAACACGAGCAATTTCTCGCGTTGTCGCCGTGGTTAAACTTGCCGTTGCAAATACCTTAGTTGCTGACTAGATCAAGGGTGCATAAGTTTGTGCCGTACTTGACGCTAAGTTCTCTATGAGTGTTTGCAAGCGCTTGCTTGCATTATAACCACATAGCAGACGAGATTGGTATAAGTTACAGATGAGTTTATCGCCCTTAAGTATTAGTGAATACTGATCTTAAGGAAGAAAAAAGTCTGGAGCGATGCCTGATTTACGAGACGCTACGCGTAGCTTTGCTTCTTTACAGGAGTATACGCCTACGCTGATTAATTCAGCTGTCTTAATCAAAGTTGCGAGTTTCATCAAGTTATCCTCACCAAGAACGACGTGCAATCAGCCAGTGTTCTCTAGATTCCTATTTTTGAGCAGTCTCAACTTCCTACAGTTAGTTCACCCGATCGGTTGATCTTTAACTCACCCGAATGGGTGATTTAATTGATCCCAATCGGGGTTTTGTTTGTGTAGCTGATGAGTGATACATCCTCAATCCCCTTCAACCATCCACAACTGATTTCTTAGAATCGAATTTCGGTAAAATCCCCACAGTTGATTTTCGGTTGGTAACAATATGAGAAAAAAGCCACTCATACCGATCGAGCGCTTGCTCTAAGGAATAGTTTTCTTCGGCAAATTGTCTTCCTGTGTTACCTAGCTTCTTGGCTAGAGCCGGATTAGCATATAAATCATGTACCGCAGCGGCCATTGCTTGGGGTGATTCTGGCTCAACAACTATCCCACCACCACTGAGTTCGATGGCTTTGGCAGCAGTACCAGTGGCGGGAACTGAACCCACAATTGGGCGACCACTCGCCAACAACAGTGGTATTTTTGAAGGCATATTGAACGAAATCACATTGTGCTTTTGCACAATTAGCCCGACATCAGAAGCTGCTAGCATTTCAGGTAGTTTTTCTCGCGGCTGTAACGGTAGTAGCAAAACATTATCTGCTCCATTTGATAGACAATATTCCTGCAACCTTTGCAATGCTCTTGATTCGCCAACAATGACAAAGACAATATCTTTGATATGACGTAAACAAACGGCTGCTTCAATTACTGTCTCTAAACCTTGCGTTAGAGCAATGTTACCTGAATAAAGTACTACAAATTTCCCATTGAGTTGATGGCTAGATATCCAGGAGTTGCTCTGTTTCGGTAACGGGCGAATAAAATTTACATTTACCCAATTGGGAATACAAACAATTTTATTAACAGGTACTCCCTTATTGACTAAATTCTCACGAAACCCATCAGTGATCACACTAATAGTGTGTGCAGTTCGATATGCAAATTTCTCTAAAGCTGCAAGAGTTTGGATCATCCACTTGTTTTTTAATAGCCCGATACGCACAGCAGCTTCTGGTAAAATATCTTGCACATTTAGAACTACTGGGCAGTTGTATAACCAGCCCAATGTTGTTGCTGGTAACGTACCTAGTAGCGGTGGGACTGTTAAGATAATCACATCTGGTCGCCCACCTTTAATGGCTTGGGGTAAGCTCGTGAAAACAAAACTCAACTCCAATAACAGCCGATCTACGAGGTTCGGTTTAGACTTAATACGGACGTAACTTCGCGCAATTGTAACGCCATTTTTTTGTTCTGTAAGATACCACTTATTCTGATACCCATCGTAAATTTCGCGCTGAGGATAGTTGGGCATTCCCGTAATCACTCGCACTTTATGACCTCGCTTTACTAGTCCTTCTGCCAATTCAGTCATTAACGGAGCAATTCCAATTGGCTCTGGATGATAGTTGTAGGAATAAATTAGAATATGCATGAACTATTTGTGAATTTTGTGAAGAGAGCATGAGACGAGCAGATTACTTATTAATAGCCAGTGGGGCTGCTATTTTTATTATTTACAGCATTTTTTTGCATGAAGTACAAAGCCACTGATTTGGAAGCAGGAGGCAGAGATAGAAACTATTTATATCTGATTTGTATCCCTGCATTTTGTTACCTCATTTATTTACAAATGCTGTATTTTGATTGGTTAAATTGTTTGATTAAAAAAAATGTGTTAAACATTAGTTAGAAATTTTCTTCGTGGTTTTCAACAGAGAATTTTTGTCCTGCATAAAACACTGAAAAATCAAAATATGACTTTGTATACACAGGTTAGACTATTGATAAATATAGACTTTATTTTCTGGTGATTATGACAATAGTTGGTCTGTTTATCTCCGAACTAATGCCTCAATTTATACTTGGAGAATTGTAACATTATATTTCCTACTATGTATATAACCCTCATTCCGCCTTCTCAACTGGCACATGAAGTATTCTTAACCAAGTTATCAGTATTGTATTCATTAAACAAAATCCCACTTTTTAAGTAGTTCAAAAGCACTGACCAAAACAGTCTTAGGTGCTGAATTATAAATGCTGAGGTAAAAGTAAAACTAATTTCACTCAGCACTGAACGTTGTAAAAGTGTTGATGACAAACTAATAGACATTTGGTAAAATTAAATATGCGTTATCTAAAATCCTTGTATAGACTTAGCAGTGCTACGTCTCTAAATTTTTCTTTCACTCATATTTATAATGAGGTTATATGATAACCCCACTAGTTAACTGAACTAGTAGGGCTAGAATAGAGATTCAGTAAATTTGGCAAGCTTTGACTAGAAAGCCCTAATTTCTAGTAAGAGGCTTGCTTTTTCTTGAAAGTTGAACCTACACCCAAACCAGCAAATGCTAGCAAACCCAAGAGAGAAGTAGGCTCTGGGACTTTGGACACTTGAATAGAGCCAGAATTTTGATCTAGTGTTGTTGACGTTCCCTGTTGATCGACATCCTGACGTAAGAACAAAGAGTCGCCAACCGTTCCCTGAAAGAAATATTCTCCAATTACACCCGTCCCTCCGGCGACATCAAAGGGGCCAAACAATGTGTGAGTGGAAGTATTAAAATTGAAAGCGAAGAAGTTAGATTCTGATACTCCACCACTAACGGTGTTATAAGTTCCCAGAAGATTTTTAGATGGGTCTAAGAAGGAGACATTCAAGGATTGTAAAAAGTTGGTGGCTCCACTACCAAGTTCTGAAATGATTGTTGGTGCTGTAGTTTCGTCGTAGCTGAATGAACCTGTTGCAGAGTAACCAGCATCACCTTGCCAGTTAAAGTTTAATTCAATAGCTTGGGCTGGGTTGTTAGCACCAGCAGCGATCGCAACGCTGGTTGCTGCGATCGCGGTGATTTTGGCGAAAATATTTTTCATGGTCATAACTCCAAAGTTGATTGTGATGATGCATATATCAATGCATCAATCAACACTAAGCTTACGATAGAAATATATATCCGTAAATACCGCATAAAATACAAGATGTAATGTAATGAATCTATGAAGAAAAGTACTTGTTTTATAAAGTTTTGCATAAAATGTCAAGTCTATGATTCAGCTAAAAATCACGAGCGATCGGCTGAGAATAACTGATAAAGTTGAGCTACGCAAAGTTGAAAACAGTGTTATATGCCTGGGTTTCTATTAGAAGTTGGTACAGAAGAACTACCTGCAAGTTTTCTCAGTGATGCTTTAGTGCAATGGCAGGAACGCATTCCCCAAAGCCTGGAAGCAAACAGCCTCAAGGGCGCAAGTGTCCAGATATACGGTACTCCCCGGCGGCTGGCGGTATTGATTACAGGTCTACCATCGCAGCAACCAGATCGAGAAGAAGAAATTAAAGGGCCCCCCGCCCAAGCCGCCTTTAAAGATGGTCAGCCAACAGCAGCAGCAGCAGGCTTTGCCAAAAAGCAAGGTGTGGAACTGGATGCGCTGTCTGTTCGCCCCACTGACAAAGGGGAATTTGTCTTTGTGCAAAAAAGAATTCGCGGTCGTCCTGTGGCGGAAATTTTGACAGAACTTGTTCCCCAGTGGATTTGGGGTTTAGAAGGTAAGCGGTTGATGCGTTGGGGGAATGGGGATGCGAGGTTTTCCCGACCAATTCGTTGGCTGGTAGCTTTGTTAGATGAGACAGTACTGCCTTTAGAATTAGTGAATGGTTCTAAAACGATTCAGAGCGATCGCATTTCTCAAGGTCATCGGGTTTTGCATCCTGAACCTGTGACAATTGCCCAAGCTACTGATTATGTTACTGCCCTCAAGTCTGCTTATGTCACCGTTGACCCAGAAGAACGGGTAAATCTGATCAAAGAGCAAGTAAATGCAGTCGCAGAGAATTTAGGTGGGTATACAGTAATTTACCCCGATTTGTTAGCGGAAGTAACCAACCTTGTAGAATATCCTTCTGCAGTTGTTGGTAAATTTGAACCAGAATTTTTAGAATTACCAACTGAGGTAATTACTGAAGTCATGGTTACTCATCAACGTTATTTTCCTGTATTCAAACCAGGGAGTTTTGAGCAAGAATTATTGCCAAACTTCATCACCATTTCTAACGGCGATCCCAAAAAATCAGATATTGTTGCCGTCGGAAATGAAAGGGTAATTCGTGCCAGACTAGCTGATGGCAGATTTTTCTACGATGCTGATTTAACTAAGCCAATAGATAGCTTTTTACCCCAGTTAGAAAAAGTCACTTTTCAAGAAGAATTGGGTTCGGTGCGTGCCAAGGTAGATCGAATAGTTACAATTGCCGAGCAAATTAGCAGTCAATTAGAATTAGCGGAAGATCAAAGCCAAAGGATCCAACGTGCTGCTTTATTATGTAAAGCAGATTTGGTAACACAAATGGTGTATGAATTCCCCGAATTACAAGGCATTATGGGAGAAAAATATGCCTTAGCCAGCGGTGAAGATGCCGAAGTAGCAAAGGCAATTTATCAACATTATTTGCCAAAGGGAGCCGGTGATATTTTACCTGAAACACTCACAGGTAAAATTGTTGGTTTGGCAGATAGATTAGATACTTTAGTGAGTATCTTTGGTTTAGGTTTAATTCCCTCTGGCTCCTCTGATCCCTTTGCCTTGCGCCGTGCAGCCAATGCTGTAGTTAAAATTGTTTGGTTTGATAACTTGCCGATAAATTTAGATGATTTATTGAAGCAGATAGCAACAGACTTTGCAGCAAAATATCACAAAGATGGGGCGTCATTAACCACAGCATTACAAGAGTTCTTCTTGCAACGCATCCGCACTTTACTACAAGAAGAAAAGCAGATTGATTACGACTTAGTAAATGCAGTTTTGGGAGAAAACGATCCAGAATACACAGAACGGACGTTAAAAGATTTATTGGATGTACGCGATCGCGCCTTATACTTACAACAAATCCGCAACGATAGTACCTTAGATAACATCTACGAAACCGTTAACCGTTCCACACGATTAGCCGCCCAAGGTGATTTGGATACAAAACAGCTAGAACCAATAACCGTAGTTCGTCAAGAATTATTCCAAAAGCCCTCTGAGATCGCTTTGTATAATGCGCTAATCGAATCAGTACCGCAAACTCAAGCAGCACAACAGACCCGAAATTATCAACTATTAGTAGCAGCACTAGCAAAAATTGCTCCGGCAGTTAGTAACTTCTTTGATGGTCCAGATAGCGTTTTAGTTATGGATTCCGATCCAGAAGTCAAGCGTAATCGACTACATCTGCTGGGACTAGTTCGCAATCATGCCCGTGTTTTAGCTGACTTCGGTGCGATCGTCAAAAATCTGTAGCGTAGGTCAACAAAAACTTGTGTAATTTTTGCCAAGAAACGCTACTATAGGGAGTGCTTAACCAGGGACACTCTGCTGCAATCTATGTCCAAAGCTACTGTTATTGGATTGGGAAAGTCCGGTGTTGCTGCGGCGAGATTGTTGAAACGGGAAGGTTGGGAGGTAGAGCTGAGTGATGGCAACACCTCCAAAACCCTCCTAGAACAACAACAAGAACTCGCTGCCGAGCAAATAACCGTTAAACTAGGACAATCCCTAGAATTGAATGGTGCTAATTTACCCCAATTAATAGTCGTTAGTCCTGGCGTGCCTTGGGATATTCCCGTATTAGTTGAGGCACGCCAATTAGGTATTGAAACCATTGGCGAAATGGAACTCGCTTGGCGAAATTTACAATCGCTACCTTGGGTAGGAATTACCGGCACTAACGGCAAAACTACTACCACAGCTTTAATTGCTGCCATTTTCCAAGCAGCAGAATTAAATGCACCTGCCTGCGGTAATATTGGCTACGCCGCTTGTGAAGTTGCTCTATCCCAGAGGGGGAAAAGAGCAGGGGGGGCAGGGGAGGCAGGGGAGGCATTTGATAATTCCTCACTTTTAACTCCTCACTCTTCACTCGATTGGGTAATTGCGGAAGTTAGCAGCTATCAAATAGAATCTTCGAGTTCTCTTGCTCCCCGGATCGGTGTTTGGACGACTTTCACGCCGGATCATCTTAGTCGCCATCAGACTTTAGAGAACTATTACAATATCAAAGCCAAGTTATTACGTCAGTCTGAGTTGCAAGTGTTCAATGGCGATGATGCCTACTTGAGCCAGTTAGGTTTAAGTGCTTGGCCTGATGCCTATTGGACAAGTGTCAAAGGAAAAGATTTTCTGATTAGCGAAAAAGGCTTTTACATTGAAGACGGCTGGGTTGTAGAAAAATTGACTGCAACCTCGACACCAGAACCGATTGTGAAAGTATCTAGTTTACGAATGGTGGGAGAACATAACCAGCAAAATCTTTTGATGGCAGTAGCAACAGCAAGATTAGCAGGAATTAATCGTGATGCGATCGCACGTGCAGTTCGGGAATTTCCTGGTGTTGCCCATCGTTTGGAGCATATCTGCACATGGGAAGGTATTGATTTCATTAACGATAGCAAAGCTACCAACTATGATGCGGCTGAAGTAGGTTTAGCATCTGTTAACAGTCCAGCAATTTTAATTGCTGGTGGAGAAGCGAAAGCAGGTGATGATACTGCCTGGTTAGCACAAATTCAAACCAAAGCTGCTGCTGTGTTATTGATTGGCTCTGCTGCACCTGCATTTGCCAAACGTCTGCGAGAGGTGGGGTATCATACCTACCATATTGTGGAAACTATGGAAAGGGCAGTTCCCAAGGCGGCAGAATTAGCCAAGCAGTATCAAGCGCCTGTAGTATTGCTATCTCCAGCTTGTGCAAGTTTCGACCAGTACCCGAATTTTGAGGTGCGGGGCGATCGCTTCCGTCATCTATGTCTTGCTTGGGCAGGTGGTTGGAAACCCGCCAGAGTAGAACTTCCAGAACTTGAAAACTCTAGTAAAGAGTCCATAGTTCAAAGTCGATAAGCATTGTTTCTTAACAAGTTCGTAGTAAGGACTTTAGTCCTTGTTTTCTAAGCACTAAAGGGGAGCATCCCGTTTTGGCAGATCGCCCTGCGCTAAGGCGCACGCTACGCGAAGAGAAGTGAAGTCTGGGGCTATACAAACTTTCGTCCGCCTGCGCGGACTCTATAAAACCCGCGCAGGCGGGTTTAGTCTGTATAGCCGTGATTTCCAATCGCCCGGTGTTTCTTCCAAAACTAACTTTAACGTGAATTCGATGAACCTCTCCCTCCCAGCCCCCTCTGGGAAACAGAAAGGGAGGAGCAACGAAAAATTCAGCTTTTTGCTCCCCTCTCCGACACGGAGAGGGGTTGGGGGAGAGGTCAAATAAGACTTGTCGAACTCACGTTAACTTTACAAAATATCTAGAAGGATTGTTTAGTGCTAATTTAGTAGTTTTTTATAATTATATTTTGCTGTAGTTTGCAACTTCAACCTCATGAGCAATGCTTGTAGGTTTAGGAATAGGTAAACCATCTTCTAGCATTCCTTCTATATGAAATTCAATAGCTTCTGCAATCATCTGCTTGACTTCTTCTAAAGTTTCACCCACAGCTACACAACCTGGTAAATCAGGGACATAAGCACCATAGCTAGTTGCTCCCTTTTCAATCACAACTGTATAACGCATCAGTCTTCCTCCAATTGAGCTTGTCTCCAGATATTTTTCAGAGTACCAATTGGCACATCCACGTTTGGCTTACCAGCCACTGTTACAGTACCAGCTTTATCAGGATGTTTGAACTGTCGATGACTACCTTTAGTTCTAGCAAGATACCAACCATTAGCTTCTAGTCGTTTGCTCACTTCGCGTACTTTCATGCTACTACTTATCTGTACAGTTAAAATTTCTGTTACAGATAGAGTGCCTTATTAAGAAAGCAAAGTAAACGCAATTTTATCCGTCATTTTGTCGTGGTTTTCAGTATTGCTACCCAACACATCAATCAACCAATAGGGCGATTTCCGGGATTGACTGCATGAATATATTCACTACCCGATCGCGGTCTTCCTCGTTTATAATAAGCTTCTTCTGGTTTACCCCATCCTAACTGCAAAATCATTTCCAAAAAGCTAGAATTTTCCCACTTGCACAAACTTGCCCACTCTGTTCTTTGAACAATTCTCTCTACATCAGATGTGACAATTTGTTGGTGTTGTTTACTATTATTGAAACTCAAGTATAAATCCATTCCTATAGTGACTTCATACCAAAATTCTACGATAGAATTTTTAGCGGCTTTTAATATCTCTAAGTCACCATTGAGGGCAATTAACTCAGTATCTATTTCGGGATAGTGCAAGTTTTTTCCTTTAACTGTCACTTCTCGCCAAATAATACCGGAAACTCGATTTTCTTTCTGATACTCGTGAATTGCAGTTTTAAAATCTTGATAGGCAGTAAACTGTTGCAACCCATCAGTTCTGATAAACTGGTCAATTACAGGATTGCCAGAGACTTTTATTTCTAACTTTAAGCGCTTTCCTTTGAGGCAAGCTTGGCGTTCGGCTGCCAAAATTTGAATTAGTTCCTGGGTGGTGTAAACCTTTGACATCAGAATACACTCTAGTTAATTATTGGACAATGGGCATTGATTACGGACTATAGACTATGGATTAATTTCCTCATTTGCGAATACAGATATTTCAATATTATGCTTTGACATCGGCGGCAACGTAGTAACAGATATAACTAAAAATTAGGGCAGACCAAATTGGTCTACCCCATAAGTTACTTAGCTAACTCACTACTAAACTCGTTAAAGGCTCGCCGCTTTAGCTGTGCTGTTTCAGTGCGTGGTAATAAATCAAAGATTTTACGAAATTGATCGTCTATATCTTCAAAAGCTACTTGACCCTTTTTATTCAAAACTACCTCACCTGATTTATTTAACACCACGACTTGAGGAACACTCCCAGCAAAGTAATATCCTGGTTCTGTAGGGTCGTAGGTCTCTTTAGGCGGGATAGTATCTACATTAATCGGCATAATCTCTGCTACCCGACCATAGAATTCCTGTACCCGTGAAATGGAAATGGCATATCTTTTAGAATCGCTACTATCATCCAGATAAAAAGCCAAAAATACGGGTTTATGTTCCGCTAAAGTCTGTGCGAGTGTCTGTCTGGGAGGAACCAATGAACCATTGCCAGCATAAACGACAAAGATGTTGCCATCATATAAATCATTATTAAGACCAGCAGATGCAGGTTGCATACTTATAATGAAAAGACTTACAAGCAACAACAGGCATTTGGACAACCACCTTCGCCAGCCAGTAATTTGTTTATGTAAAAAAAGAAACTTTGTGCTATTCATCAAAAGGAACCTTGCAAGCTACTACTTGTTGTGAGTTTGTGCTGAATTTGGCCAACTGGGCTGGATATGTAATTACGCCCACGCACTATTTTTTAAGATAACGCCTACTGAGATTATCTCTCGCAAGTGGCTGGTATCGCTACGCAGAATTCAAAACAGAGGTAAAGTAGCGCAACAATCCAAAATCATTCGACTGAGCGTAGCCGTACCCTTCCGGGGAAGCAAGCAACGCGTAGCGTTCCGCAGAAAAGTCTAAAATTCAAAATTGCGAATACTGGCTTTTTCAGCCAGGATTCGCTAAACTCACAAGATTAAATTTGCACTTTTAATTAGCAACCGCCAGAAGACTAGGGTACAGATGTGGGAAACAAAATACAATTCATAGATAGGCTGCGATTGGGTTTCGCAGTGTCAGTGGCAAAGAGTGTAACCTTTATTGTGCAATGTCTTCGACGGGCTGCGCCTACGCTCCGTCTAGGTGCTGGTAGTGTATTACCAGGCGCAATTGCTCGTCGCATTGAACCCCGACTTTTACAATTATTGAGTCAGCAAGTTAAAAATGGGGTGATTTTAATTGCTGGTACTAACGGCAAAACTACTACAGCGCTGCTTTTATGCACAATACTAGAACGCAAAGGTTTTCGTGTCACTCATAATTCTACAGGTGCAAATCTGGAAAATGGCTTGATGACAGCGCTGTTAGAAAGCGCCAACTTACTAGGTACGCTAAATTCTGATTACGCCATTTTGGAAGTTGATGAAAATATTGTACCAAGAGTATTAGCACCACTCCAGCCGCGAATCATTCTCTGTTTAAACTTGTTCCGCGACCAACTTGATAGGTACGGCGAAGTAGACACAATTAGTAAGCGTTGGACAAAAGTTATTTCTACACTACCACCAGAAACGGTGGTAATTCCTAATGCTGATGACCCAACTTTATCTAATCTCGGTCAGCAGTTACCTCAACGGGTGTTATTCTTTGGCTTGAATGAACCAGAACATTATCTAGAAGCTATTCCTCACGCTGTTGATTCTATCTATTGTCCCAAATGTGGACATTCTCTAGATTACAAGGGTGTTTATTTGTCTCATTTGGGAGATTTTACTTGTCCTAAGTGTGGTTTTAGTAAAAGTAAACCGACTCTCGAAAGTGGTGAATGGTCGCAAATTCTGGTTGGTTTATACAACAAATATAATACTTTGGCGGCTGCAACTGCGGCTATTGAGTTAGGAGTTGATGAAGCAACAATCAGAGATACTATTAACAACTTCCAAGCTGCTTTTGGTCGGGCTGAAGATTTAGTAATCAATGGTAAACGAGTACGAATATTGTTATCAAAAAATCCTGTGGGAACGAATGAAACCATTCGCGTAGTTACTCAAAGCACAGATAAAACCACACTGCTAGTTTTGAACGATCGCACACCCGATGGCACTGATGTATCCTGGATTTGGGATGTGGATACCGAGAAATTAGTCGAACGAGGCGGGACTTTAGTAGTGAGTGGCGATCGCGTCTACGATATGGCACTACGTCTACGTTACAGCCAAAAGTCCCTTGAGAGCAACTTAAATTTAATTGTCGAAGAAGATTTGCGACAAGCGATCGCAACTGCATTAGAGCATACACCAGAGAATGAAACTTTGCATATTCTACCTACCTACTCAGCCATGCTAGAAGTGCGAGAAGTTCTGACTGGTCGTAAAATTCTTTAAATTTGTCATTGGATAAGAGTTTTTTCCTATGCCCAATGCCCCATGCCCCATTCCCAAAATTTATGAGTTCTCAAAATTTAGAATTAACAATTGGTTGGCTTTATCCGACGCTGATGAGTACTTATGGCGATCGCGGTAATGTAATTACTATAGAACGTCGCGCCGAGTGGCGGGGATACGATGTAAAAGTGTTACCCTTGGATCAAAATTCCACAGCCGCAGATATTAAAACTGTAGATGTAATCGTTGGTGGTGGCGCACAAGACCGTCAGCAAGAAATTGTCATGCGTGATTTGCAAGGTGCGAAAGCTGACGCGATGCGCGACAAAATCGAAAATGGCACACCGGGAGTATTTACTTGTGGTTCACCCCAATTATTGGGACATTATTATGAACCAGGCTTGGGACAACGAATTGATGGTTTGGGAATACTCGATTTAGTTTCCGTGCATCCTGGTGAAAATACTAAGCGGTGTATTGGTAACTTGGTAATTGAAGTCACAGCCTCACGTCTGGCGCGAGATTTAAAAGAGATGACGGGTAGCACACCGTATTTGGTAGGCTTTGAAAATCACGGCGGACGTACCAAACTGGGGAAAGTGGAAGCTTTGGGACGTGTGGTATACGGCTTGGGAAATAATGGTGAAGATGGAACTGAGGGAGCATTTTATCAGAATGCGATCGCTACTTATTCCCACGGCCCTTTGTTACCGAAAAATCCTTTTGTCGCCGATTGGTTAATTCAAACAGCGCTACGGCTAAAGTATCAACAGGAAATTACCTTAGAACCTTTTGACGATAGTCTAGCTATACAAGCACGAGAAGCGATGTTTAAACGATTGAAAGTGAGTTTACCAAATGCTGCGGCGGCGAAAGTTTAACCTAAGTTCGCTGATTAAGCCTCTCTCCGTGTCGGGGAGAGGTTTGGAGAGGGGTCAAATTTGAGATAAAGCATAAGGCAAAATGACTTACTTGTTTTATAACTCATGCTTATGAGGAATAATGGGAGCATCCCATTTCCTAAAGGAGCGATCGCTTCTCAGTTCGGAAATTAAAGAAGCACTCAAACCATATTTTATTGTTATTGAAGTGCAAACTTCATATCTGTCAACTCTAATTCTCCTCCGTTCGTCGTTAATACTAAATTAATTGCTAAAACACTTTTTCCTGTACTTGTATAGTTCGTCGGAAGTATTTGATTAGTCAAATCAAAATTCATAGCACTTCCATATATCATTTGATATGGAGTTGGTTTCTCGCCAACTAAAAATGATGATATAGCTATTTGTGCTGGTGCTTTCTTGACTACACCTTTTAAAGCTAAAGGCACAAGCCTAAATTGCTTTTGAGTATTAGAGATATTAATTCTAATAATACATCTAGCCCTTGGCGATTGTGCGTTTACAGTTAGATTAGAGCCAAGTGTAAACTGATTTATTTGCGGATCGAAACTTATATTACATCTCTTATTAACCAAAAATTTTGGCTGGTTATCTATTGCAGCAGCAGTGCTAGATGAATTGGCATCATAAGAATAGAAAAAAAACAAGCACATTAATATGAAAAAATTACGTGCATTACTTAATCTCAACATCATCTTATTCTCCATCAACATAAATTTATAATCTTAAAGAAGAATACATTCGGTAGATTCAATGAGTGCGGGATTTAGATCCATCACTCATTGAAGACCACCAAATTTAGAATCTGGCTCGGTGTATCACCATCTATCTATCCGCAGAATCGCTAAAAGGAAGGACTAGCAACGTTTTAGGTCAAAATAAAGTCTCACATCCCCAGCATTGATATCGGCTGTATCAACGAAAATAGAACTTCCTCGCGAGGATTGTGCAATCAGATTAATACCTAATAGTCCTTGCCCACCACCACTACATAAACCTGTAGCAGCTACAACAGTAATCTCATCTTGCTCCGCAAATGCCTTACTAGATTTAAAATTAGTAGTTTTAGGGGGAGCTACGGCTTGACCAAGAGCACCACCACTAAAGCTATAAGTTCTGTTTAAGCTGGTACCTTTACTCCCTCTATCAATATCAGTAGTTCCTTGGTACAGTACTTGTACCTCTTGGACGATGAAACCACTTGGAATAAAAGTTTGAACACGTAAAATACACTTTTGACGCTGACCACTGAATGCACTAAAGTTATCCAAGACGATCGATAAGCTTCTACCATCCTCTCCAGGAAGCTGATCGGCAACCTTACATCCACCAGAACCGAGTGCATCTCCAAAAGTAATACTAGGCTCTTCAGCCAAAACCTTGGTCGCAATCACGTTGAGTCCAAGAATTGTAGTTAGAGACAGTAATAGACCAAATTGTTTAAAGTTCATATTGATTGTACCTATGTTGTTAAAGTTGTTTTTTCATGGAAAATGCAGTCAAAATGCATCTACCCCAATTCTTTAACTAGTACAGGATAAATTGCTAGAAGGTTTACTTTATTTAGAAACTAAATCGTTTTTAACTGTGGCAGGAATTAACTTAGTGTAGGTATAGCACCACCTTCGTAGAACTCACCTGTAATAGCCTAAAGTCTTGAGATTAAAAAATGGCAATTTCTCTGTAAAATCCATGAGATAACTCTCCTGTAGATGCAAAAGTAGAATTAAGCCTCAATACTTTGCTAAAAAAAGAGGTAGTCTAGCTTTTGCCGAAAGACCCCAACGCCAGAAGGCTGTAAACTCTCAAGCTAATTACTGCAATAGTTGAGTGTCTTTATCTTGAAGTTATAAAAATAATCTGAGGAACTTGTGAGGAAATATAGTACTTATTAAAACTTAAACTTTGTCAGGACTAAGGCTATATTTTACTGGGATATCAATAAAATTAATCTTAAAATTACAGAGATATTTATGTCCTTTGTCCTTATATGTCCTTATATTAGATATCTGATGAAAAAGAATGTGAGGAACTTGTGAGGAAATACAGTACTTATTAAAACTTAAATTTTGTCTAGGATTCAGGCTAGAGTCTTCTGGGATATGAATACAACTAATATTAAAGCTAATGAACACATTACCAATATTGGCGGAACTCTCTAGTTTGAATAATTTTTAGGTAAGGGCAATACCCTGCGGGAAGCCGCTTCTCTACAAGATACTTTGCGAATGCGTCTACATGAGTTGCCCTTACCTAAAAATCTATTTCAACTCAATAATTATAAAATTTTAGGGGTGGTTATGAAACCACCCCTTTATTCTCCTAATATTTAGAATTTACTTGCAGACCCCTTAATGGGAAAGTTAATTTACTCAGAAATGTTAATCGAACTTTCAACTTGAGAAGTGGCCAATGTTGGTGCAGAGAAAATCCGCGAGTACAGACTTGATGGTTGTTGATGAGCAACAACTGGTAAAACTTGACGAGCATGAGCAGCTAATTCTACTGCTTTCACATCATAAGTCTGCGTTGCCAACTTGGGATAAAACCCGATTCCGATGATTGGTAGCAGCAAACAAGCGGTAATAAATATTTCGCGGGGTTTGACATCAGATATTACAGCATCCAAGTGCAACTCTTTATTTTGCTCGCCGTAGAACACTTGACGCAGCATCGACAGTAAATAAATTGGTGTCAAAATCACGCCAATCGCTGACAACAGCACGACTACAACTTTGAAGCTGGAACTGTAAACATCACTGGTGGCAATACCCAGAAATACCATCAACTCACCCACGAAACCACTCATTCCTGGTAAGGCGAGAGAAGCCATTGAACCAATGGTAAACAGAGCAAAGGTTTTGGGCATTACTTTAGCCATACCGCCCATTTTATCCATCATCAAGGTGTGGGTGCGATCGTAAGTCACGCCAGACAGGAAGAACAAGCTAGCAGCAATCAAGCCGTGGGAAACCATCTGTAACACTGCACCACTGATACCCAGTTCTGTGTAAGAGGCAATCCCAATCAGCACAAACCCCATGTGGGCTATTGAAGAGTAAGCCAAGCGGCGTTTGAGGTTGGTTTGAGCAAAAGCACAGCAAGCACCGTAGACAATATTAACCACACCCAAAACTGCTAACACTGGGGCAAAAGTCACATGGGCATTGGGCAACATTTCCACATTGAAGCGGATAAGAGCATAACCACCCATTTTTAACAAAACACCAGCCAAAATCATTGAACCGGGTGCTGATGCTTCACCGTGGGCATCAGGTAGCCAAGTATGTAAAGGGAAAATTGGCAGTTTCACACCGAAGGCAATCAAGAAACCTGCATAAACCAACAATTCTAAGGTCTTGGGATATTCTTTCATTCCTAGAGTCGCCATGTCGAAGGTGACGGTATTTCCAGAGAATGCCATTGCAAAACCAGCAATCAAGATAAATATTGATGCAGCAGCGGTGTAAAGAATGAATTTGGTAGCGGCATAACGGCGGTTTTGTCCTCCCCAGATGGAAATCAGCAGGTAAACCGGCACTAACTCGATTTCCCACATTAGGAAGAACAACAGCAAATCTTGGGCAACAAATACGCCAAGTTGGGCGCTGTACATCGCTAACATCAAACCATAAAATAATCGCGGCTTGGTGTTAACTTTCCAAGCCGCGAATATTGCGAGGGTATTTATTAAGCCTGTCAGAAGTAGCAAGGGCATCGATAAACCATCAACCCCCACAGCCCAATGCAAACCTAACTGCGGTATCCAAGGATAGTTTTCTACGAGTTGGAGTGTTGAGCTTTGGAAGTCGTAGTTATACCAAAAGGCATAAATCATCAGTGCAAAGTCGACAAAAGCAACTCCCAGACCATACCAGCGGACAGTTCTACCTTCCTTGTCTGGGATTAGGGGGATGGCTAAGGTAGCCACCAAGGGTAAAAGGATTATGGCTGTTAGCCAGGGAAATTCAATAGCATTCATCACTTCTGACAATCAATTTGGCTTATCGCTTTTAATTTCATTGTATTAAGGAATCAATACTTTTGTAAACATTCTTTAACTCTATGAATATTAAATTTTTGACATAGATAAGAACATATACTCATTGAATGTCAAATTATCAGGATAAATAAGAATAAATACTTATCGTTTTTTGACGATTCCATTCTAAATGTAAACTTTTGCAACGTCAACTAAAGCCACCGTTACAATACAGTTACATTTCCTGCTTCAGTCCCATTGTCAGGGCTATATAGTCTACGCTTCTAAGTTGAGTCATAGACTTAACCTCCAACCCCTTTCCGAAGCGGAGAGGTGAGCCAGATTTCTTCCCTTTCCCTTGTAGGGAGGAAGGGGGTTAGGTCTGTTGAGAACAAGCTGTGGAAATACGCATCAAAACTTTATCAAGATCGTGTCTAACTTCTTCATTTTTAATTGGCAACAAACGCAGTCCCCTAGCTGACAAAACTTTGTCCCGTTCTGCATCATATTCGGCTTGTTGTTCATGAATTTTGCCATCTACTTCTATCACTAATGCAGTTGAGTGACAGTAGAAATCTGCAATAAAGCCATTGATAATCTGCTGACGGCGAAAGTGCAAACCATTCAGGCGATTAGCACGAAGATGTTGCCAAAGAATTTTTTCTTCTGGTGTCATTTGCTGACGAAGTTCTTTGGCACGTTGCACTTTAACTAAGTCTGCTTTGTAGCCGATTACAATATTGCGAGTTCTCTCTTTTTTCGGTGGATAGGGTTCTTCGGGAGTTGGATTATTCATTTATAAAGTATGAAAATAGGTGTTTATTTTTAGATTATGATTGACCTCTCCCCCAACCCCTCTCCGAAGCGGAGAGGGGAGCCAGATTTCTCCCCCTTCCCTTGTAGGGAAGGGGGTTGGGGGGTTAGGTCAGATATGTTGGGATGGTCGTAATTTATTCTAAAGTTCCAAAGGTTTGCTACAGGCTATTAAAACTTTTCTATATATAAATTAAACTCGAATATCCAAAATATCCTCAAGCCTGGGCATCTCTTCCAACGGAATCACGCGCCCTTCATCCTCAAAACCTGCGATTTGATCAAAGTTCAAACACCGATACAAATCATCCGCAAAAGGATGAATTCTACTCGCCACAATATCCAAATATTCCTCCACTGTGGGAAGCCGCCCTAGCAGCGCACAAACTGCTCTAAATCTTCTTCTTTTTCTTCAACAGATAAAAATTCATGTAATTCATCTATTGAAACGGTAGATTTATAAATATTACTTTCAGACTCATAAACAATTTCAAAAGATTCAATTGCTTCTTTCAGTTTTTTAATTGCATCTTCTTGACTATTTTCCTGCCCGACAATGCCGTTTTCTAAACATAAAGTAACCCAATAACCAGAATTTTTTCTGAGTACGACGGTATAAAAATTCATTCCTTCCTCCAACTTAATAAGTATTTTTTAAAGTTTCTTCTAATATAAAAGGAGATTCTTGAGGAAAGAAATTTAATTTAATTCCTGTTTCCTCAGATGCTTTGAGGCGAGCTTTTTGGTAACAATCTTCAAATATTTCTGTAAGTAGAGGTTGCAAACTGGGACTATCTTCTAATAATGTTTCAATGCAGATACGTTGTTCAGAAATGGTACTGCGCCAACTTTCGCTACGTTTTTCTAATTGATATTGCCATTTCAGTAAGTGCATCAATAGTACAATTAATCTATTTTTTAACTCGCGTTTTTCACTCCTCCCTATGCTTTCAATTTCTTCGATTAAATTAGGTATATCTATTTCATTAAAATTATGTTCTTTTAACTGCTGGGCAATTGTTTGTATCCACAAATAAAAGTCTTGTTCATAGAGATTTTTTTCGTTGATAAAAGATGGACTAGTCATTAATATTCCTCTTGGAAATGCTAAATATTAGGTGGGCATAATACCCACCTAATTAAACTATACTAACAAAGCTTGCTCCTCTTTAGAAATCACGCGTCCTTCATCCTCAAAACCGAGGATTTGATCAAAGTTCAAATACCGATATAAATCATCGGCAAAAGGCTCAATTCTACTCGCCACAATATCCAAGTATTCCTGCACTGTCGGAAGGCGTCCTAGCAGCGCACAAACTGCGGCTAATTCTGCTGAACCAAGATACACTCGTGCATCTTTACCCATGCGATTATTGAAGTTGCGGGTAGAGGTAGAAAATACTGTTGTGCCATCAGCAACTCGCGCCTGATTACCCATACACAAACTGCATCCTGGCATTTCTGTTCTAGCACCCGCAGCCCCAAAAACGCTGTATACACCTTCTTCTTTTAATTGGTGTTCATCCATGCGGGTTGGTGGTGCTATCCACAGACGAGTTTTAACTTCACCTGCGCCTTCTAAAACTTTCGCTGTTGCCCGATAATGACCGATATTCGTCATACAAGAACCGACGAATACTTCTTGCACTGGATCATTAGCAACTTCTGATAATAATTTAACATTATCGGGGTCATTGGGAGCAGCAACAATTGGTTCTTTGATTTCGTTTAAATCAATTTCAATTATTTCGGCATACTCTGCATCGGCATCACCTTCTAATAACACGGGATTTGCTAACCATTCTTCCATCTTGGCCACACGGCGCAGCATGGTACGCGGATCGTGATAGCCTCGTGCTATCATATTTTTCAGCAGCGCTACGTTAGAACGCAGATATTCAGAAATTGTCTCTACACTTAGCTTAATTGTGCATCCGGCACAAGAACGTTCGGCACTGGCATCGGTGAGTTCAAAGGCTTGTTCAACTTTTAAATCTGGCAAACCTTCTATTTCTAGAATTCGCCCAGAGAAGACATTTTTCTTATTCTGTTTCTCTGCTGTCAGCAAACCTTTTTGAATTGCTACGTAGGGTATGGCATTCACGACATCGCGCAGGGTGATACCTGGTTGCAATTCTCCTTTAAATCTTACCAAAACTGACTCTGGCATATCTAAAGGCATCACACCCAAAGCAGCTGCAAAGGCTACTAATCCAGAACCGGCGGGGAAGGAAATACCCAAGGGGAAGCGGGTGTGAGAGTCGCCGCCAGTTCCCACGGTGTCGGGTAGCAGCATCCGGTTTAACCAAGAGTGGATGATACCATCACCGGGGCGGAGGGCGACGCCGCCACGAGAAGCGAAGAAGTCGGGGAGTTCGTGATGGGTTTTGATGTCTACTGGTTTGGGATAAGCTGCTGTGTGGCAGAAACTTTGGATCACTAAGTCTGCACTGAAACCAAGACAGGCGAGTTCTTTCAATTCGTCGCGGGTCATGGGGCCTGTGGTATCTTGAGAACCAACGGTGGTGATGATGGGTTCGCAAGATGTGCCGGGACGCACACCAGGTAATCCGCAAGCTTTACCTACCATTTTCTGTGCTAGGCTGTAGCCTTTGCCTGTATCAAAGGCTTGCTGGGGACGGGTGAAAACTGTGCTGGGTTCTAAACCGAGTGCAAGACGAGTTTTATCGGTGAGGGTACGTCCAATAAGTAGGGGGATGCGTCCACCTGCGCGGACTTCATCGAGGATGGTGTCAGGTTTGAGGGCAAAGGTGGAAATGACTTCGCCTGTTTCGTTGGTGATTTCGCCTTTGTAGGGATGGATGGTAATTACCATGCCGGTTTCGAGTTTGGTGACATCGCACTGAATAGGCAAAGCACCGGCATCTTCAGCTGTGTTAAAGAAGATTGGTGCGATCGCACCACCTAAAACATAACCCCCAGCGCGTTTGTTTGGCACAAAAGGTATATCATTTCCCATGTGCCACAATACGGAGTTGATGGCAGATTTACGAGAAGAACCTGTACCAACTACATCTCCCACGTAAGCTACGGGATGCCCTTTTTTCTTCAGTTCGGCAATGGTTGCCAAGCTTCCCGGTTGCCGTGACTCTAGCATCACTAAGGCGTGTAAGGGAATATCTGGGCGAGTTGTGGCGCTTTGGGCGGGGGATAAATCGTCGGTATTGGTTTCGCCAGGAACTTTAAAAACGGTGACAGTAATCGCTTCTGGAACTGTGGGGCGAAGGGTAAACCATTCAGCTTCCGCCCAAGAGTCAACCACCCGCTTGGCGAAAGGATTGGTTTTAGACAACTCTAAAACATCGTGGTAAGCGTCATACACCAAAAGGATTTTGCTTAAGGCGTTGGCGGCGTAGGCGGAAATGGGTTCCTTTCCTTGTCCGCCCATTACTAGAGGTGTTTCGGATGAGTCGGAGAGGGATACAGTGGGCAATTGCAGCAAATCGATTAAAGATTGCACGTTATAACCACCGATCATTGTGCCCAGCAATTGCACTGCTTCAATGGGCGCAATCAAGGGACTGGTGATTTCTTCCTTGGCAATGGCGGTGAGAAATCCAGCTTTGACATAAGCTGCTGGATCAACACCAGGAGAAACGCGATCGCGCAATAAATGTAATAATATATCCTCTTGACCCTTGGGCGGATTTTTCAGTAATTCACATAATTCTGAGGTTTGCTTCGCGTCCAATGGTAAAGGGGGAATACCGAGTGCTGCTCTTTGGGCAACGTGTTTACGATATTGTTCTAGCATTTTTATCTTCTCCATTGGGATTTTCTCCCTTCAATTATGAAATATTTTTAGGCAATACTCGGCTATAAAAGTTTAGCTTACTTTTATTAGTGAAAGCCTTACTGTTAATCGGTTATTAGCAACTTTTTTATACTGAAGGTATAGCTTGAAAAGTATTAGGCGAATAAAATTCGCTACTAGGCAAACATTCGCCCTTGGCGTTCCGCAGGGTGAGCCACCTCCGTGGACTAAGAGGAAATCAAGGATTTTTAACCCACGTAGGTGGCTTTTGTATGTATAGCCGCGACTTTTAGCCGCCAGGTGTAGTAATAATGAATTAGATTGATTGTTGGTTTAACCAAGTTTCTAAATCAGCAACACTAGAAAAATCTAGCAATGCCTCTCTTAAATTCTCTAATTGTTCAATGGATAAACCTTTAATTCGCCCAATTAATGATGCATCAATTTCACCAATACGGCGATTTAGTAGACGCAGTATTAAGTCTTCTTTTCCTTCTTGCCTTCCCTCTTATTTGGCTTGTTCTCTGTCTCTTTGATAAAGTGGTTCTAATCGCATAATTAACTCTTTATCAATCGAAATAAATTAGATTGATTGTTGGTTTAACCAAGTTTCTAAATCAGCAACACTAGAAAAGTCTAGCAATGCTTCTCCTAAATTTTCTAATTGTTCAAGCGATAAGCCTTGAATTCGCTCGATTAATGACGTATCAATCTCACCAATACGGCGATTCAGTTGACGTGTAATTAAACGTTGTTCTCCTGACTGTACAGCTTGTTCTCTGTCTCTTTGATAAAGTGGTTCTAATCGCATAATTAACTCCCTATCATCTGCTTCTAATTCTTGGTTTACTCTCAAGTTTTCGCGCAAGTTGTAAACTAATTCGAGAGTTGCTTTCTGGTATGGATGATCTAATGGTAACGCTTGCAACTCGATAACTGCTTGTGACTGCACGCTTCCCCTACCTAAAAGCCTTAACCATAATGTCTCTGGTGTTTGGGGTAGTTGGTGTATTGCCACAATTGCTGTTCGCAAGGCATCTGGCAGAAAATGCACTCCTGATAACCAAGCTGCTTTTTGTATAGTTCCGAAGCTAGACAATCTAGTTTCAGATATGGTAGGTGTAAGAACCCACAATTTGGGAATTTCTGAGTCCTGAAGTTTGGTTTTATTTGTCTTAGCTTCTCGTCGCAGGAGAGCCTTTATTTCTAATAATTTGAGAATACAGTCGCAGATTTCATCGGTAGAAGCTGGATTGCGGTATGGTTCTATAATTGCAGGCTGTTGGGCAAATCTTCCTAACAAACCCAGTATTTGTAGATTAGAGCTTTGCTGTTTGGCAGGAGTGAATAAAACATCTATTTCTTTAATCTCTCCTGATACTTTTTCTGATGCTTTAACTTCTCCGTAATCTTTTAGTAGTTCTTCTAGATAGTCTTTGGCGAATTTATCATGTATAAACCTGGTCATTCAATTTTAATATTTCGGAAGTTCTGGGTTAATACAAAGTTTATTATATAGCATTCCTGAATCATTACTGATGGAATAGATCCTCGACTTACTTAAAAAAGTCGGGGATCTGCTGGACACTTTTAATTTTCACAGATACTATTCTAAAAAAGTTAAAAGCAGATTTTATAAGCCTTTTGACTTATCGTTAGGGCGTGGCGGTTATTGCATTTTAATTTGATGTTTTATCTGTGTTAGATTTCAAGCGTGTTAATCTGCTTTTACGGATACGTTCGCTGTCTCTAACGCCGCCTGCAAGTTCATATTCGTTGCTGTTTTTGCCGTACTTGAAACCAACCCCAGTCAGCATTTTGTCAGAAACCTGACTTAAGGTTTTTTCCATCTCATCCAGCTTTTTTCTAGAAGAGTCAATCATAGCTAGAGCAGCGTTATACTCATCAAGCATATTGTGAAAATTGTCTATTAATTGAGTCAGGTTTTGCAAGTTGCAAGTATCATCAAAATTGATATTCGGATCGATAGCTTTCAGCCCGGCAACTCTAAATTCAGCTTTTTCTAAAATCCGAGAACTACGTTTTTTTCGAGGCATAATTTTACGCTTTTAATAGCTTTACAGGGCTATTTTCTCTCAATTAACCTGGATTCTGGTTCAGCAAAAAACGCATTTTTTTAGTAAAAGTTTTTATTTATGTCCGTGATTTCTCGGAATTTAATCATCAAAGGTTGATTTTCAGCAAAATAATATTATGTTTAAGCAATAGACAATCTGGCTTTTCACGTTATGTGGAAAAGCTAACGATTGACCTAACCCCCTAACACCGTAGCCTTAGCAAGGGGAGGGGTAAAATAAATGCCTGTGGAATAAGAGTTTAAGCTTAAGTTGATACCAATGATGCTGTGCCCCTACAAATGGTCTGTATTCCATGTTGCTTTAACTTTAAGGCTTAATGTTGTAACCTTAAGCCTTTATGTTTTAGCTCTAAGGCTTAATGTTGTAACCTTAAGCCTTTATGTTCTAGCTCTAAGGCTTAATGTTGTAACCTTAAGAGTCAACCTTATAACATTGATGACTAAAGTTTCTTGGTGAGTGCAATCATCGCTACATAGTGTATATTGTTGATTTACAGCGATCGCAGAGTTGGAAAAAATTTCAATAAAAATGAAAAGCTTATTCTATAAGCCTTTTGGCTTCCGCGTAGGGTATTAGTCTGTGATACATTAACAGAGATACTGCCAAAAATCTCAATAGTATGACAACTACTACAAACTCTCGCTATGTTACCCGACAACCTGATATTTTATCAGGTGAACCGATTATTAAGGAAACGTAGAACGCCTGTGAGAGCAATTGTTGAAAATTGGCGTTTAGGTATTAGACCAGAAGAAATTCCGCTACATTTACCTCATTTAACTTTAGCGCAAGTCTTTGATGCTTTGAGTTTTTACTTAGATAATCAAGCAGAAATTAATGAATATATCGAGCGTAATCATGTCCCTGATGAATTAGTCCATCCAGCGATTAAAGCTAGATTAAATCAAAAATGACGATTTTTGCTCAAGTTTATATTGATGAAGATGTAGATGTTCTTGTAGCTACCTTACTCTTAGGCAGAGGTTTTGATGCAACATCCGTGTCACCAATTCCACATAAAGCGACCAAGCCACCTTGTTTTGTATGGTGTCAACTTTCCAAGACATGGAACCAATGCCAAAAGGCTGACTTAACAGATACAGTCTCTCAAGAAACGCGATGCCTACGGCGGGCTACGCCTACGCGCAATTTATAGTAAGCAAATTTAACTAATATATTTGTGTATTGTATAGTAAATAATGTTACTAATCTATAACTTATTCAGAATTAGTTGCTATAATTGTCCCTCTTTAACCTACACTTTTATAGTGACATCTGGATATTTTTAATTAATTCAGATAAAGTAATACATTTGTCCGTAGCATCACGCTTGTTTTGTATATGCCCAAAATTTACACCGTAGAAATTGATCACCAAGGCAAAATTCATACCTTGCAAGTTCCTGAAAATGAAACGATCTTATCAGTTGCTGATGCTGCCGGTTTGGAACTGCCGAGTTCTTGCAATGCTGGTGTTTGCACAACTTGCGCCGGTCAAATAAGCGAGGGAACTGTGGATCAAACTGATGGTATGGGCGTTAGTCCAGATTTGCAAAAGCAAGGTTACGTATTGCTTTGTATTGCCAAACCCCTTTCTGATTTGAAAATTCAGACAGAGAAAGAAGATGTAGTTTATCAGTTACAATTTGGCAAAGGCAAATAATCAGCGAACAGTTATCAGTATATCGAATGATTAGCATAACTGAATAACTGTTCACTGAGATTACCAAATCTGATAAATTACGCAAGGATTTCATCGCAGATGAAGTCAGCTATTCTAGAAACTACAAATCAACAGGATTTACCAAAATGACGACTCATTTTATTACCGCAGAAATTGATTTACAAGAAACTCCCGCAGAATTACTAGAAGTAATTGAAACAGAGTTGAAAAAACAAGGCGAACCTCTGCGTTGGGCAGTTACTTCTGTGGATGCTGACGAACAAAAAGCGACAGTTGAAGCTGTGGTGACTACAGTCGGTAGTTAGAAGTAATTCAATTTTGGATTGATGGAAAAATCTAAAATCCAAAATTTGAACAGTTAGAGGTTGTTTGAAAAGTAGTTGGCTGTGATTTTAGGCACTTATTGATCCCCCCTAACCCCCCTTAAAAAGGGGGGAACCCGGAATCAAAGTCCCCCTTTTTAAGGTGGATTTAGGGGGATCAAAAATGTTTGCTACCAAGAAGAGGATTTTTCAAACATCCTCTTATAATTTTATAGCTTCTGATTTTTATAAGACATCTTTATAAATTATGTTTTAACTCAGATTGACGATAATTAATATTATGCTTGTATGCCTGACTCATCTAAAACAATTCAAAAAAAATATGACGATTGGTTCTTTAATAGTTTCAAGCTGCTAACAGTCGTTTTGATAATTACAGGGATATTGATCAGATTTATTAATATTGATGGAAAAATAACTTGGGCAGATGAAACATTTACTTATTTAAGAATTTATGGTAATACCAAAGCAGATTTAATGCAGGAAGTAGTTAATAGCCAAATATTAACTGCTGGAACATTATTAGAAAAATATCAAAGTCCTGGTGTTGGAAAAAGTATCATTGATACTGTTAAAGGTTTAGCGGTAGAAGATCCAAAACATCCACCCTTATATTTTGTGATGGCAAATTTGTGGGTGCAATGCTTTGGAAATACAGTCGCAGCCACAAGAAGTTTTTCTGCCTTTATCAGTTTATTAGTTTTTCCTGCTCTCTATTGGCTATGCCAGGAATTATTTCAATCAAAAATCGTCGGTTTAGTAGCAATTGCCATTATAGCTGTATCACCATTTCATCTTGTGTATGCCCAGGAAGCAAGAATGTATAGTTTTTATACACTAAATATCTTGCTATCTAGTGCTGCATTGCTCAGAGCAATAAGGTTAAATACAAAACCAAGCTGGAGTATTTATTTTGTCACTTTATTGCTAGGATTCTACACAAATTTATTGTTTAGTTTGGTAGCGATTGGACAAGGTATTTATGTAGCTGTCAATCAAGGACTCCGAGCCAAGAAAATATTAATTCCTTATCTGAGCACATTATTAGCTGGAATATTAGCTTTTCTTCCCTGGTTATTTTTAATTATTACTCAATCAGGCAAAGTTCAAGAAACAATAAAATGGTCGAACCGTATTGTGCCGCTAAATGATTTAGTAAATACATGGCAGATTCATTGGGCGCGTATTTTTTTTGATATAACATCGGAGTATAGTTACCCAGATCAGCTAACAAATAGCCTTTGGCTTTTAATCATTAGACTTTTAGTAATTTTATTACTTTATGCAGTTTATTTTCTTTGTCGGAAAACGCCCAAGTCAACTTGGTCTTTTATTTTAATATTAATTTCATTAACAGCACTAGCTCAAGCCATACCGGATGTAATTTTTGGTGGGGTTCGTTCTGTAATTATAAGATACTCAATTTCTGTTTATTTAGGATGCCATTTAGCTGTAGCTTATTTATTAGCTCAAAAAACTATCTTATATCCAGATAAAAAAATGCGTAAGCATTTATGGAGGTTATTGCTTCTTGGGTTAATTTCTCTACAAATAATATCATGTGTGATTATTTTACCGAAAAAAACTTGGTGGAATAAAGCTTATAGTTCCGATAATATTCCGATAGTAAATATTATTAAGCAATCTGTAAATCCTTTAATTATTTGTGCAGAGTGTGGTAAAGATTGGGGTTGGGGAAATGTATTATCTATAAGTTACCTTCTAGAACCACAAACTAAATTTCAATTATTTCCTGATACAAATATTAAACAAATCCCTGATACTTTTACTGATGTATTTTTCCTCAATGCTTCTGAAGAATTACAAGATACCTTGAAAAAAAACATGACTGGAACATAGCTTTAGTTTTCAAGCGCCATCTATCTCTATGGAAGTTAAAATCAAGCACAGAGAATAACTAAACAGCAGTAGATAAATGCAAGAAAAAGTCCAACAACTTAAGTAATATCAAAAGAAACTTTAGTACTTGATCGCACCAAATTCTATAGGTAAATAAGTTTGTAATAAGCACTGAAGTGCTTACTATATACTAGGCAAAGTTGCTGTGATGGCCCTAATTCATAACTCAACACTCAATATGCGTCCATACACTGCTATTTTAATCGTACCAACTGGGGTTGGGGCTGCCATTGGGGGCTATGCAGGAGATGCTTTACCTGTTGCTAAAGTCATCGCACAGGTTTGCGATCGCCTAATTACTCACCCCAATGTCCTTAATGGCGCAAGTTTGTACTGGAATCTCCCTAACGCTTTCTATGTTGAAGGTTACGGACTTGATAAATTCGCCTCTGGGTGCTGGGGTTTGCGTCCAGTCCGCAACAACAAGGTAGGTTTGCTTTTAGATCAAGGTATTGAGCCAGAGTTACGGCTACGACATATACAAGCAGCAGATGCAGTCAGAGCAACTTTGGGATTGACCTTAACAGATTATGTAATTACTGATGCGCCATTAAATGTAGAATTACGGACTACAGCATCGGGAGCGAGTTGGGGAACAATTGGCAATCCAGATAGTTTATTACGGGCAGCTGAGATATTAATTAAAAAAGCGGGGGCAGAAGCGATCGCAGTTGTTGCTCGTTTCCCCGATGATATGGATGAGGAAGCAGTACAGAAATATCGCCAGGGTGAAGGTGTTGATTCCTTAGCGGGTGCAGAAGCCGTAATTAGCCATTTGCTAGTGCGAACCTTTCAAATTCCTTGCGCCCATTCTCCTGCCCTTTTGAGCGAACCTCCACAACCTGATTTATCTCCCCGTTCCGCCGCCGAAGAATTGGGCTATACATTTTTGCCGTGCGTCCTTGTAGGATTAAGTCGTGCCCCACAATTTATAGTAGATAAAGGAGCGATTGCATCAGAGAAAGGAGATATTTGGGCAGATGAAGTGGATGCTGCGATCGCACCAGCAAATGCTTGTGGTAGCAGTGCTTTACTGAGTTTAAGCCAAAGACAATGCCAAATAATTACAGTAGAAGAAAATAAAACTCTGATAAAAGTTCCTGCCCAATCCTTGGGGATCAAATCTATACAGGTAAACTCATATTTAGAAGCAGTAGGTGTATTGGTAGCACATAAAGCAGGCATCAATCCCTGCGCTCTCCGTCCCAAATTATTACCTTTGCAGTCAATTAGTCATTAGTTATTTGTCATTAGTCATTTGTCATTAGTTATTAGTTTTCTCCCCCTGCTCCCCTGCCTCCCCTGCCCCTCTCCCCCTAAAACCTGTGATTGAACAACAAAAGCAAGAGCCAGAAATTCCATACCTGACGCGCATCCAAGTACTTGGGGCGATGGGAGCGACTGCAATCATTTTGTTGATAGTCGCCAAACTTTCGTTATACTTTGGCAACTTTCCGCTATTTTCTTGGGACTTGAATCTAAGAGAGTTGCTGTTAGGTGTAGGGTTGGGGTTTGTACTCACCGCGTTGAGTGGCTTAACTTACCGCCTGTGGACTGCCTATCGTAAAAGTGCAGATTATTACCTAGAAGTAGTATTGAAGCCTTTAGCTTTACCAGATTTGATTTGGCTGGGGTTGCTACCAGGGTTGAGTGAAGAATTGTTATTTAGAGGTGTGATGCTACCAGCTTTAGGCTCTGATCTGACAGCTGTAATTGTTTCCAGTCTTTGCTTTGGCATCTTGCATTTTAGCGGTTCCCAACAATGGGCTTATGTAATTTGGGCAACAATTGTCGGCATGATATTGGCATATAGCGCCCTGCTCACGGGCAACTTGTTAGTGCCGATTGTCGCTCATATTATTACCAATTTGATTTCTAGCTATTTCTGGAAAATGCGGCAATTTTCGGCGATTAAAAAATAAATAAAAGTCGCGGGTCTGAATCCCCGACTGATAGCGAACGCGTTACGTCTCGTAGAGAAGCGTTAGCGAGTCCGCGTACTCTTACAGAGAAGCAAGCTACGCTTTTAACGTCTCGTAGAGAGCGTCTTGATTCTGACTCCTGAATTCTTCTTCAACACAATTTATGCTTAGTTTTTGGGCATTGGTTACATTGGATAACATCATAAGTTGATAACTGGTCTAATTTATTGTTGTAGCTGGGCAAAAGTTCAACTTTTTTTACTTTCTAGTTAGCCAACTGTGCGCTG
Organism: Nostoc sp. JL23; assembly: GCF_017115065.1. NCBI lineage: Bacteria > Bacillati > Cyanobacteriota > Cyanophyceae > Nostocales > Nostocaceae > Nostoc > Nostoc sp. JL23. Next base: position 76,396 of record NZ_JABXKN010000014.1, read on the forward strand.
CAACGCTTCGATACGTCTATGAGGGCGCAGTGCTGCACCGGACTATTAACCAGGAGACTACAGCAATGATGAAAGCTGAAGATATCATGACCAAAGACGTAGTTACCATTCGCGGTTCGGCAACTGTTGCTGAAGCGGTGGGGCTGATGAAGGATAAAGGATTGCGGGCGCTGGTTGTGGATCGTCGCTATGACAATGATGCTTATGGCATTGTCACAGAAACGGATATTGTTTATAAGATCACAGCCTACGGGAAAGATCCAAAGCAGGTGCGGGTTTATGAAATTATGAGCAAGCCCTGCATTGTGGTCAATCCTGATTTGGGTGTGGAATATGTAGCGCGGTTATTTGCTAATACTGGTATTCATCGCGCACCTGTGATTCAAGGCAAGTTGTTGGGCATCATCTCGATTACCGACATTTTGACTAAAAGCGACTTTGTGGAAGCGCCAAAAGCGCTACTGCTGGAGCAGAGAATTCAAAAAGCAATTGAGCAGGCTCGTGCTATTTGCACTGAACAAGGTGCTTATTCTAAAGCCTGTGCAGCTGCCTGGGATGAGGTAGAAGAACTTCAGGCAGAAGCAGCTCATCAGAAAGCTGAGGGTATGATATCAGCTAAAGTCTCTTTTGAAGAATACTGCAAGGAAAACCCCAATGCACCAGAATGTCGAAATTATCACCCGTAATTGAAGTGAGGGGATGAAGATGAAGGGGGCATTGGGAATTGGGCATTGGGCATTGGGCATTGGGCATTGGTCAATAATCAATAGTTCTTTTTCCCCTGCTCCCTGCTATCTCAATTTAACGTCTGGCAACTCGCATCAATAAGAATAAACCTATTCCTAAAAAAATAAAGTTGGGCAACCAAGCTCCCATAAAGGGAGAGAGGACACCTGCTTGTGCGATCGCTCCACTTATAAAGAAAATTAAGTAGTACGAAAATATAACTAGGACACTAATCCCAAAGCTGGTACCTCTTCCCGTCCGTTGCGGTATGCTTCCCATCGCTGCCCCTACCAAGCCAAAAACCACGCATACAAAGGGCAAAGAGATTTTTTGTTGAATCCGCACTTCAAGTTTACGAATTTTTTGGCGATCGCCACCAAGATTTTCCACTTCTAGTTGCTGTAGTGCTTCAGAAATATTCATCTCACCATAATCCCGGCTTTTTTCTGCCAGACTTAAGGGCGTGCGCGGTAGTTGCAGTTGTTGGTGTTCAAATCTCACGATGTTGCGATAAGAGCGATCGGCAGCAACAAAATAGATCGTGCCGTTGTAAAAATCCCAGACATTTTCAGAAGGATTCCATTGAGCAGATTCTGATACCACAATTTGATTCAGATTTTTTGTTGAGCGATCTATAATTGTCAACCCTTTCATCCGCTTACCATCAAATTGATCGGCGTAAAACAAGCGTGTCAATATCCGATTCTTAGAGCCATCCGGCTGGACAACATCCTGGTATTCAGGATAGAAAATATTTTGCTGTTTAAAAGTGGGCTTGTCTGATTTTAGGGCTTTCTCTAAAGTCATTGCCGCTTGATAATTGGCTGCTGGTGCAATTTCCTCGTTAAACACAAATGTCATTCCTGTGACTACAAGACTTAACATCACAGCAGTTAGCACCATGCGATAGACACTGACGCCACAACCACGCAGGGCAATTAGTTCGCTCTCGCTAGAAAGACGACTGTAGGTCATCAAAGTAGCCAGCAGCGTAGACATCGGGAAAGCTAAAACGATAAAATTGGGAAATTTTAACAAAAAAACTTGAATAGCAATGTCTATAGGTAGCCCAGATTCGACAATTTTTCTGACGAGATCGAATACAGCATCAATGGTGACGCCAATTGATGAAAAAGCTCCGACACCAAAGAAAAACGGCGCTAACAATTCGCTGGCAAGGTAGCGATCCATGATCGTAAAAGGCAGCAGCGAATAAAGACTATTAAAAAACGTGAGCTTCTTTGAGATCATAAGCAACTTGAAAATTTAGATATTGGCGACCCTGGCAAAGCAAAGCATCTCTAGTGTATTTAATATCAAAATTAAATACTTAATGGCTAAAAATTAACTAATAAATTCATGCTGAAGAATCAAAAATCAAAATTTTCTAGGAAATTATTAACTAAATAATTGTTAATTTAGACTTGAAAATTATCCCCTAAATAATATTGCCGCACGAGGGGATTGCTGTAGAGTTCGTCAGCAGCGCCAAAAGCGAGGATTTGTCCCTCACGCATGATGTAGGCGCGATCAGTGATGGCAAGGGTTTCGCGGACATTATGATCTGTAATTAAGATTCCCATGCCGCGATCGCGCAGTTGGGCGACGATTTGCTGAATTTCTGAGACTGCGATCGGATCGACTCCCGCAAAAGGTTCATCCAAAAGCAAAAATTTTGGCCCTTCTCGTCCAGCAGCTAAAGACCTTGCTAATTCCGTCCGTCGTCGCTCACCACCAGAAAGTTGAATTCCTTTACTTTTAGCTAATTTTTCCAACCGAAACTCCCGCAGTAAAGTTCTAAGTCGGATTGACCACTCCCATCGTGGCACATGAGTTTGCTCTAGCACCAGCAGAATATTATCCTCTACCGATAGTTGACGAAAAACACTTGCTTCTTGTGCTAGATAACCAATACCCAGTCGTGCCCTTTGATGCATTGGCATTCCCGTCACATCTACATTACCCAGCCAAACTTTTCCTTGATTGGGTTTTTCTAAACCTGTGGCAATATAAAAAGTCGTCGTTTTACCAGCCCCATTGGGGCCTAGTAAACCAACGATTTCGCCCTGAGCAACAGAAAGATTGACACGATTGACAATTACTCGCTTACCGTAAGATTTGTGAATATTCTCTAAAACAATTTTCACGCTGGAAGCACCCTTTCTTGGTGGTAAATGCTAATTAGAAGGCTTCAAAGGTGGTGTTTGTGGGGCAGGTGTCGCAGTTTGTCCGCTATTATTTGATTCCTCGATCATGTAGATGGACTCTACCTGACGGTTGGATTGGGGTAAAGCCACAAATCGCCCTTCATCAATTAAATAGGTTACTTTCTCTGCTCGGATACTGTTACCGCCCTGTTGCAGAATATAGACGTTACCACTGAAATCAATTCGGCGTTCTTTACTAAAATACTGTGCTTGGGCAGATGTTGCCTGAAGTTGACGAGAAGGATACAACATTTGCACGTTGCCGCGAGCGGTAATTACTTGATTTTTAGCGTCATATTCTTGCACATCAGCGCGGATAGTCAGGGGGCGATTTGCTTGAGATGTTTGTGCAGTAGCGGTTTGCACTTGGGTAGGGAAGGCAAAAGCGCCTAAGAGTGCAGCTGGCAGCATTAAAGCTAATCCAAAGCGACGTATCTGGGATATGGGCAATTGATAGCAGGGCATCATAGCAATTGGGGATTTAGGATTTCAGCTTGCATTCTAATTATCTCAAGTACTTTATCCAGATATGAAGTATACAATCTGGAGTGATTGCCGATAACTACTGGCTGAAATAGTGACGCTAGCCCCAACCTCAAGGTTTCAGGTAATTGACATCTGAGTAAAATCGACGTAGGCACAATACTCTTCTTTTAACGGAGACGCTACGGGTAGCTTGCTTCCACGTAGTGGTACAGGAAGTCGTCAGCTAGATGAATTTTCTACCAAAGATTTCAGGCAACGCAAATTAATTTCACCTGAATAGGACTTACGCAAAAACCCTCTCAAACTCTCATTCCTCCGTGACCTTGGCGCTCTCTGTGGTTCGTTTTCCGTTACCTGTGCGTAAGTCCTACTGAAGTCTAATCAGTAGTTACCACAATTCTAGGCAAAGATAAGACTTGATTTTCGCCCAGATTGCCAGCAACAATTTTATCTGGCCCTATTTGTTGTAAATTTGTCAACAACGCTGCGCTCTGACTCAATAGCTCATCTACGTCAATGCCGCCGTAACTAGATGGGTAACGGCGTAGGCGATTGCCGCCTTCTCCCAATAGAATTACCGCACCTCGCCAGTTGCGATTTTCCAAATGATACAGTGCCACAGCAATTTGGAGAATGCCTTGATAAAAGCTTTTTTCCGGTTCGCCAGCTTCAATCCACAAAGCCTCTAAAGTGTCATGACAAGCGTAGAACTCTCCAGAATTGAACTGTTCTACGCCTTGCCAAAACTCTTGGGGGATGATTTCGCTCATCCCATGCTGTCTCGTACTTCTTTGATTGTTTCCAGAGAGATTTCTTGTTTGTCTCCAGCAAACTCGTTGTCAGGGGTGAGGAATAACATGCAATGGCACTCTTTGCGTTCTCTCATTGGCACACAAGGACAGTTCCAATATGTGGCGTGAATCTCAGCTTCTTTATCTTCGTAATGGCGACAAGGACATAAAGGCGCACCCAGATCGTCTTTATGTTTGGCTAGTCCTTCAATCACGACTGCGGTGACAGAAGGTTCAGAACAGAAATATGTTCCAGTACGCTTGGCGTATTGTTCGGAAAAATGCCGCATTGCCTCTAGGCTTTTATCGCTGGATTTTGTGTTATGTTCTGATGTGATCATGTCGCTCATAATTTAAATATTTCTTTGCATTGTACCTCAGCCTCACTAAGGGATTACTGGGTGTATTTCCCCAACCTTAGCTGATCAAATTGTTTTACCTTTGCTCAAAGGCTGATATATCCTGTGTGCAGGGATCAGAGAAAATCCCATAAATCGCAGAAGCTGAACTTGTCAGCAGTCTTTGAAATTATAAAATTTGAATTGACTTATGAATGTAATGTTTTTTGTAGTTGCGGTTGCAGTGGGCGATCGCTTTGCAAAACTATACCAGTGTGTTCCCAATTAATTACCTCTGGTTCTGTTGCTAAGGATATACTTGGCCACAAAACCCAGCGACTACCTTGAGGAAGAGTAGCGAGGCTCAGGGGATTTTGAGTCAGCCAAATCAAGGGATAGCTTTTAGGAACAACTGAACTGGCATCTTCTAAGGCTGCGGTTGCTGCTAAGGTTTCTAAAACAAAGCGATCGCCTTTAATTAAACTTGTTGATGCTGTCCATAACTGCACCTGTAATTGTTGTTGTTGTGCATAAAAGTACAGCGATGCTGCGGCAATTACTGCTTGTTCAAAGTTTTCTTCTTCCCAATTGCTAGCACTGTCAAGGGCAATAACTATTTCTTGTCCACCTGTTACCATTTCTAACTCCCGCACCCTTAATTCACCATAGCGGGCACTAGTTCGCCAGTGAATCAGACGGGTAGGATCTCCGATGCGGTAAGGACGGAGCGATCGCACCAGCCCGGTTGTAGCTGTGTGCAACGGTCTACCACGAGGATCGCCCCTTTTGCTCTCTTCTTGTCCCATTTCATCTACTAAGGGGCAGGTAGCCAAGGGTAACACTGTGGGATAGACGATCGCTGTAGCAGCACAATCACGCTGACGGCGACACCAAAACAACCCTAAAGGCGCACCAGAACCCAGTTCGACTGTGTGCCAGCGATAAACACCCCGACGCTGAGTCGGGTGGTAATATACCCAACGGTAACTACCTTGGCTAGGAATTGTTTCGATTGCCTTTTGTACTGGTTTCCCTAAGATAAAGGGCAGTATATCTTCAACTTGCAATAAGCTTACAGGCTGCTGTGTCTGATTGCAGATTTCTAATTCCACCGTTAGATCGTCACCGGCTGACACTGGTTGCATGGGACGGCGGGTGATAGATAGACCTGTGAGCGATCGCGGCGGTAAGATAGCTGCTACACCCAAAAGGGCAAAACTAATGCCGCTAATGGCGTACAGCCAACCAGCCATCGTATTGATACCTGCGCCAAAAAAACAAATAGCCGTTGCTGCTAGTACCCAACCGCCATAAGTAGGGGCACAAGCACGGGTTTCTAACCAATTGGTGATGGGTTTGATGATTTTCATGTTTCTTTTTTAACCCAACGCCATCCTAAATTCACAGTGTCTCAGGGGTTCGGCAAAAAAGCTTTTAGTTGGATTCCTCAAAAAGAGATGGAAAGTTACGACGACCACTTACAACCCGTAGAATTTCGATACCATCATCTAATACTCTGTAGAAAACGATATAGCCTTGCAAGGATACACCTCGGAGGTCTGGACGAATTTTTGCGTAACTTTTACCACTGTTTGGAAAGGCAACAAGTTGTTGGCACTTACGGTTGAATTCACTGAAAAATCGCTCTCCTGCTTCAATGCTAGTTTCAGCAAAGTAGTCGGAAATTTCATTGATATCTCGGCTGGCAAGAATGTTGATGACGTAGCGACTCATGCTTGCGCCTGATGTCCTTGTCGAAACCGCTCTAGAATTTGGTTTACGAATGTCTCTCCGTCAATAGGTGGCGTTTGGTCTGAAGCTAAAATCGCCGCATCAATTTTTTCTCGCACATTTTCGACCCATTCAGCATCAGCGCGATCGTATTCATCAAGCAACCGTAAGGCAATTTCAAGGGCTTCTTCTGCTGAACGATATTTCCCAGACTGGAGCTTAGTTTGAATAAAGCGTTCTTGATCGGGTGTGAGACTGATGCTCATAAAAAACCTCTATTCAGATTATTCACCATTTTAAGTCAAAAAACTCACCAGAATATCAACGGCGAGGAGCAATCACATATTATTAAAATATGGAATAGATGTGGAAGATGCGTTTGATGCAGTTAGTCAGTCGGGAGCATATTGAAATCTCTTCTGATGTGCGAAGTGGCAAACCCTGCATTGTCAATACTCGCATTGCTGTAGAAGATGTGGCAGTGATGTATTTAAAGCTAGGATATTCCTTGCTAGAGATTGCTGGTAAGTATGACCTGTCACTGGCATCTGTTTATGCAGCAATGGCTTATTACTTTGATCACCGAGACGAGATTGATCGCCGTACAGCAGAAGAGAATGAGTTAGTTGAAGTACTGAAGCAAAATCATCCGTCACGTCTTCAAGAGAAACTCAGACAGTTGAGGAATGAGTGAGCGAATTCGCTTTCATCTTGATGAAAATGTTGATCCTGCAATTGCCCTTGGCTTGCGCCGTTATGGAATTGATGTCACGACAACTAATGATGTATAATTACGTACTCAAAGCGATGAAGTCCAGTTAGCATTTATTCAGGAAGCACAGCGAGTACTATTTTCACCCAAGATGCAGATTTTTTGATTATTGCAAGTTATAGGCTTGATCGTCCTGGTATTACTTACTGCAAGAAAGGGACTTGCTCAATTGGCGAAATCATTGAAACTTTGGTTTTGATTTATGAGGTGATGTCACCTGAAGAGATGTTGGGACGTGTAGAGTTTTTGTGAAATGAAAGTCCGGCCTGGACTTTTGCCAATAACTTCTATTGTGTATAGATGTGGTACGATTCACCACAATATCTGCACAGGATAACTTTCAAACACGCTGTCTTTAGTAATTATAGGTATGCTATCCACTAAACTTTGAGAAATTATGAGCCGATCAAATGGATCTTTATGGTAAAAAGGTAACTTTGCTAACTCATCTAAATGTTCTGGTCGTATTTCAAGCAATTCAATAGCATTACCATAAACTTGTTGCTTGACCAACTCAGTAAAAGTCATTTCCAGTTTTAGCTTGTCGATACTGACTTTGATAGAAATTTCCCAAAGACTTGCAATGCTCAAAAATCTTTGATTTCTCCGATCTTCAATCAAGTTTTTTGCTGTGTCACTGAGGTTGAAACTGCCCTCAATAAACCATAAAAACGTATGAGTGTCGAGCAGAAGCCTCATTGAGTGTATTCCTCAAAATCTGCCAACGGCTCATCAAAATCATCTGACATTTTTACTAAACCCCTAGCACTACCAAACTTGGGGCGTGCTTCTACTCCACCAAGCGGCACAATTCTGAAAGATGTCCCATCATTACGCGTGATGATGACTTCTTCTCCACCAGCCGCCTCTTCAATTAATTCTGCTAGACGAGTCTCAGCTTCTTTCAAATTAACTTGGTGCATTGATAGTCTTTACCAGTTCTCTGGATTTTGGTGGTTTGCATCTATCAATTTATAATTGTATATGATTACATTATCGAATGTAGGTAGAAGGTAAAAATATGACAATTACTACCAACTTAAAACAACTCTATGAAACCGATGAAAATTTATGGTTAGAACAAACTATTGAATTATTAAAACACAAACAGTTTAACCAACTTGATTTAGAAAACTTAATTGAGGAATTAATCAGTTTGGGTAAAAGAGATTTAGCTAAAGCCAAAGGTCTTTTAAGGCAAATTATTATTCATATATTATTACTCCAATATTGGCAGGTGGAATATGAAAGAAACTATCGTCATTGGATTGGAGAACTAAAAACTTTTAGATATGAATTAAATAATCATTTAACGACGAATTTAATAAACAAGTTACAGGATGATTTAGAGAATATTTATCAAAGTGCAGTTGATTTTGTGAAAGTTAAAACAGATTTAAATATTTTTCTAGAGAAGTGCCCTTACACTCTTGTACAATTATTAGATGAGAATTATTTACCTTAAAGATATCAGTATTATCTGACTTTTGTGAAATCAAAGCAGCACTAAAAGCGATATCTACGACGGGCTACGCCTATGCAGTTTCACGAATAGCCATCACAATTACTTCTGCAAAAATTTTTATTCTGCTAGTTTACCATCTGAATAATTCTCTATCAGATTACCTGCGCCTGCTGTCTCAATGATTGCCCCTTCATAAATTTGATCAAATAATCTGATCTGATCCAGATCGGGTCGTTGTGTTAGGCTGCTGGCGCTGGGCAACCTGGATTAACAACCTTAATGCCTCATTCACTGCTTCATCGTTGGGAAAAGCTTGGGCAACATCGGGAGCTAAAAGTACTAGGTTCGTTTTTCTACTATACCGTTCAACATATTTACCTCTAACCCCGCTTCCCATTTGAGCAAAGTCGTACTCAGAACGTAATTCATCTTCCATTTCGTTTTCAACTTCCTTGTTCATAAAACCTCTTCTCTTGGCGAGTAGCATTTCGGGCGCTGATAATTCGTATCTTTTCCCCTCTATCAGTATGTGCAACAACTAAAAGTTGTTCAAACCTAGATAAGCCAATAATAACGTAGCGACTTTCTCTAATGGAGTGGTCAGGATCAGGAAAAGTTACGGATAGAGGGTCATTAAATACGGTTGCAGCTTCCTGAAAAGAAACACCATGTTTCTCAAGGTTTAGTGTTGCTTTATCTGGATTTCATTCAAATTCCATGTAAAACTTTCCCCACCTTTTTTCCCAGAGTTTAAGAAGTTGGGGAGATACAAAATATAACCTATCGCCTTAATTCTGCCAATTGAATCAACTCGTCTACCACTAACCGAACACCTAATCGAATTTTCTCTAAGTCAGCACGGACAGCATTGTATCGCCTGTTATGTGCTGCACGATCGCCTATTACTTTTAAGTCACGCAAAACATTCTTCGTTTCACGGCCTAGAGAAAGTCCATTCTTATCAGCAGCATCCGCAATAATTCCTGACAGCATAAAATAATTGCCATCCGAATCAGCTATACGGAATTGAGTCTTCTCATGTTCGTAACACTCAATTAGAAGTGTTTCAACGAGCCGACGAATAAGTACTGATGCACTATCATAAAAACCGTATTGAAAACAACCATTAACCTGAAAAGCTATTTTTTCGATATAACCCCTTGTATTCTTCCATATTTCTTCTGGTAAGTAACCATGCTCTAAGTCAACGTCAGCAGGTGGCGTTTCAAGAATTGGTGCAAGCCAGTCTTTAATAGTACCCCGCTCAGTCGGTTTAAGCTTGAATCCTGCATTACTTTTTGTTGTGAGTTTTGTCTTAGCAATCGCTTCTTCAAGCTGTGTTGGATTAGGGTTGCCCAGCCCAGTTTTATAAATGATACGTGCCAACGTACCAGCCTTTATATAAGTACCTGGTGTTGCAGAATCATGGAACCATAAAATAGCCAGAGCGCGTTCGGCGTTCGACAGTTCAATCTGATTGAGTCGAATACAAAAATCTTCTATTTCCATCTACTATCTCACGAATCTTTTTTTATCTTGGGAGCAGGTAAGTCATGTTCAACCAAATTCTCACCGTGGTTAGTAATTTTAATGTTGCTTCGCTCCGAGGTATCAACCCATCCTTTCCTCGTCGCAGTATCTCGAATTCTTTGAGGCATATTTTTTGGTGTCCGTAGTCCGACATCCTTAAAGCATGTAAAAACGTGTTCTGCTGTTATTTTGTCTAGCTCTAGGACTCGCTTCAAGTAATAAACTGCCACAGTAATAGCTTGCTCTTGATTTTTTGGATTTTTCTGAGAATGGAAGTCCCGATATGAAGGTTCGCGTTCTGGTCGTAGGTTTAAATCTTTGACAATTGTCATTGTGGGAGGCTTGTACGAACTCTTCTTCTGTTTCGAGTTTGTAGAAACACTCTCAACACTCACATCTTCCTCTTCGTCTTCTGTGTCAAGCTCTTCGACAAGCTCATCTTCATCACTAGGAACCGCAGAAGCCGATAAAACGTTTATCGTTTTTGGAGGAGACTGAAAGATTTTGTTAGCTGCTACGTTAATTACCTGTAAACCTTCTTGAATAGTTTCATCATCGCCCTCAACCTCTGCGAAAAATACACGGATGCGCCCGCGCTCTCCTTTGTTTGCCATTTTCCTTGCTAAAAAGACTTTAATCAGTCAGTATAGCCTTAATTTTAATCAGTTTACTACTATGAGCTTATTAGCTTCACTGGATTGTTTAAACAGGAACTTGCTACTCAAGAAACTTACAAAACAAAAAGCCCGCATGAGCGGGCTTTCTAAATTAATTAAGTTATTGCTTTACTTACCGTTTTGCCAACTTCTTCGACATCTTCCGCAGACGAATCGATTGGGGTGTAACTTCCACCAATTCATCGGGGCCAATGTATTCCAAAGCACGCTCTAGACTCATGTCTATTGGTGCTTGCAACTGAACCAATTCATCACCACCAGCAGCCCGGTGGTTAGTCAACTGCTTGGTCTTACAGATATTCAATTCCAAATCTTGGGAACGATTGTGTTCTCCCACAATCATACCTCTGTAAACCTTTGTGCCGGGAGTAATAAAGAATGCTCCTCTATCTTCGGCATTTCTCATGGCGTAGAAGGTAGAAACACCCTCTTCAAAGGAGATTAAAACGCCTTTGTTACGGGCTTCAATATCGCCACTGATTTGACGATAGTCTAAGAAGCTGTGGTTCATGATACCTTCGCCACGAGTCATCCGCATGAATTCACCCCGGAAACCAATCAAACCACGGGCGGGAATGACAAACTCTAGCTGGGTGCGATCGCCACTACCTGGTTGCATATCTTGCATTTCGCCTTTGCGTTGTCCCAGGCGTTCAATACAGCTACCCACACCATCAGCAGGAATGTCTAACACCAAGAGTTCAAAAGGTTCGCAAGGTTGACCGTTGATTTCGCGGTAAATTACCTGTGGCTGAGATACCTGAAACTCGAAGCCTTCCCGACGCATGGTTTCAATTAAGATACCCAGGTGGAGTTCTCCACGACCGGAAACGAGGAATTTATCGGGAGAATCGGTTTCTTCGACACGCAAAGCAACGTTGGTTTCAAGTTCGCGGAATAGGCGATCGCGTATTTGTCTTGATGTCACCAACTTGCCTTCTTGACCAGCAAAGGGCGAATCATTCACCCAGAAGGCCATTTGCAAGGTTGGTTCATCCACTTTAATTAGTGGTAAAGCTTGTGGTTCATTGGGGTCAGTAATCGTTTCCCCAATATAAGCATCAGCGAAACCAGCCACCGCGACAATATAACCTGCGGTTGCTTCTTCCATCTCTACGCGCTTGAGTCCATCAAAGCCCATCAACTTGGTAATTTTACCCTTGACAATGGTGCCATCTTCTGTAACTAAAGCCGCTTGCTGCCCTGCGCGGATAGTACCGTTGTGAATTCTGCCAATGACAATCCGTCCCAGATATTCAGAATAATCTAGGGTTGTGACTTGCAATTGCAGAGGCTTATTGCTGTCGCCTACTGGTGGTGGAACGTGTTGCAGAATCGCATTAAACAGGGGTTGCATATCTACCGATTCGGCTTCTAGGCTTTCTTTGGCGAAACCTGCCATACCGGAGGCAAACAGATAGGTAAAATCACACTGGTCTTCATCTGCCCCTAATTCCAAGAACAGATCCAATACTTTATCGACAGCAACGTGGGGGTCAGTTTGACCACGGTCGATTTTGTTGATGATAACGATGGGGCGCAGGCCTTTTTCTAAAGCTTTTTTCAGAACAAAGCGTGTTTGGGGCATGGGGCCTTCATTGGCATCGACAATCAGAAGACATCCGTCAACCATGCCGAGTACACGTTCAACTTCGCCACCAAAGTCAGCGTGTCCAGGAGTATCAACAATATTAATTAGTGTTTCTTTGTAGCGAACTGCTGTATTTTTGGACAGGATAGTAATACCCCGTTCCCGTTCTAGGGCGTTGGAGTCCATAACGCAATCCGGAACGTCTTCGCCTTCGCGGAAAATGCCGGATTGTTTGAGGAGTGCGTCAACCAGGGTGGTTTTGCCGTGGTCAACGTGGGCGATAATGGCGACGTTGCGAATTGGGAGCGTCATAGAAGCTTTTGGTAAACTCTAGAGGGTGTTTATAAGATTTACATTTGAATGCTAGGCTGTTTTAACAGAATTGGGGATGATCGGCAAACTCTGTAAAGAACCTTTAATAATTCTAGCGTAATCGTCACAATTGCGGTGAGTTTTGTAAACCCCACAATGTAGATGTGTGGTAATTACGGCGTTGGTGGGATAAAAAAAGCTTCTGTGACAAACAGGTGTTACCTGAAGGGCAGTATTGCTTTTGAGAATTCCGGTTGATTCGCATAGAGAAATTTAGTCATTGAAATACTTTGGTGAAAAGTGCGATCTTTGTCTCAGAGAGATAAAGTTGCTGGCTGCTAAAAGTCAGGGTATTTCATGTTTGGGATCAAAGATAAGCGATCGCCAAGTTTGGTTTTTCTTGACTAGAATGGGGTGGGTATCTCTACAAAAATATTCAACTTACACAGAATTCTCACAATGTAGAGCGAGGTTAATTGTTTAGGAGAATAAAAGGCGATGTCTAGGACGGGCTATTCGGCGTCGCCATTGTCTATGTAGAGACTTTACAATGTAACGCTTCTAGGGAATTTAAGGTATATTCTAAAAACTAATAAAATGACAGCGATAATTATATGGTCTGCTGCCTAAATCCTAATTGCGAGAATCCCAAAAATCCTGACGGAGCAAATTTCTGCCTCAGTTGTGGCACAGAGTTGGTATCGCTATTGAGAAATCGTTACCGAATCATCTCACCATTAGGGAGAGGAGGGTTTGCACGCACATATATCGCAGAAGATATAGACAAGCTCAATGAACAATGTGTTGTTAAGCAGCTGGTTCTAAGTCAATTTTATGGCAGTCAGGGTAGTCAGGCACATAAAAAAGCGACTGAGTTGTTTGAACGAGAGGCCAAACGTCTCAAAGAACTAGGAGAACATCTCCAAATTCCCAATTTGTATGCATATTTTAAGGAAGCTGAATATCTTTATTTAGTGCAGCAGTTTATCGAAGGGCAAAATCTGTTGCAAGAGTTAAAACAACAGGGAGTTTTTGATGAAGCCAAAATTCGAGATTTTTTAAATGATTTATTATCTGTACTGGTAGATATACATCAACAACAAGTAATTCACCGTGATCTTAAGCCAGAAAATATTATTCGCCGTCAAAATGATGGGAAATTAGTACTAATTGATTTTGGGGTGGCAAAGCAAAAGACGGAACCTACAAACACCGCAGTGGGGACAATTATTGGTTCATTAGGTTATGCACCAATTGAGCAAATGCAAGCGGGTAAAGTTTTTCCTTCCAGTGATATTTACAGTCTAGGAATAACTTGCTTTCATCTGCTGACCAATATCTCTCCTTCAAGTTTGTGGATGAAACAAGGCTATGGTTGGACTTCTAGTTGGCGGCAGCATTTAACGCAACCCATAAGTCAAGAATTAGAGATGATTCTTAATAAGTCCCTACAAGAAAATCACGAACAGCGTTATCAATCTGCACAGGCTGTCTTACAAGACTTGAAGAAGTTGCCACCGCTAAAATATACATCAGCTCCTACAGTTATTCCGCCTACTATGCGATCAAGATCGCAACCACAAAATCAACATCAATCAACTCGATATCTACCACAATTATCTAACATTCGATTATTATCTGGAGCAATAATAGCAGGGTCGGGCAGTTCATTTTTAGCGATCGCACTTATAAGTTTTCTCGGAACTACTTGGATTAGCTCTGGATTGTGGTTGCTCATTTTAGGAGGATTAGTCTTTATTCAATCTCGCCCACTTCTAGAAAAAGCTTATTTAATTGTTATTGCTATCATCGCAAATTTACTCATTGTCTTTATTTTCAGAAATCTCCTAACTAATAATCTTCTCAACGCTGGTTTGAATGGATTGCTACTTGTAGGATTGCTAGTTATCTTGGCAGGTTTATTAACAGTTATTATTGTCGGTGTGTCTGAAATAATCAACAAACTGATTGCTAAATATCTTTAGTTTTTTGGTTTTATTCAATTGTCATAAATCTCTTTATTTAAGATAACTTTTGTAATATATTGGTAATTATTCATGACAAATAAAAAAGAAAACTTGAGACTGCTTATTTCCCTTGGTCTGGCTGGGGTAATGGTAGCAGCTATTTTATGGTTAATTAGCAAAGTTTCTTCTACTATCGTCACAACATCATCAAACCCCACACAGACTTCATCTTCATTTACAAATAAGCCTTCACTACTGAATTTGGGTACAAGAATTTTGGTGAAAGTGCAAACATCCCCTGAAAAAACAGATGGAGTTAAAGCTTTTGCTGAGAAAGATTTCAGTACTGCCGTTAAAAATTTTACTGATTCTCTGAAAAATAATCGCAACGATCCAGAAACTTTAATTTATTTAAACAATGCCAAAATAGCACGAGATAATTTAGAAGCTATAAAAGTTGCGATCGTCGCACCAATTAACTTTGATCCTAGTTTAGCAGAAGAGATTTTACGCGGTGTAGCTCAAGCTCAAAATGAAGTTAATAACCAAGGAGGAATTAATGGTAAAAAATTGCAAATTGTAATTGCAAGTGCTGATAATAGAGAAGATTCTGCACGGTTAGATAATGAATTAGTTCAAGATAAAAGCCTTGTAGCTGCCGTGGGTGTTAGACGTAATGCAGAAATATATAAAGAGAAAGGTTTGGTTTTAGTCTTACCCGTCGAGTTACCAAATCAAGCAGAAAATACCGAAAAATTAGATAATAATACAGTAAATCTTCAGCCTAATAGTTCCACAACTAACTACTTGTTTCATATCAATCCATTATATGATAATTTAGTAGATACTCATTCTCGCTACATTGCTCGACAAGCAAGAAATGTTGCTATTTGTGGCGATGTTCGTAATTCAAGAGATAATTCCACCTCTTCATCAAATCAGATACTTGTAGAACAGTACACTCAAGCTATCAAAAAATATGGCAGCAACGTTATTAGTACGCCTTGTAATTTAGCAGACAAAAATTTTGATCCTAGAGCTTTTGTGGATAAAGCCATAGAAACAGAAAATGCAAGTGGCTTTTTACTAATGCCTTCAATCAGAAATATATACTTTGCCACCAAGGTAGCACAAGAGGTTAAAGGTAGAAAGCCACTGTTTGCTTCTGAAACTATGTACAGTGCTACAACTTTACAAAATGGCAAGGATCTCGAAGGAATGGTTTTACCTGTGTATTGGCATCGTAATGCTAATAAAGATAATCCCTTTGCAAGAAATGCCTTTCAGCTTTGGAATGCACAAGTAAATCAGAGAACAGCGGGAGCTTATGATGCACTCCAAGCAATTATTGCTGGCTTAAAAAAAGACAGTACCCGCGAAGGATTACAAAGGGTATTATCTAATCCCAATTTTTCAACATCTGGAGCAACCGGAATGATTCAGTTTTCGCCATCCGGGGAGCGTCAAGGAGAAGCAATGCTAGTCAAAATTGAGCGTTGTGAGTCTTGCTCTAGTGGAACTGGTTACGATTTTGCCCTCTTGAATAAGAAGTAGTTTTGTTGATGTTAATTTTCATTCCAAAGATATAGATTACTCCCAAATCAGTAATCTATTCAATTTGAATGTCATACTAAACTACTTGATTTGATTGCAACCATGAATTGAAGCGATCGCTTTAATTTTTCTCTAACGAAAAGTTTTTTTCTCTACCCAGAGTTGTGAGCGCGATCGCTCAAAAGAAAGATGGAATCTCCCTAACCTCTGTGTCAAGGTTATATCAGTAAGAATTACGAACACTTTGCCGACGGAGAACACAGATGGTAACGACTTTAGATGATACGAAACGCAATGCTATTGCCGTAAAACTTGCAAGTCTTAAAGCTCTTCAACAGTTGGTCATCGAAAATGAACAATCGCTTTTGACGCAAGGGCTTGATGCTGAAATTGCCGATCGCATCCGAAATTTTATCAAAGATGATGAAAAAAATCTTGGTGTTTTAGAAACCGTAATTGGTCAGTATGGGATTCAGGCAGAACCCAAAAAAAATGTCACACAATTCATTGAAAAAGCTCGCGAATTGTTCAAAGGTTCTGAGTTAAGCCTGTATGAGAAAGTCTCTCAGCATGAATTGCTAAAACATCAATTAGTAATGAGTGGCTTGATTGTTCACAAAGCTGCTCAAAAAGTTGGTGCTGACATTTTACTAGCGATCGCACCTTTGAATACTATTAACTTTGAGAACCGCGCTCACCAAGAGCAACTCAAAGGCATTCTGGAAATTCTGGGTGTCCGTGAACTCACTGGACAAGATGCAGATCAAGGAATTTGGGCACGTGTTCAAGACGCTATGGCCGCAGTTAGTGGTGTAGTTGGTAGTGCTGTCACCCAAAACAGTGACAAAAAGGATCTAAATATCCAAGATGTTATCCGCCTCGATCACAACAAGGTAAATACCTTATTCACCGAACTACTACAAAGCAACGATCCACAAAAAATCCAAGAGTACTTCGGTCAAATTTACAAGGATTTAAGTGCCCACGCTGAAGCTGAAGAGGAAGTAGTCTACCCAAGAGTACGTCCTTTCTACGGTCAAGATAACACCCAAGAATTGTTTGATGAACAAGCTCATGCCAAGCAAGCGTTAGAAGAAATTAAGGCTCTTAGCCCATCTTCACCACAATTCAAAGAGAAAGTCAAAGAGCTATTGGCTGCTCTCGGCGATCATATTCGTCAAGAAGAAAGCACAATGTTTGCTGCCATTCGCAACAACTTGACTACTGAGCAAAGCGAGCAACTGGCTACTGAATTCAAAGCCGCTAAGACCCGAATTCAAGAGAAATTGGGTGTTGTTAGCGAATCGAATGTGTAGAATGCTTTCGAGCTTTTTATATCCGCTAAAAAAAGTTAGTTAAACAAAAACTCCCAGCGTTTACCTGCTGGGAGTTTTTGTTTACAAATTTTGCTGACAGTATTTATAAGCTGTGTATGCCATAGTTACAACTCCGGTGATAATGGCAGATTCATCTACTTCAAATTGGGGATGGTGTAAAGGGTGATTAATGATTCTTTCTTTGTAGCCGACACCCAAGCGAAACATAGAACCAGGGACATGTTCCAAATAAATAGAAAAATCTTCAGATCCAAGGGAGGGTTCAGGTAAAACTTGAACGCGATCGCAACTCCAAGCTTCTTCTGCGGCTGATTGTAACAATTGCGTCAGGGCGTAATCATTTTGGACGCTGGGTACACCTTGGCGATAATTGACTTGATATTTTGCTCCGTAGGTATGGCAAACATTAGATACAATGTTTTCAATCCAGTTTGGGAGATGGGCACGGGTTTCAGGATGGAGCGATCGCACGGTTCCCAATAACTGCACTTTATCGGCAATTATATTCGGCGCTCTACCACCATTAATTTTCCCGATACTCAATACTACAGGGCGCAAAGGATTCTGCGTCCGGCTGATGGCTTGTTGCAGTGCAGTAATCACTTGGCAAGCAATCCAAATCGCATCAATCGCCTCATGGGGACGTGCCCCGTGTCCAGATTCTCCCATAATCAGAATCTCTAAATCATCAGCGGCGGCTGTCAATGCTCCGTAACGCACCCCAATAGAACCTGCGGGTATAGAAGGGAAAACATGAACCCCTAATACAGCCGAGACATTTTCCATCGCTCCATCCTTCACCATCCAGCTTGCCCCTTGAGCAATTTCCTCGGCTGGCTGAAATAAAAACCGCACTTTCCCACCCAACTCCTCAGCCATTTGGGACAGCACCATCGCCGTTCCTAACCCTACAGTCGTGTGGACATCGTGACCGCAAGCGTGCATAATCCCATCTGCACGAGAGGCATATTCCAAATTAGTGCCCTCTTGAATGGGCAAGGCATCCATATCAGTACGAATTGCCAATAAACGGTCATTTTGACCACTGCCTTGCAGTTCACCAATCACGCCCGTTTTACCAACTCCTTCTTGTACGTGTAGCCCACTGGAAGACAAAACACCAGCTACAAAGGCTGCTGTTTGATACTCCTGACCGCTGAGTTCTGGGTGAGAGTGGATATGGCGGCGAATTTCAATTAAGCGGGGCGCTAGTTTTGCTGCTAGGTCTTTTATATGGGTAAGCATCGATTTAATTAATCTATAGGCTAGGCTTTTTTCCCATGATAAAGAACTGTTAACAAACA
Organism: Nostoc sp. JL23; assembly: GCF_017115065.1. NCBI lineage: Bacteria > Bacillati > Cyanobacteriota > Cyanophyceae > Nostocales > Nostocaceae > Nostoc > Nostoc sp. JL23. Next base: position 95,184 of record NZ_JABXKN010000014.1, read on the forward strand.
AAATGCTTTTGCTATACAAGGATAGTGGTTTAAGGAAGAAGCAGAGGGGCAGGGTGCAGGGAGTAAGGGGGAATTATCGAACAACTCTCTCCCTTATCTTTCCCTCTTCCTTGTCTACCTTGTCTCTTCTCAATGCCCAATCCCCAATGCCCCATTCCCTAGTCTATTTTGAATAGCAGGTTGTGCCTAAAGTATTTTCGGGTTTGTACTCGTTACATTCTCTGGGATTTTGACGCTCTAAGGACCAGCCATAAGGTTTGTCGGAGGTGACGACACCATTATTTAAAGTTGTTAGTCGGTAGTTAGCCCCCCGAAAATTAGTAAATTGCAATTTGGCATCTTTTAAGTTTGCTGCTTCTAAATTGGCACTGATGAAGCCAGCAAAAGACAGATCGGCATTTTCTAGGGATGCTGATTTTAAATTTGCTCCTGTTAAAGAAGCACCACTGAGATTCGCCGAATTCAGAATCGCACCTTCTAAATTTGCACCGGTGAGATCGGCATTCGTGAGATTAGCTTGAGATAATGTAGCGGCGCTCAAGTCAGCCCCTCGCAAATTTGCTCCAGTTAGATTTAGCTTACTTAGGTCAGCGCCACTCAAATTACACCGAGGACAGGCACTTGTTGCCTTCAACTGATCCAAATCTAGCTGATTTAACGCAAGAGCCTGCTCTGCAAACCCTAAACAAGCTAACAGGCAGACGGTGGCAACAATCTTAAGTTTCATATTTTTTACTGATATTTACAAAAATGATAAGTTACGAACATCACGTACTGTCATCCTTACATATACTGCTTCTCTAAAGAAGTACCGGGATGAAGCATTGATTAAGAAGCTGTAAAAATACTATAAATTCTAATAGTAAGACTACTCAAACGGAAATATAGGCTATAGAATCAAATCGTAAGGAACTATACCGAACCAATTATAGACTACCAAATATGTGATCCCCCTAGCTCGATAAAAATACGACTAGGGGGATCTTGTTTTTAGGCACTTGATTGACAACAAAGGCAGAGGACAAGAGGGATTTATTCCAATATCAGCAATTCTCAATTTAGGAAAACTTCCCCAAAGTGCGATCGCCCCTTATCCGTCACCATCCAAAATACTGCTGATATCTTGTGTTGAGTAGCGCGCGCGATCGCCTACTCTGCATCAGGTTCAATACGCGCTTGCCGACTGTGGCGAACATGAATAATAGCCACAACATCCTCCTCAACCACAAACAACACTCGATATTGTCTACGTTTGCCAACGAAGAGTTGACGAATTTCTCGCCCAATTCCTTGTGCTTCCGGTGCTATTGGGCATCGTTTGGGAAACAGTTGTAGGGAGGCAATCTCATCTTGTAGGTCGTAGTACCATTGATTAGCAATTTCAGCATCAAAGTTGTCACACATCCAACGGTAAGTGTTTTCTATGTCTTGAAACGCGGTTGGCTGGATCAAAACCTGATAAGTCATGGGCGAGGGGGAATCTGGAGTTGATGACGCAGTTCTTCTAACGCTTGGGTGGCAGGAAGTCCTTCACCGCGATCAAATTCGGCTAATCCCTGCCGAAGACTGATGATGGTTTCCAGGGTGTCAAGTTCAAGATCAGCGGATTGAATAGGATGCGCTTTGAGGAATTGCAAAAATTGCAGCACTGGTAGCAAGAGTTCATCAGACGCGTTTGCTAGTTCGTGTAATAAGAGTTCGCGTGTCGTCATGATGGCGATCGCCTTTTCTAGAAGTTGTTCTCAGTATACCAATCGCACTTTTCCTCAATCAACGTACACTTTTATTCCTTCTTTCCTGTTCCCCGTTCCCTGTTCCCTCCCTATGCAAATAATTTCAGGAATCAAAGCGGATTCCTATAGTACTAAAACTCTTTCTAAGTATTTGTTATCCATTGCTGCCAAAAACTGCCTCCTGCCTTCTTCATCGCCATCCTAAAAGGCGCAGTCCAGGGACAATTAAGTAATAACTCACTCCTAACCAGAAGCTGATAAAGAAGCCTACAGAGCCAAAAAAAGTCAGAGGCAAGTATAACTCTGACCAGGCTGGTTGACTAGTAAATTGGAAGATTGGAGGTGCTAACTTCAAAAGAATCAAAACTGCATAGCCGATCGCACTGCCAAAAGCCGCGAACACAGCGTACACTAGATGATGGCTGCGAAGTCCTAAACTCAAGGTAAGTAGGCAAACTGCCACTAAAATCACTGCCACTAAGCCCTCGCCGCTATCTTTTGGGGTGATTAATTGCAAAACTAACCAGCCGAAGCCATAGCTAATCATGCCCATCAGGGAAGCTACTAAAAACCGCCGCCGTTGACCAAAACACCCGGATACTGTCAGTCCCCATGCGGTTCCCCAGCCTGCGGCGACGAACACCAAAATATCTGCCCCGAAGACGGGTTGAGTATTTGGCACTAATTGGTTTAGCTGATTCCCAATCAATTCCACTACCTGACGCCCCAAGCTGGTACGATAGGCCAAAATAAAACCAGCGATCGCACCAAAATAAGCGCCGATAGTACTCAGGATCATCGCCCAAATTGTCGCCAAACAAGCTCGGAAAATTTTGATGATTGTCTGAGCGATAAAAACAACGGTTTTGGTGACAGCTTGGCTAAAGTTAGCTAAAACTTGTTCAATAGCTTGTGTTATCAGTGTAAATCTCTGGGAAACTTGCGTTGAGGCTTGCTTAATTTTGTCTTGCAGTTGGGCAAATAACCCTGGTGGCGGTAATGGTTGAGAAATCTTCGCCAAACGTTTTTGAATTATAGCTGCATTGGCTGGACGCGATCGCACATCCTCCTGCACCATCTCATCCAGCAAATCCGCTAGTTGCGGGTTGACATTCACCGCAGTTCGCCAGCGCAATTTACCCGTTTGCTGATCTTCCAACTCTAGTGGATATTTGCCTGTTAGTAGTTCAATCACCGTTCGACCAAGGGCATAAAAATCGGCACTTGGCCCGACAATACCTCCAGTGACTTGTTCTGGTGGACTGTAGCCAGAAGAAAATAATCGCGTGGAACTAGACTGAGAACGCAGCTTAGAGGCACTAAATTGTTTCGCTCCGCCAAAATCAATTAGTACCAGGCGATCGCCCTCTGCTTGCCCTGGAGACGCGATTGAAGATGGCAAAGAAGTGCCCAGCATTAAATTAGAAGGTTTGATATCCCGGTGAAGAATCTGACGTTTGTGTAATTCTTGTAAAATCTGTACAGCTTGGGCAAACCAGTTTAAAACCAAACTCTCTGGACACCCTTGGGGAAACTTTTTTAATATCTCCTCTAAAGTCCGCCCATTGATTTTTTCCATTACTAGACAAGGCAGTTGGTGCGGTTTGGGATTAAACAGTTGTACCTGAAAATACCCTTCGGCATCGACTCTGGGGACACCTGGATGATGCAAACTAGATAAAACCGCCGCTTCTTGGGTAAATAACTCCAGTGCCTTTGGTGAATCTTCTACCAACACCTTCAGCACTTTCTCGGTTTGAGTTTTTTCATCCCAAACCGTGTAGATTTGAGCAAATCCTCCCGATCCTAATGGCTGAATTGGAACATAGCGGTCTAACAGTTCTAGCGGTGCGCCACAACTGTTGCAAAATTTGTTTCCCCAAGGCTGAGGATAAGGACGTTGACAATCAGGATTTATGCAGTGAACCGCACTCTGAGTGATGTGGGACACAACCGCTACAATACAAAGGCTGACTTGATTTTAGCGTTTCTTTAGGTTTCCTGATTTTAAAATAGACAAAAGGAAAACCCTCATAGAATCTATGAGGGAATTCATTCATATTTACAGCGGATTTCAAAGAAGGTGAAGTACACAAGCTAAATCTCAAAGCAAGGTATAAAGCCTGTTTGACTTCTGAATTCTGTTAGCGCAGCGGGGCGCAGCCCATTCTGACTCCTGAATTCTGCTGTATGTCAGCCCTTAATTACGAAAACTTCTCTTACTTTGTCTGTGCTTGGCAACTTCTTTGCGCTTGCGTTTTTCTAAGGGTGTTTCAAAATGACGATGTTTTCTCATGTCTGGAAAAATTCCAGCCTTGGAAACTTCTCGTTTAAATCGTCGTAAGGCTGACTCAATGTGTTCATTGTCACCTACAATTACTTGGGTCATTATTTCTCCTACTAAGTTGACTTCATCAATGGCTATGCAGGCGGTAACATTACAAAAAAAAGACAGACTCTTGTTTGTCTGACCTTAAGACTCTTGGTAAATTTTTTGTTTCCAAGATTTAGTAGCGTCCGCCGCGTCCACCGCCGCCGCCGCCACCGTATCCTCCTCTGTTACCACCAAAGGAACCTCTATCACCTCTGTCTTCCTTGGGTTTAGCCTTATTCACTTTCAGGTCACGACCCATCCACTCAGCACCGTCAAGAGCTTCAATGGCAGCAGTTTCTTCAGCTTCAGTTCCCATTTCCACAAAAGCAAAGCCGCGCGGACGACCTGTTTCACGGTCAGTAGGTACTTGAACGCGCTTTACAGTACCATATTCTGCAAAAATACCACTTAAATCTTCTTGTGTAACATCATAAGAGAGGTTACCTACATAAATTGACATCGATTCTCTCCAAAATCATCACTGTGTAGAGATTTTAATTTCTCTCAGAAGTCTGTAAATACTAAAAGGAAAAAGCCTTTCAATACTAAAACCAAAGACATCGCTGAATTAACTCTCATAAATCTAGGATGACATACGAGCCAACTCTTTGCACCCAGTAGATAGTTAACTAGTGATGCGATCGCACCTAAGCGATCGCCCGCCCCCACATACCCTAAGTACAATCCACCGCAAAAAGGGGTTGGAAATGGAAGAAGATAAATTCTGTAGGGTGATATAGAAAATCAGACATGCAGGGGCGCATCTTTAATATCCGAATTGAACGTTTGACTGCATTCACCATGAAGCATTACTTCAAAATTTTAATACGAAAGGCAAAGTCAGGCAACAAATATAAAACTATTGTGACTTGTACTTTTTTGGATAACCCGCTGTCAAACCAACTGTGATGCTTACAGCGGCAAGCTACGCGAGTCTTTTTTTTGGCGCAAGCCTCTCTTTTTGGAAAAGGGGAGCAAGTGGCGTAATGTCATATTCGGTTAATTAACCCAAGTTGCAATGTTAAGTTGCCGAACATCACCTTTCCAAGCTGTCTCCAATTCAGCTTTGACAACTTGAGCGGCCTCTTCTTTGCTTAGTGCTTGTAAACTTGCTTGCAAGCCAAATAGAGAACGTCCATTATGGGGATACTTTTTTAAATCGGCACGAAAGACTTTCTCAGCTTCTCTATAGTCACCCTTAGCCAAAAGCACAGCACCCAAAGATTCTCGCGTCGGAAAATACCAGTCTGGTGGTTCCACATAATCGAGGGCATCTTCTGCTGCCACCGCTTTTTCTAGCAATAAAATGGCAGATTCATAATCATGCTTTTCTCTAGCAATTTTGGCGTCTAGAACTTTTGAGGCAATGTCTAAAATGCGATTGGCGGGACTGAATCCAATGGTTGCTGCGGTGGAAATTCCCTGTTTGGCAGCCAGTAATGCCCGACTTTCACTTGCTGCATCTTCAAGTTTACCTGTGGCTGCGCTGGCCATACCGCGAGCAAAATGCCAAAGCGCTGAGGTAGTGGGCAATTTAGCTTCGGGAGCAGGAGTTTTTAAGATGGCATCCCAATCACTAAAGCGTGTCTGAATCAGCATTTTGCTGCCCAGGAATCCCTCAAGCATTGGTGCATACGGATCAATAGCAGTAGCATTTGCGACTAACTGTTCTGCGGCTTGGAGAGCATCTTGATATTTTCCCGCCATACTGCTAGCCACCATGAAGAAATCTACATTGTGGTTGTAGTACATCATGGGGTAAGTACCCTGGACTTGATATTTTTTGATGTAGATATCATCTTGAGCGATCGCCTGCTTGTTTGCCTGCATTGCCCCTTCATAATCTCCCACACGAAAATAAATATGACTTGGCATGTGTACCAAGTGTCCCGCTGCTGGCGCTAGAGTTCCGAGTCGGTTAGCACTGACAAGGGCCCGTTCTGGAGAAGGTGAGGCTTCCACTGCATGGATATAGTAATGATTAGCTCCTGCATGATTCGGGTTACGTTTGAGAACTGATTCTAAAACAGCCACAATTTCTTCTGTATCTGGCTGGGGTTTACCATCTTTAGTCCAATGCTGCCAAGGATGCAGATCCATCAGGCTTTCAGCGTAAAGTGTCGCCGCATCCAAATCATCAGGATAGCGCTTGACTAGGTTTCCCATTGCTTTGGCGTAGTAAAGCGCTAGTTGATACAAATCAGCATCGGCATTTTGAGAGTAACGTTTTGCTAAGGCAGTAATGTAGTCTCGTTCTCGGGTAGAAGCTTGGCTAGAAAGTGCCAAAGCTTGCTGTACTGCTTGGTAAGCAGCTAATTCTCGGTTGGGATCTATTGCCGAGTTAATGTTGGGGCCCAAGGCTAAAGCAATACCCCAATATGCGATCGCTAAATGCGGATCGAGTTTGGCAGCGTATTGAAAAGAACGCACCGCCTCATCATGATTGAAAGCGTAAATTAAATTTAATCCCTGATCGAAAAACTCTTGGGCTTGGGGATTAGAAGTAGAAACTGGATGGTGGATTGTGCCAAGTCCAGATATTAAGTTGTATGGCTGTTTTACTTCAGCGTAGACATGTTGGTGTAATTTCTCATCGAGAAGGGGCTTGTTGTCAGCCATTGCCGCAGGAGGAGCGACTAAAGAGAATATAAGCACCCAAATTAGAAATAAGTACTTCATTATTATTTTTCTTCAAGCTCTTTTTTAATATTCAAATGCCACAGTTTCTCTAAAGAGGCAACTTGTCGGCGGAAAACAGCAACCCGGTGTTTCTTATAAAAATTAAACCCTACAAACACAATCATTGGAATCAATATAGAATATCCGATGAAAATGTTAACAGATGAATCAGTTTGGATAGTAGAGTCTATATATTGGGAGTTGGGAGTTGGTTGAGTAGTAAAATTTGATTGCATAAATATCTTCATAAATATTACAAGTAAGAAGCTATAAAGAAACGTGGATAATTGTTCCTGCTGTCTTTGAGGAGAAATTAGTTACAAGTTATATTAGGTACTTCAAAGCCGCTGCTGAGACTTCTCTATGCCTTCTTGCACTAGCTAAACTATTCTTCAGTTAAAACCTGAACAATTATGTTGATTTCTGCTAAATTTTATTACAAAATCCTTATTCTGCAAGCTACTGCTCCTAAAGTATTTACTGAGATTGCAACTATTTTTAGTGCCAGTTATTTCTAGTAATTATTTAAGTAGTCAGAGTTGCAGAAGCAATATACAGCGGATTGCAAGTTAAGAAGTGACTGTTAAGAAAGATGGGACTAATGTATAACCAAGCTATCGGGGAGAGTGCCAGATAGAATGAGTGGCAATACTTATCGGTTAGACATTTTTAATTAGGAATCGGGTTTTGGGAAAAGGTTACTGGGTTTGGGTTAAAGGTTTTTTCTTTCCCCTTTTCCCCTTAACCGAGAACTATTGAAGTGGGCGGGTAGTGTACTCGACTTAGATAAAGATCGCTGTACTTACCATATCCAGTGGTGATAAGCCTAGTTGTGGTTTATTATCAGGACTGTCTACCTAAAGTGATAAATGATTTTGTCTAAAGATAGAATAATAGAATGATCCCTTTCCCTCTTTTGGATATTACTTGAATTTCTAAAGATGAATTTAAAGGTTAAATAACTATGTACAATGGATACAAATATTTGTCATAGAATCATCGTCAGATAGAAGAATTAAAAGTTATTTAAAAGTAATGTATAGATATTGCAGCGCTTTTCAAGCAAGCAATAACTAATCACTACGCAACTTATTTTAGGAACAAATAATATGAGTATCGAAGATAGAGCAAAAGCTTTTGCTAAAAACATTGAAGGTAAAGTACAAGAGGCAGTTGGCGAGGTAACTGGCGATCCTAAAGATAAAGCTGAAGGTAAAGCTAAACAAGCTGAATCCCAAGTCCGTCACACCGCTGAAAATATCAAAGATGAAGTTAAAAAGACTTTGGAATAGTACACTGTGGTAGAGGTTTTCCTGGTTTTAACAAGTTGCTCAAGTAACTAGATTCTGGCGATAGTGTACTAGGTGGAATTTTATTTAGGAAGAAGGTTTAAGTTAAATAATTATTTACTGAACCTTCTACCTTTATGAATTATGTTTTCTATGTAATATTTTTAGGCATTTTCACAATAGCGATCGCAAAATATTTTCTCAAGCTTTCACTGATTTTTTCAAAGGTACTAATTTATAATTAATCTTCTATTTAACCACTCATTAATCGGTTTTTCCAACCAATGATTAAACGCTAAATGACTAAGTGCGTGTAATAACAGGACAGCGATCGCCATAATACTAGTAATATATTTAACCTTTCTAAGCAAAAAAATACGGGAGTCATCCATTGGAATAATTTATTTTTTTATGTCAGAAAGTTTGTTACTGAAAATATACATAACATATTAGATAAAATATACGTTATTAAAACATCTATTCAAACATCAACTTAAACAATAAGATGTTAGAGTCAATACTGTTAATAAAATTTGTCTTTAATCGGTCAAATAAATGGTTGATACTGCCGAGGCTGCCATAAAATTTAGTGTCTTTAGTATACTAATCGCTGTAATCAAAGCTGGTAAGAGAGTAGATATTTTCAAAGGTAATAACCCGCTCACTATTTTTGTGCAGGGCGGCCACATCATGTCAAGAAACTCAAAAATAATCGCATAATAGCTACTTGTTGACACATATTTAGTGTAGGTATAGCCTTTTATAGACATTGCTTTGAGCTTGGGGATTTCCAACAAATAAATTATTCAATCTTGTGGGGTGGGCTTCTAGCCAGCCTTTGACTACGCGCGGGCGAGACGCCCACTCCACAAGAAGTAGTTGAGTATTTTTCTATTTGGAAGTCCTTTAGGAAACTAAACTAAATGATAAATGCTGATTTTTCGTTGTTTTTAACCTTGGTTGCAATCAAGAGTAATTTAAATGCATTTGCCCTGAGTTTTTGTGCTTAATGATGAGACGTTTATTCAACTTAAAGCAAGCACAATAGATGTACTACTTAAGAAAATTCCAAAGCTCAAGAAAACCTCAATCTTGGAATTTTAATGTATCCAAAAAATAGATTTCCTAATAATTATTCATTTCTTCAAGGGCTACGAGTACTTCTTGTAGATAATGATGTCAATTTCTGCAATTCGTTCACGCCGATGTTGCAATCCTATGGTATGAGCGTGCAAGCGGCATTTTTAGGACAAGCTCTGGAAATATTTTTGCAATGGCAACCTGATATCCTATTAAGTGATATTTCCACACCAAATCAGGATGGCTATGCTCTGATTCACCAAGTGAGAACACTTACGGGAGAGCGAGGCAAAGTAGTACCAGCGATCGCTCTGACAAGCGTTGTAACTGAAGATATGTATCAACACGCTCTTTTAGCTGGGTTTAGTCTATGCGTTGCTAAACCCGTGGTTATTGATGATTTTGTTGCTGTACTTGGCATTTTAGCAATTGCTAATAATCCTCATCCTAACTAGCTTTAATTAATGTCTTAGATATAGTAATTTAAGTTTTGAGAATTAATGGTATGGGTCCTTTATGGGTAGGGATAAATATTTTTCAAATGCTACTAATGAACTTGATAAACGATAGGATTAATCTCAGGAGTTATCACATGAATGACTTAAGTCAATTAGTTTTGCTTTTGAGTAGCGGAATTATTGGTATTGGATTTATTCTAGTTTCTTACTTCTTGGCAGTGACTTGGATTTAGAAAATTTAAATATTTATAGTTTATATTTTGGGAATATAGCACTCCTGTTTGATTGCGTGAAAAAAATCGGTATAACTCGAAAAGATCGCGATTGCGCTGCGCTTTTCTGCGATACGCTTCTCTACAAGAAGCTTCTCTTTCAGAGACGCTAACGCGAACGTGTACCACCCAAAGCAGCCTTAATTTATTTTATTTATACTCAAACTATTATTAAATACAGGGCAAATAAGTAAACTGAATCTAAAATATAAACCTTAGTTGCCAAATCATTGCAGTGCTAAACTTCATCCTATGACATCCGATCAACGCTCTGAGCAACCTGTATCTGAATCTACCGCTAATGAAGTGTTCGACGTAGAGCAACAAGATATGGCAAATGCTTTATTTCCCATCGTTGGCATTGCCGCCTCTGCCGGTGGATTAGAGGCATTTACGCAGGTACTCAAGCATTTGCTTACTGATACAGGGATGGCATTTGTGCTGATTCAACACTTAGACCCTAACCACAAGAGTCTGTTGAGCGAGATTCTGGCAAGAACAACTCAAATGCCTGTTATTGAAGTGCAAGATGGCATGACTGTAGAACCTAACAAGGTCTACATCATTCCGCCTAACACTAAGATGATGCTGTCTGCTGGAGTGTTGCAACTGACGCCGCGAGAGAAAGTTGAGGGGAAATATATGCCTGGTGATGCGTTCTTTACTTCATTGGCAGCAGATCGAGGGCACAAAGCGATCGCAGTTGTTCTATCTGGGGCGGATGGAGACGGTTCACTGGGGCTGAAGGCAATCAAGGCAGCTGGAGGCGTGACTTTTGCTCAGTGTGAAGACACGGCAAAATTCGATAGTATGCCCAATACTGCTGTTGCCACCGGGAATGTGGATTTTGTCCTACCGCCGCAAAAAATCGCCGAGGAACTGGTAAACCTCAGTCGCAATCCTTTTATTTCCAACTCTTTACCACCGATCGCGGTTGAGAAATTGTCCGAACAGGGGGATGCCTTAGCGACTATATTTGTGTTACTGCGATCGCAAACTGGCGTTGACTTCAGCCACTACAAGCCCAACACCCTTGATCGCCGAATCCAGAGGCGAATGCTGTTGTATAAACTAGAACGCTTGGAGGACTATGCCGAGTATTTGCAAAAGAATCCGGGTGAAGTCAAGGCGCTCTATGAAGAAATTCTGATCCACGTCACCCATTTTTTCCGCGATCCCGAAGCATTTCAACTTTTGAAAGAGCGAGTCTTTCCTACCATCATCCAAAACAAATCAGCAGAGTTGCCGATTCGGATTTGGGTAGCTGGGTGTTCGACGGGTGAAGAAGTGTATTCCATCGCTATCTCCTTGCTGGAGCTTTTGTCAAATAGAGTAACCTCGCCGCCGATCCAAATTTTTGCCACAGACATCAGCGAGATAGCGATTGACAAAGCGAGATCAGGTATTTATGCAGAGAATCAAATGGTGGAAGTCTCACCAGAGAGCCGCCGCAGATTTTTTAATCCCCTTGAGGGCGGTGGATATCAAATTAGTAAAGCTGTCCGCGAACTGTGTGTGTTTGCCCGACAAAACTTGGGCAGTGACCCCCCTTTTTCTAACTTAGATTTAATTAGCTGCCGGAATGTACTGATTTACTTGGACGAAACGTTGCAAAAACGGATATTGCCCATCTTTCATTACAGTCTCAACCCGACTGGCTTTTTACTGCTAGGAACTTCAGAAAGCACAGGTAAATATTCGGACTTGTTTACTCTGATTGACAAAAAGTATAAAATTTACGCTAAAAAGCTAACTGCAAATCGTCCAATTCTATCGTTCGTTACCAGCAATTATCCGCTCGTAAAAGTGGAGGAACCCAAGCTGACCAATGAGAATCCATCAGATGAGTTTGATTTAGAGAGAAAAACTGACCAACTGATCTTGAATCGCTATTCCCCAGTGGGTGTAGTAATCAACAACAAGATGGACGTGCTGCAACTTCGGGGAGAAATCGATCTCTACCTAAAACTTTCACCTGGAAAACCGAGTCTCAACTTATTTAAAATGGTGCGCCAAGGCTTGCTTGTAGAGCTACGGGCGACAATTTATCAGGCACAACGGCAAAAAATTCTAGTTAGAAAGGAAGGGTTACGGATTGAATCCGGCGATATTTCAAAAATCATCAATCTTGAGGTGATTCCATTCAAGCCTGCGACTGATGAAGAACTCTACTTTCTGGTTTTATTTGAATCAGCCCCACCCACGGTTAACAACCTCAGCACAGTAAATCCTGAGAGCCAAGAGCAGTCAGACTTAGCGCAGGAGATTGTTCGGCTAAGGCTTGAGCTTGCAACTGCCATCCAAGAACGGGCTGCAACTCAAGAATATCTACAAGCGGTGATCCAAGAGCAGGAGCATATCAATCAAGACCTAAAAGTTGCTAATGAAGAAATCCTGTCGAGTAATGAAGAGTTGCAAAGCACCAATGAGGAGCTAGAAACTGCCAAAGAAGAGATTCAAGCAACCAACGAAGAACTCAACACCACTAATGAAGAACTTCGTAGTCGAAATCTGGAATTACACCAAGTTAACAACGATCTCACGAATTTACTTGCCAGTATTAATATTCCCATTTTGATATTGACTTCGGACTTACGCGTTCGACGTTTTACGCCAATGGCACAGCGACTTTTCAATTTAATTCCCGCCGATGCTGGACGACCTTTGAGCGATATCAGAGCAAATCTCGATGTTCCTGAGTTAGAAACTCTAATTTTGGAGGTACTTGACACACTCAGCATCAAAGAATTAGAAGTTCAAACTTTGGGGGGGCATTGGTACAATCTCCGCATCCGTCCTTATCGCACCACAGAAAACCAGATTGACGGTGTAGTGTTGGTGTTAATAGATATTGATGTTCTTAAACGCAGTGCCGCAACGTTAGAACAAGCCAGAAATTACGCTGAAGCGATTGTGGAGACGGTACAAGTGCCGTTAATCGTGCTTGATTCTGATTTCCGGGTGAACAAAGCCAATCGCTCGTTTTATGAAACATTTCAGGTTTCACCATCAGAGACAGCCCAATCTCTGATTTTTGAACTAGGGAACGGTCAATGGAACCTGCCCGGACTGCGATCGCTCTTAGAAGACATTCTCGCCAACGATACCAGTATTCAAAACTTGGAGATAGAGCATCGTTTTGAGCAGATTGGGCAGAAAACCATGCTGCTCAATGGTTGGAAAATTGTTCAACAGGGAGAGGCTCAAATGATTTTGCTGGCGATTGAAGATATTAGCGATCGCAAACAGTTTGAGTTAGAGCGATCTAAGCTTTTAGCACAGGAGCGGTCAGCCCGTCAACAGGCGGAAATTGCCAACCGAGCCAAAGATGAATTCCTGTCGAACCTCTCCCATGAACTTCGTAACCCGCTCAATATTATACTGGGCTGGGCGCAACTTTTCCGTAACCGCGATTTAGATTCTTCAGCAGTCACTCGTGCCTGGGAAGTGGTGGAGCGGAGTGCTAAGGTGCAAGCTCAGTTAATCGATGATATGCTGGATGTCTCACGGATTACGAGTGGAAAGCTTCATTTAAACACTCGTCTAATCGATCTAGTTTCAGTAGTGGATGCCGCCATTGAGTCTGTCCAATTGTCCGCAGAGGCGAAAAGCATTCAAATTGTTTCAGACTTGAACTCGGCGACAGTTGTCGGAGATTTTGATCGCTTACAGCAAGTTCTGTGGAATTTACTTTCTAACGCGATTAAGTTCACTCCACCCAATGGACGAGTGGGAATTATGCTCGAAGCTGTATATACTCATGCTGAAATTCGAGTCAGCGACACAGGAATTGGCATCTCGGCAGACTTGCTGCCATATATTTTTGAGCGCTTCCGCCAAGGAGATTCCAGCAGCAGCAAAACAACTCAGGGACTTGGATTAGGCTTGTCAATCGTCCGTCATCTTGTAGAACTTCACGGCGGAACAGTTCAAGCGCAAAGTCCAGGCGAGGGAAAAGGAACCACGATCGTTGTCAGGCTGCCTCTGCGCTCAATGCCGATGGAGATTACACCGTCAACTTATTTAGAGCCGATCATTTTGTCAGAGACTCAGCACACATTAAATGGTAAAAATCCACCCTTGAGCCTTGAAGGATTATGCATCTTGGCTGTAGACGATCAAGTGGATAGCCGCGACTTAATCAAGTCGATATTAGAAAATTTCAGGGCTGAAGTAGTGATTGTGACATCGGCAAGGGAAGCGATCGCTGCTTTAACTGAATCTCCTGGCAAATATGATGTGCTTCTAGCAGATATTGGGATGCCAGAGGAAGATGGTTTCTCCCTGATTCGTCAGGTGAGAGCGCTTGAAGCTGAAGTTGGGGGACAAATTCCAGCAGCAGCAATCACTGCCTATGCCACCGAACAAGAGCGGCAAAAGGCAATTGATGCTGGTTTCCAAATGCATCTAGCTAAACCGATTGACCTTACTCAATTGGTATTGATGATTACAAATTTGGCTGGACGAGTCACAGATAATTCGTAATTCGTAATTGAAAGTACTGTATTTGATTTGTGAAAATGCACGGTGTCCAAATCCCCGACTTCTCAAAGAAGTCGGGGATCTAATTGTTCACAAATTATTTAGGACTGCTATATATCAATACAGTTCAGAATGAGCAACAAAACCCTCATGTAGAGACGCGATAAATCGCATCTTGAAAGACCAATTATTTACACCAATAGCCCTTAACCCAAGCGTATTGTGCTATATATCAATACGCTTGGCTTTGTGAAAAATTGTAGGTTGGGATACAGAATTGGTATGATATCATGTCAGCTTGATTGCTTATTCAACCCGAAGAACCCCACCCCGCCAAAGCTACGGTGTACACACATCTTTCTAGAAAACCAAAATCGTCGTAGATCCCCCTAAATCCCCCTTAGAAAGGGGGACTTTGAGAGCTTTTTGCCCCCCTTTTTAAGGGGGGTTGGGGGGATAAAAAGGCTGTGGCGCAACTCTAGAATACTTGCGTGTACACCGTAGCCCCGAAGCATCGGGGAGGGGTGTAATGACTGTGGTTAGCATAACTAATTATGCGGACATAATATGACTTTGGAATTCTTTTTTGATAAACGTTTGAATTACGTATAAATTGTTTAATCTGCATCTAAAACATTCTTAAGTTATAGATGATGTTTAACATCTTTACTTAAAAAGATACAAAACATATTTAATTTATTCTATTAAAACAGAAAGTATCAACTATGAATTGAGGAATCAAAAGCATGACTGCAACCTTCATGAAGCTGCCTAAGTTTCGCAATACTCAATGGGTAAGCTTTGTTGGTGGAGAAGGGATTGTACGCAGCTACACTCCTGAATCTGGCACATGGACGTATCTCATTGAGATGGCATTAGGGCTAGAGCCTGACTTTGGCAGAGTTGGTGCAGAAACGATGATACTCCTCACCGAGGCAGATTTGCGGAGGACATAATCAGGCTTTTAACAAGGCTACAACCTAGTATTGCTCTCATCCGTTGGCTGACTTATAGGAATCCGGTTTGATTCCTGAATTTACTTGCGTGGGCAGGGAACAGGGAATAGGGAATAGGGAATAGGGAATAGGGAATAGGGAACAGGAAAGAAGGCATAGATCCGTACTGAGTCTTGTTCAAAAATCAGATAGGAGTCCTATAGTAGAGTTTTGCGTAAAAGCTAACGCATTAACAATGCAAGCCAACGCATTAACAATGCAAGCCGATGCATTAACAATGTCAGCCGACGCATTAACAATGCAAGCCAACGCATTAACAATGTCAGATGACGCATTAACAATGTCAGATGACGCATTAACAATGTCAGCCAACGCATTAACAATCCTGATCTTGCTTTTTTATTACTTTTTCAGCAACCCCTAAATATGTTCTTAAACTTTTGAAACTTTTAACAGTAGAGTCGCTGCGTGTCATATCTTGTTAAGGAATTATCATGAGACAACTTGTTATTGCTGAACGCATAAGCCTTATTGGTCATATCGTGTCAATGATATTTGGATTGGTAGGGATATTACTGGTTGTACCTAATGCCCAAGTAATTTTCGACTTATCTGAGGTTGGACAAACTGCTATGCAATGGAGTATGGCAGGAGGCGGTGTAGTTTATATGATTTTAGGCGCGGCAGGTGTTTTTTTGTATGCCACGCGGACTTTGGGTTTAAGTCGCGCTTTGGCATTTCTGTTGCCATCTGTATTTATTTCTCTAGGAAGTGAATTACTAGGAACCAGTACTGGTTTTCCATTTGGCCATTATAGTTACCTAAGCGGTTTAGGTTATAAGATTGCGGGTTTAGTCCCATTTACAATTCCCTTGTCGTGGTTTTATTTGGGATTTGTTTCTTACCTACTGGCACGTGCAGGTTTAGAAGTGGACAAAAAACCCAACTTGTGGCGTCATATAAGTGCGATCGCTTTGGGTGCTTTGTTACTAACCTCCTGGGATTTTGTTCTCGATCCCGCAATGAGTCAAACTTCCCTGCCCTTTTGGTATTGGCAACAACCAGGCTCCTTCTTTGGAATGCCTTACCAAAATTTTGCGGGGTGGCTGGGTACTAGCTCAATATTTATGAGTGTGACTGCACTGTTGTGGAGAAATAATCCAATTAACTGGGAGCGATCGCAACTTAATATACCTTTTGCAGTTTATTTAAGTAACTTTGGTTTCGCTACAGTCATGAGCTTAACAGCTGGATTCTTTGTACCCGTGTTGTTAGGCTTATTACTGGGTGTCACTCCCGCAGTGCTGCTGTGGTTGAAAGGCTCATCTACACCTGTCCAAGTTCTCATTGAACCACCAGAAATCTCTGTAGCTAGAGTCAAAATTACAGCGAAATAGAAAGGGCATTGGGCATTAGGCATTAGGAGTGCTGAGTGCTGAGTTAGGAGTTAGGAGTTTTGTTTACCCTCTTGTCCCCTCATCTCCCTCACTCCCCCTGCTCCCTGCCCCCTGCCCCTTGCCCCCTGCCATTCCCACTTAGAGAGTTCTTTTATCGGCAACAACAAACTAGCTTCAATCTCCTGCCGCACAACGTCTGTGATTTCACAGTTGCTATTAAGGCAATCGATAAGCAACTGATTGGCATCGTAATATTGTTGTAATACTTGTTGTTGCTGTGGGCTGAAATGCCAGTGATGCTGAATGTTTCGATACTTCGCGATCGCAGTTTTTAACTGTTTCATCCAAGCAGAATAACTTGTTTGCCACCATGTCTGAATCTTTTCTCTACTTTGTTCTGGATTGGGCAGTAGGTCTTTAAGTTCTTGTAAAGCTTGATGTAAGCCAGCATCTTGAACAATTACTAAAGCACTACTCAGAGCATCGTTGCACTCATAGACATCGGCAAAATTAGATTCGCATTCCATTACTAGGTTATCTAATGCCGCATTCAAAAAAATATCTCGCTCGAAGATGCAGACCAGGGCAAAGTACGGGGTAAGGTGAGGAGTCCTAGCCAGGGCAAGATAAAACGCCCGAATTGCAGCAGACTTAGGAGCAGCAAGAGACTTTTGACTTGCCCAAGTTAAAAATTGTTGCAAAGATGGATCTTGAGCCGCTAGCGCATCAACTTCTTGCTTCATCAACTGCACGAAAAAATCTGCATTCCGTAGCATAGCAACCGTTAACAAAAAGATTTCACGCCACCTCGGTTCAGTAATATGAGTCACCAGACGTTCTAACGGTTGTTTTAATGCTTGTAAATTATAACTGGCAACAATTTTTCGAGCAGTCAGGTATTCTTGAAACGTCAAATAAGAGAAAGAGAAAATCCCCCGCACTCGTTCTGCTAGTAATCCATGTTGCAACTCTATCGCCTGAAGTACCCCTTCACTATCTAATTCCAATTCCTCTGGTTCTGTGGAAGCATTCGGCAAATCACTGATATAATCGCTAATGTATTGCTCAACAATGCGTTGTTCAAAAAAGTAATTACCCTGCTCAAATGTCGCGCTAGCAACCTGACTCAGCAACTTAAGTTTTTGTGGTAATGAAAAACCTTCATACACTTCATCCCGCTCAATTGCTTTAGTTTCGTCCCATTTGCCCAGGAGCAGGTCTAAACACTGCTTATAAAACGCAGCTTTTTGGGTTGGAAATTTGTTCTGGTGATGAAAAACCCAGCAGGCGAGATGCAAAAACAAGGGAGTAACAGCAAGTCTTTGAAATTGTAAATTTTCGGGCAAATCTAGTTTCTCAATAAACTCAAATGCCTGTTCTTGTTTATTTTGGATGTTCGTTTTCGTAACTGCTGTAAACCACTTCTGAGCAAAAGCAACAATTTGATCTTGACTAAAAGGGGCAATTTCAACATCTGTAAAGCGTCTGAGGTTGAAAGCTTTAGCTGCTGTGCGGCAGGTGACGACAAACATATTCTTTTGATACTTTTCAGATAGTCTGCGAATCTCATTGACGACACTAATGCTCTGTTGATGGAGTACTTCATCTAATCCATCCAGCAACAGCAATACTCTGCCCTCCAACAACAAAGTTTCCAGCACAGATGGATCTGAAATTCCACAGGTGAAGAATTCTTTGCAAATATAGTTGAGTAAATAGAACTCTCCTGCTTCTTTAGATTCGTCGGCAAAATCTCTTAAGGTGACAAAAATAGGAACCCGATTTGCAGCAAATCTCCCTCGGTTGCATTGAATCGCCAGATGTTGTAAAAAAGTGGTTTTACCTGCTCCCGGTTTACCCAACACCCGCAGCTTTGAGTAAGTTTGAACTGCCGTGATCCCCGCCATTTGTGTCTGGGATACTTCACCTAAACCAAAGCGATCAAATTCTTGTGATGTAAAGTTTTGCAAATCAGCAAACTCTAACCACTGAAGGCTCGCAATCTCCTCCAAAATGTTGACATCGATGTAAATGTCGTCGATTCTAACCGGGCGAGTAACATCTAATAACTGCAAAGTGCCGCACTGGTCTTGAATTTTGTCAAAGCGTTGCGATCGCACTTGTTGTACTAGAGCATCAATATCCAAAAATTCCGCAGCACCAAGTTCTTTTGATTCAGGGAATTCTTCTGGAGGATTAGCCGCAATCTCCCGCCAATTCAACGACAATACAGAACAAATTTCTATAAAGATATGACGCTCAACAGGACGCCCACTAAAAAACCGCCAAATTGGTTGGCGAGTCTTTAAGTTAACTTCAAAAGCCAAATTTTCTTGTGTCCACCCCTTATGAGCGAACGCTTTTTTAGCTTGTTCAATCCCGGTGAGTGATCCCTGGAACGATCGCTTGACCATAGGAGCTTACACACATCAAATAATAATTCTTCAAGTTGACATTATTGCAACATACAGTTTTGGAACTACTTAGAAACTAAGTGAACTATTTTGGCTATTTTTAAATGTTAATGATTTATTTCAAGCATCTTCAGCCAACATCATATATTTGGATTATTAGCAATATAAATTAACTTTTTAAAGTATATTTTATAACTTTGTATTTGGTGTTATGGAAAGTTTTTGTATATCTAGTAGCTTTGTGCTGCGGGAAGTCCAAAGTTTATGTACGATTGAGTAATCACAATTATTGTACCACTTTCAAGAAACAAGGCAGGAGGCAGAAGGGAAGAGAATTTGACTTGTTTCTTCCATCCATAACGGAAGCGATCGCGTCCGTAAACAGCTTCTGTAGGCTTGTGTATGAAAATGCGCTAAATCATATTAGAGCTAAAGTACAAGAAAGAAAAACGAACCGCATACTCCTACGGAGAAGCAAGCTACGCGTAACGTCTCGTAGAGAAGGACGTAAAAGACACAAAAAAAATAAAGAAAGAAAGAAGAAGTAATAAACACGCCTGCCCTGGCGAATGGAAGTCGCGCGCCAGTTGCTCATGGGGGAAACCCCCATCGCCTTGGCGTCTCCCCTTGGGAGAAGACCGCACTGGCTTGGCTATACAAACAAAACCCACCTGCGTGGGTTTCAAATTCTTCGAGTCCGCGTAGGCGGACTTCGTTTGTGTAGCTGCGATTTCTAATCGCCTGGTATATTTGCAAAGGTGAGATGCTCCCTACTTTTAGTTTTTGCCAGCCACAGGTAGACGTATAGTAAATGTACTACCCTGTCCTGGTTCAGATTTCACATCGATTGTGCCTTGATGTGCTTCAATAATGCAGCGAGATAAATATAGTCCCAAGCCACTACCAGAACGTTGGTGTTTCCCTTGACGAAATCGCTCGAATAATATTGCCTGATCTGGTTTAGAAATTCCTGGTCCTGTATCTTGGATATCAATATTTACAGCTACCGGAGTCAGATAGCAGTGAATATTTACAGAACCTTTGTCTGTAAACTTGATGGCATTGCCGATAAGATTTGTCAAAACTCGCCGCAGTTCTAAGCGATCGCCCATAATTATGCTTGCAACTTCACTTCGATCAATATTTACAGTTAATCCTTTTTCTTCAGCTAAAGGAGTTAATTCTTGGGAAACTTCACTAACTAATTCCTGAATATTGCAGGGAGAAATTTTTAAGGTTTTACAGCCCGCTTCATGACGATAAACTTCTAACAAGGTATTTACCATTTCCAGCAGGTCTTGATTGCTGCCAATCATGGTATCAATTATCTCTTGTAATTGTGGTGAAACATCGCAAAACCTCCCTTCCAGCAATAATTTTAATACGCGGTTGGAGGCTACTAGCGGTATGCGTAAATCGTGAGTAAAACGCGAGACAAAATCTGCTCGAAGGTTCGCCATCTGATCTCGTTCGTCGATACTATGCTTGAGGCGCAGGAGCGATCGCACCCTTGCATGTAGTTCATCAGGATCGAATGGTTTGCGAATGAAGTCATCTGCACCAGCGTCGAGTCCTTCAACAACGCTAGACTCATAGTGAGCCGTGAGCAGCAGAATCGGGATAAATGGCAACGCCTGATTCTGTCGGATACGCCGAGTAAATTCATAACCATCTAGCTCCGGCATCATCACATCTAAGAGAATTATGTCTGGCGGTGACTCCTCAACCATAGCCAGAGCAATCTTACTATCTTCTACCAAGCTAATTTCATAGTCCTCATCTTCTAGGACTGCTTCTAAGACAAGTAGATTGTCAAAAACATCATCGACAACGAGAATTTTATCTTTTTTGACAGTTTTAGGTAAAGACATGGCTAAATAAAAAAAGAAGTGCTTGGCTATCCCGAGCAAATCTAGTAATAGCTTACTTCACTAGCCCTGAGATTATTAAGGATTAACATTTTCTTTTAGAGTTTCCTGAGTTAAATACCTTTTTTCTACGTAATTAAACTGCTTTTTCCTGTATTTTATGTGCTATTTATTTTAAATAGAATATTTCTTTACAAGTATCTTATCCGCCTGAATTATCCAATTAATATCAGTGCCTGGGTGTTATAGTGAGTTACTTTAGTCATTTTTCGATGCATAATCCTACTCAAATCAAAGGTAACTACTTAATAGTCACCTATTTTTGCTTGCTACCAGATTTTTAATTAAAGATTGTATATCATAAAACATCGATCGTTAAGTTAATCTATAAAAATATTTATATTTTCTGATTGAATTATGTTGTCATATCGAAACTCTTGCCTTAGAAAAGCTTACGAGATAAGGTTATTTATGTCTAATGGTAGATGAAGTTCAGGAAATAATACCAAACTCATTGCTTTTTGTATAAGATCCCGAATAGAAGAACGAGATTATTTTAATCTGTACTTTAGATAAATAATAGTAAAGTTAAGCAACTATGAGTGAAATCAAGATCCTTGTGATTGAAGATCACAACCTGACAAGAATCGGCTTGCGGTCTGCCTTACAAACCCAGCCAGAGTTCAACATTGTTGGTGAAGCAGCCAATGCAGCCGACGGACTCAAGCTTCTGAAAACTCTCAAGCCGGATGTTGCTACTATTGACATTGGTTTGCCTGACATGGATGGTATTGAGCTAACACGCACATTTAGGCAATATCAGGCAGAGAATGAGGACTACACAACAAAGCTGCTAATTTTAACGATGCAAAATAGCGAACAAGCAGTTTTAGCAGCATTTGCAGCAGGTGCAGATTCCTATTGCATGAAGGATATAGAAACTGAGAAACTAGTAGAAGCTGTGCAAACGACTTATGCAGGTAGCTCATGGATCGATCCAGCGATCGCAGACCTTGTACTACAACAAATACGTCAAGATTTCCCCGATGGCAGCAGAGGCGCATCTGGAAAAAGAGTCTTAATTGAAGGTATTGACCCAGATACAGAGAAAAGTATAGTCAGCTATCCTTTAACTCATAGAGAGATGGATGTTTTAGAGTTGATTGTTGCTGGCTGTGACAATGCAGAAATTGCTAAAAGGCTCTATTTAACAGTCGGTACTGTCAAAACTCATGTTCGAGGTATTCTCAATAAACTCTGTGTCGCTGACCGAACACAAGCTGCTGTCCGTGCTTTGCGGGCGGGATTAGTACCGTGAGTAAGTAAATAGCTACCATCAACTGCGTAGACAAGAACACTTAACAAATAAAAATATTTCTTTCCCAGTCTCCAGTCAATTGTTTTTCGGTTAAAGCAATTAACTGGGACAAAGATTTATGAAGAAATTGTTACAAAGTTTAGTAGAATGACATAATTGACTAAATAAGTATTTTTATATACATACATGATAGCGGATCAATTTCCCTGGCTTACCGCGATTGTCTTACTGCCACTTGTTGCTTCCCTGCTCATCCCTGTGTTGCCTGATAAAGATGGTAAGCGCGTGCGGTGGTATGCACTGGGTGTAGGTATTGCAGATTTTGCCTTGATGTGCTATGCCTTTTGGAAGCATTACGATGCCAGCAGTGCTAGTTTTCAAATGGTAGAAAATTATGCCTGGGTGCCTCAGTTAGGTTTTAACTGGGCGGTATCAGTCGATGGACTTTCAGCGCCACTTGTGCTTTTAGCCGGATTTGTCACCACACTCTCGATATTTTCAGCTTGGCAAGTCGATCACCGACCTCGCCTCTTCTATTTTTTAATGCTGGTGCTGTATTCGGCACAGGTAGGGGTGTTTGTTGCCAAAGACTTGCTGCTATTTTTCATTATGTGGGAAGTAGAGTTGATTCCCGTCTATCTACTAATCTGCATTTGGGGTGGGCAAAGGCGTCGTTATGCAGCTACGAAATTTTTGTTGTATACCGCAGCAGCTTCTATATTTATTTTAGTGGCAGCCCTGGCAATGGGGCTATACGGCGGCGGTGATATGACATTTGACATCACCGCCCTCGCCAGCAAGGAATATCCCCTTAGTCTACAACTGCTACTTTATGCAGGATTGTTGATTGCATTTGGTGTCAAGCTTGCTGTTTTCCCGATGCATACTTGGTTGCCTGATGCTCACGGCGAAGCATCCTCTCCTGTATCGATGATATTAGCTGGTGTGTTGCTGAAGATGGGCGGATATGGACTGATTCGCCTGAATCTTGAGTTGCTTCCCGATGCACACATTTATTTTGCGCCGGTTCTAGCCATTCTCGGTGTTGTCAACATTATCTATGGTGCATTGAACTCCTTTGGTCAGACCAATATGAAGCGGCGTTTGGCTTATTCGTCGATTTCTCACATGGGGTTTGTACTGCTGGGGATTGCGTCCTTCACTGATTTGGGAATCAACGGCGCGATGTTACAGATGATTTCGCATGGTTTAATTGCATCGGTGCTGTTCTTCTTAGCAGGTGTTACTTACGATCGCACCCACACAATGGTAATGAAAGATATGGGCGGTGTTGGTCAAGCCATGCCCAAAGTCTTTGCCTTGTTTACAATCGGAGCAATGGCATCCCTAGCACTTCCCGGAATGAGCGGCTTTGCTGGCGAACTCTCCGTATTTGTTGGGATGACAAGCAGTGACGTTTATAGTTCGACTTTCTGTACCGTAACAGTTTTTCTCGCCGCAGTTGGAGTTATTCTTACACCGATTTATCTACTTTCCATGCTGCGAGAGGTATTTTATGGTAAAGACGCAGCACTGCTATGCGACATTAATAATTCAGGCTTGGAAAATCAAGAAGATGACGGAACAGTTTGTTTTGGTACAGATTGTCTCGTCCCAGAAGATGCAGTGTACGAAGATGCTAGACCCCGTGAGGTGTTTATCGCTGCCTGTTTTCTGCTGATGATTATTGGTATTGGTTTCTATCCCAAGATGGCGATGCAGATGTACGATGTGAAGACCGTTGCAGTCAATGCTAATCTTCGCCAGTCTTATGCCATAGTCTCGCAAAGCAATCCCCAGATTTATGCTAAGGGACTCTTAGTTCCGCAAATTTCCGAGGTTGAGGTAGCGCCAGTTTTGGGAACTTTGAAGTAAGTTAGGGAAAAAAGTGATCGCTTTTAATGTTGAGGCGATCACTTTTATACTAGAATTGTGCGATCACACGGGATGATAAAAGATCAGTTTGGTGGCATAAATCAACTTAGAAAACTGGTATTGACAAAATAAAACTTTTACAGAGTAGATTTTCAATTAAAAAAAATTGTATTAACATAGGGATTAAAGTAATATTTATAACATTTATTATAACTATGCGAGACGCAGATAATGATCGTCGCAGAAATCGTCCTATCAATAATCCTAACCCACCTGCGAAAGAACCACTTTCTTATCATGAGCTTCAAGATAAATGGAAGAATGCTCGTGCCGATGCACTTCGATGGGAGCAACGTGCAAAAGAAAATCAGAATGCAGCATCTCAACTAACTCAAGTTCAGCAAGATATCCAAACTTACCAAGTTGAAGTTAACGAGTTAAAACAGATATATTTGAATGAACAAAAAAATTATCAGCAGGTTTTATGCCTCTACAACGGAGAAAAAACTAGAGCAATTGAATTAATTGCCCAACGTGATGAATGGCAACAACGTGCGAAAGAAAATCAGGAAGCTGCATCACAACTAACTCAAGTTCAGCAAAATATCCACACTTATCAAGTTGAGATTAACGAATTAAAAGAACGCATAGCAAACAATTATTTAATTTATCTTGATGAACAAGAAAATTATCAGCAGGCTTTAAATCGTTACAATGAAGCAAAAACGAAAGCAGTTGAATTAATTGCCCAACGTGATGAATGGCAACAACGTGCGAAGGAAAATCAGGAAGCTACATCCCAACTAACTCAAGTTCAGCAAGATATCCAAACTTACCAAGTTGAGGTTAACGAATTAAAAGAACGTGTAGCACATAATTACCAGATATATCTTGATGAGAAAAAAAATTATCAGCAAGCTCTACATCGTTACAATGAAGAAAAAGCAAGAGCAGCTGAATTACTTGCCCAATATGAAGAAATGAAGTCTGAGCGAGATAACTATTTAACTCTATATAATGAGGCACAAACACAACTTAAATTTGAGCGACGTTCCAAGGCTGGTATTAAGGGATGGGAAACTCGTCGTAAAGGCGAGAACGAAAAGCTAAAACGGGAAATTGCGGAGATGGTCGTTCTGCTGCGTGAATCCTTCGCAAGTAAGGATGATGCTATAAATAACCTCTACGTTGTAGCAAAACGCATGGATCGTATTCAATCTCTAGTAGATTCGGTGGAAGAGGAAACAACAGGTAATCCTCTCGGTCTGGTACAAAAGTTTAAACGCATCTGGCTTGCTATTAAAGAGATACTTTCGGAATAAACAAGCATCTTTATGAGCAAAAAATCAGCATCAAACATAGGAAATCAAAGTAAAACTAAGTTAGGGGAGCAAATTCGTAATATTGCCGATAGACTTAAACAAGAAAATGAGGTGCAGATCAAAGCCACCTCTCGTATTTTGGGGGCTGCGGCTCAAATTTCCGAAAATCATGACCGACTCATTAATGAGGTAGTTGATATGGTTGAGGAAGACCTTAATAAACAAACTCAGACGTATCAAAAGGAGATTCATACGGTTGATATTTTAAAGCAACAGTTTAAAACATTACGTGAAGCAAAAGATTACTTTAAGCTGAAAGCAACTAGTTGGGAATCCCTCGCTAAAAAATTAAATGATTCATCTTCTAAAAAGCCTGTATCTGAAACTCAAACTCAGTCTTATCAATTTGTTGAAAGTAACGGTATGGGAAAATTTGAACATGATGGCAAAATTTATGAAGGTTTGATAGTTAATTTAGAAGAAGATGTTGCAGAAATATTTCCCAATGCTCAAGCAGTAAATGAAGCTCTACGTTTTCTAATTAGAGTTACGAAAAAAAGTTGCTAAAAAAAAAGTAAATTTAACAGTCTAATATTTATAATTAATTTTATAGGAAAGTTGCATTCGTGCTTTCCAAGACTTACTCAATATTAAACTCCAATAAACGTTGTGTTTCAGGAAATTAACTTAATTTTTATGTATATTAAATTCCTTTTGAGACTGACATTTGTAGATTGAGTGGAGTGATCGCATAATCCAAGCATTTAAATTCCCATAGTAGAATTTTGCTAGAGCCACAAGCACTGAAACTCAAGGTTCGGAGGATAGATTAAGGAAAAGTAAATCAAAGTATCCCCAGTAACGCTTAAAAACTCGCCCCAAACTGCTACCAATACATGGGATGCTAGTTGATGATTACTGAGTTTTACCCATGTCTGTTGTTTCTACCATTACTGTTACTGTTCCCGCCACAACTGCGAATTTGGGGCCAGGTTTTGATTGCATCGGTGCAGCTTTAAAACTGTACAACGAGTTCAAGTTCACTCGCCAAGAAGAGGGTGGGCTAACTATTCATGTCACTGGTACAGAAGTTGAACGAGTCCAAACTGATGAGAGCAATCTCCTTTACCAAGCGTTTGTCAAGTTCTATCAACATATAGAGCAGACACCGCCAACTGTAAAAATAGAGATTAAGTTAGGTGTCCCGTTGGCGCGGGGTTTGGGTAGTTCGGCGACAGCAATTGTTGGTGGGTTAGTTGCGGCTAATCAACTTGAAGGTACGCCTATGAGTCAATCGCAGGTGATGGAGTTAGCGATCGCAATGGAAGGACATCCTGATAATGTAGTTCCAGCTTTGTTGGGAGGATGTCGTCTTGCTGCTACTAGTGGCGCAGGTTGGGAAATTTGTGATGTTCCCTGGCATAAAGATGTTGTACCAGTTGTAGCTATTCCTAATTTTGAACTTTCCACTTCCGAGGCGCGGGGCGTTCTGCCAACTGAAGTGAGTCGTGCGGATGCGATTTTCAATACAGCCCATTTGGGATTATTGTTGCGTGGCTTGGAAACTGGTAACGGACAATGGTTAAAGACAGCTTTGCAAGATAGATTGCATCAGCCCTATCGTAAAGCTTTGATTCCTGGTTATGATGCTCTCAACATCGCAGTTGTTAGTGCTGGTGCTTATGGTATGGTGATTAGTGGTGCGGGGCCGACACTGTTAGCTTTGGCAGATCAGTTATACTCAAAGGCTGTGGAGGCGGCGATGTTAGCTGCTTGGCAAGAAGAAGGAATTACAGCCGAGGTGCGATCGCTTTCTCTCGATACCCAAGGCGCAAAAAGCTTTTAATATTTTACTCAGCATTTAAAACTCGATTTATGGAGCAAACTCAGGCTGAAATAGCCGCATTTAACTCTCAAATTCAGGCTCTTTTAGAAGAACGCGCTGCACTCACTATAAAAAATAATGTCATCTGTGGCGAGAATGATTCACCCCAGGCGATGGTGGAAGCTTACCGCCGTCAAGCCAGAGAAAATGCCCAATTATCAGTTGAACTCCAAGGCATAGATGCAGCGATCGCCGCCTTGGAAGGCCAGATCAAACAAAAACAAGGGAAGTTAGTGCGTTGGCAAGGTGAATCCAAACAACTTATCCAACAGCAGCAGCTAGAGGAAGCGAAAGAAGTGGCTCAGGTTCATGCTGAACGCATTAATCAACTAGCAAGTGAACTGGCCGCAGAAGTCCGTTTTCTTAAGGCTTGTGCCAATCAATTGAGTCCAATGTATTGGCAGATTTATTACAAGCCCTTTATTACTGGCTTTAAGACAATCTCCGTTCCCTATGTCCGCTCTGATGGAGAAGTGTGGACAATTGTCAACCGGATTGTTTAATGCTTTAGCCTTTTCGGTTGTATGCAATATATTGACTTCTCTCCTTTTAGGCTATCCATTACCCGGATATTTCTCAACAAAAATATAACTTACTTAAAACAAGAGCAAAAGCATTGATAGGTATCCACTCAAATTATCCAGTTTGTAGTTAGCGATCGCCTAGAAAATTTTCGTCATTTACATTCTTCTGCTTTTGTCAAATATCCACATATCGCTTTGTTCTACAATCCTGTTCCTGACTTATTTATAGAAATCTTAAGAAAAATGTGACTAATGCATAGCAACTTTGAGAGAAGGATTTAGGCTAAGGGTCTAAAGATATTTCTTCCAAAATGGGATGCTCCCTGATGCTCAAAGATAAATGCTAGCTTTCCTCACAAGTTCCTCAAATTGTTCTGCTATAAATATAAATATAGGGCGAAAACCTTTAAGAGATTTAAAATTCAAAAGTAGTTAAACATAGTTGAGGGATTAGTCATGTTTGACAATCCAGCATCTGGAAACCTGAAACCGTAAAGACCAATTACCAATGAAATCGGAGGTCTATTATGATGTTTAAAAAGATTCTAGTTGCATTAGATCGCTCGGAAATAGGGCAACAGGTTTTTGAGGAAGCGTTGGATTTAGCAAAGTTAACACAAGCTAGCTTAATGCTACTTCATGTCCTATCTTCCGAAGAAGAGGGTAGTCCTTATGCTCCTATGCTGTCTAATATGGACTACTATCCAGGATTGACCAGTCAAAGTTTTGAGTTATACCAACAACAGTGGGATACCTTTAAAAATCTAGGAATCCAGATGTTGCAATCTTTCTGTGTCCAAGCAAACACAGCAGGTGTGACTACGGAATTTACACAAAATGTTGGTAATCCTGGTCGCATTATTTGTGATTTAGCCCATAGTTGTGACGCTGACCTAATTGTTATGGGGCGTCGAGGTCATTCTCGGCTGATGGAACTATTTCTCGGTAGTGTGAGTAACTATGTTCTTCACCATGCTCCTTGTTCAGTGCATGTTGTGCATCTTTCAGTTACTCCTAAAATAGATGAAGTTGTCAAAGAAACTACAAGCGCTTTCAGCGTTAACTAACTACTAAGCTATTCCACATTTACAGCAGTTTTCATGTATTTGAACCACACCTGTCGTAGGGGCGCAAGGCCTTGCGCCTCTATCGCGTGGTCTATTTACCTGAAAATAGCTGTAACTTGCATAATTAGGGTGGGTAAGAATTCGGCGTGAGTCCTACTTCTCTGCGAGAGGCTGCGCTAACGATAACGCTCAGTATGCTGTCTACCCCACAAAAGTTAATTATCTCAATCGACAATCTCTGTAAATTCAATCTCCACAAACGATCCTTAGCTACACTGTATTGGGCTAAAATTAAAACGTAGGCGTAGCCCGTCGTAGACATCGCTTTTTTAGTAAGAAATAAAAAGCCCGCTACCCAAAATTAGAGTTGAGAGCGAAAAGTGGATCTATGGAAGAAGATACTATCGAGATCACTGGTTTTCATGCTCATGTTTACTTCGATCCTGCGAGTCGGGATGTCGCTGCGCGTGTACGTGAAGGATTAGGCGCTAGGTTTGACGTGCAACTCGGACGCTGGTTTGACAAGCCCATCGGCCCCCATCCAAAAGCGATGTATCAAGTTGCTTTCTTACCGAATCAGTTTGATAAAGTTGTTCCTTGGTTAATGCTCAATCGTGAGGGATTAGATATTCTCGTCCATCCTGAGACAGGGAATGCTGTGGCAGACCACGCAGTTCATTCCTTATGGTTAGGAGAAAAGCTAGATTTGAATATTGAGTTTCTTCAACAGCTTAGTCCTACTTTATCTAATTAAGGAAAGTAAACGACTTTGTTGGGTAAAAGTTTTGCTTTGAGGCATAAAACTTTTTCTATTGTGACTAATTCTGGTGAAATGGAAAAGTGTAATTTCTTAAGTGCCTATGCATAGGGGCTTTTAGCGGTTTGCTGCAAGCATCGCAATAAAGGAAAAATAGATAAGTCGAGGCTTAGACCTGACTCAAACTTAAGCTAAGTGTAGCGGAAAATTGCTTCTATTTTGGTCTCTTCAAGTGGAGCAATTTTCTAACAGAGATGTAACATTCAGCATCTACAAGAATTGGTATTAAACTCTTTGATTTGCAGATAACTTTTTATTAACACTTCGTTGAAAATATAAATAAGACATCCATTTTGCAGAATGCTATGCTGTTAATCAGCATTCTCATAAAAATAAATTTATCTGATGAAAAACATCTCTGCGAAAGGAAAAAATGCAGGTATTTCCCAATTTGGCAAGCCTAATTTCAGAGTCACGAAGAAACAGATTTTATTTAGTACCTTTATTCTCTGCCTTGGTTTGCTGGGACTAGGTGGTTTCTGGTTTCAATCAAGATATAAACTTGATAATCAGATGAGTATAAAACTACAAGAATTATCTAATGTCGATTATCCAGCCAATCCCGCACCATTAGGAAAAAACTTTAAAAGATATTCTAATCGAAAATTAACACTTATTAAGAAAGATGATACACATTTTGATTTCGTACTAGAACCAACAGGCAAAAATACGGCAAAAATAGTTATAAAAAATGTTGATTTAGAGCTATTAGTTCCTAAAGCACCAGAATGGGTTAAAAAAGATCGAGGTTTAGAAATAATTGCTTTTACAGATAGGGAGTGGAATAGACAACAGATCAGTTTTGCTGCTAATTCGCAAAATATAGAAATTGTTGGAGGAGATGGTTTTGAAAAGCAAAACATTGTAGAGATCGCTGTGGCTAATAATTGCTTAAATGCCGGATTTTGGGAAATTTTACTTTTTACTAAAGAGGATAACAACAAATCCCTTTATTATCAAAGTTGGTTTACATTTCCGATTGGACATTACAAAAATATTTTTGAAAAAATTAATAAGATTTCATATTGGCAGCATTGGTGGAAATTAGAACACTGGCAAGATCCAAGTGGCACAATAGTAAAAACTAATCTTCTTAGAAATGTAATCAATCAAAAAGAAGTTGCTACTCAATTCCCTCTTGATGAGAGGATAATTGTATCAGGAGAGCAAAGTAGAAAAGTTAGAACTACGCTAGCAACCAATATCACTAAATGGGGAGATTTTTACGACGTTAAAAATGAAGTTAAATTTGCAAGTTTTCGAGCGCCAGGATTTTACGACCAAAATAAGCCTTGGGGAAATCAATACTGGAGAATAGGCAAATTTGATAAAGCCATTTTAAGGAACATTCAACCAATTGGTGTTGAACAAAATTTACAGGAAATTGAGCTAGGATTCACAGATACCAAAACTGGTGAAAAAAATAGATTATTCATCAGTGGCGTTAATCTGAAAACGCTTCCTCAATTGCCTGTAAAAGATTATTCCAAAGGCTTATATATGCCGATGGGAATTGGGATACCTCCTTTTTATCAAAGCTATGAAGAATTAACTAAAAATCATCCAGATGTCAGCCCCTACTTCAGTTTTTTACTAGATTCACAGGAGCGGTGGATAGATCATCACCACTTAGCAGTTGATGGTTCAGTGATGCACCTTGATAAAGATAACCCAAATCTTTTGCATCTTTACTTGCTATCCTATGAAAGAAATACTTTAATAGCTCATTTTTTGATTGATTTGACATAGATTTAGCTGTTCTAGATTGAGTGAGGTATAAAAACCTCACTCCCCTGATCACAAGCTAGGAGACGACTATGATGTACCTTACGTTTACTATTATTTAGTAAGAGAAGGAGAATCCTTTAAATAATTGGTCTTTCAAGACGCGATTTATCGCGTCTCTACATCAGAATTTTGTTGCTCATTCTGAACTATATTGAACTCTAGAATTGAAGCAACTGGTTAACTTAAATATTTAGTCATTCGGTATTTGCTTAAGTAAAGCTATCCACATATCAGATGGATCGGAGTAGTAATCAATTTCTTCAACTTGATATTGATAAGATTCACAACCTTCTCGTAAAATAATGCGATCGCAGGCTTTAACGCCTCTCCCTACTCCAGTCATATATCCAATTGTTCCTTCATGAAGGCGCTCAAATATATAGTCGCCTCCCCAAAGTTGTTGTCTGTAATCATGGATTTTATTCTTTTGTTTTAATTCTTTTTCTGGAGAGATAACCAAAGCTAATTTATTAAAAAAACTAAAACTTAAGTTCATACCTATTATGATTGAAGAGAAGGCACTTAAAAACAATTAAAAAATAGAACTAATAATTAATTAAAAAGTCCATTAACCTAAATTTACAGTATTATTAACCGCACATTCAACTGTAAAATCACCGAACTGTTGGACAATGTTTGGTGAGATATGAGTTTTTTGCTTAACTATATAGTATTAAGCAATAAGCTTTTTATATCTCGAAAAGGTCATAAATATATATACATATATATATTTTAATATCAATATACTCTAATCAATATTTGTAGTTCCTAAAGCTGCATCTACCTGTTTCAGTAGTATTTCTAGGGTAGAAGAGTTATCTAAAACAACATCTGCATGAGCCGCTTTTTCTTCGATGGATAACTGGCTGTTAATCCTGACTCGTGCCTGTTCTGTATTTAAATGGTTTCGTTGTATCAATCTTTGTAGTTGTTGCTCTTGGGAACAACGCACTACCCAGATTTCTGTTACCAAATCAGTCATCCCAGCTTCAAATAATAGAGGTACTACTAACACCAGTATTTTTGACGAAGACTGAGCAATGGCTTTGAGGAAGCGATCGCGCACATCAGGATGAATCAAATTGTCTATCCAGTTGCGTTCATCTTGACGATTAAAGATAATTTCACCTAGCTTTTGGCGGTTGAGGCTGCCATCTGGTAGTAAAATTTGTTCGCCAAAACGTTGAGCGATCGCACCCAAAATAGGCGAACCTAAAGATACTGCCTCTCTAGCATAAATATCTGCATCCAAAATCGGCAGGTTATAAGTGCTAGCTAAATAATTGGTGACAGTAGTTTTGCCTGTGGCAATACCTCCAGTTAAGCCGATTATACGTTTTGTCATTTGTCATTTGTCATTTGTCATTCTCCTCTGCCCCTCTGCCCCCCTGCTCCCTAACCTACGAATTTGTCGCCCATGCGATCAGTGCTTGGGTTAAACCATCTAAAGTGTATTCTTCGGCTTCTACATCCACACGTCCGAATAAATCATGGCAAGTTTTGGAGGTTTGGGGGCCGATCGAGGCAATACAAACTCCCTCTAATAATTGGCTAGCATCAGAGTTGTTGGAAAATATATTATTAGTAAGTTGACAGAAAAATTGTACAGTTTTAGAACTGGCAAAGGTGATTGCATCTACTTTGCGGTTTTGGAGAGCTAACTTTGCCGCAGGTGGAATACTACTAGGACAACAAGATTGATATGCCGCAACTTCTATCACCTTTGCTCCCTTGAGAGTTAATTCCTTAACTAAAACTTCTCTGCCGCCGCTTTCAACTCTGGGAAATAATACCTTTTTACCATCTAATTTATCTGGAAAATTTTCCACTAAAGAATCGGCAACAAAGTTGGGGGGAATAAAATCTGCTTGCAGAGAGCGTTGTTTGAGACTTTGGGCTGTTTTCTCACCAACGACGGCAATTTTGATGCCAGCTAAAGCACGGCTATCTTTACCTTGGGTAGTTAGCCTTTCAAAAAAGTAGTCTATGCCATTGGTAGAAGTGAAAATTAACCAGTCAAAGTCAGATAAATGAGCGATCGCATTATCCAAAGCTTCCCAACTGGAGGGCGGGCCGATTTCTAAGGTAGGCATTTCGATGACTGTTGCACCTGATGCAATGAGGCGATCGCTAAATTGACTAGATTGGCCAACTGAACGTGTTACCAAGATCATTTTACCAGTAAGGGGAGATCGGGGGAAATTGCTTGACATAGCAGGAAGGCTAAAAGTTTTGGCTGTAGTAGAAACCTGACAATCTATTCTCTCAGGTTGTAAGTACTTGCGTAGCCCAACAACTTCGCCAATTACAATTACCGCTGGAGAAAGGGATAATCCGGCGGTTTGTTCCAGAATATTGCCCAGTTGCGCCGTCCAAATTTGTTGATCTGGAGTTCCTGCCCAACGGATGATGGCAATGGGTGTTAAATGCGATCGCCCGTGTTTTACCAGTTGATCTATAATCTCTGCTAGATGTTGCCCTCCCATCAAAATTACCAGTGTATCTAACCGTGACAGCGCCTCCCAGTCTAAAACCTCTGGTTCATGAGCTGTAAGCACTGCAAAACAGCGGCTTAACACCGGATCTGTCAGGGGAATTCCTGCCAACAAAGGTGCTGCAAGGGCTGAGGAAATTCCTGGTACTAGTTCAAAATCACAACCAGATGCTTTCAAGGCTTCAATTTCGGAAGTACAACGCCCAAAAATCAACGGATCACCTGACTTGAGGCGTATAACTTGTTTTCCTTGCAGACAGTGCTTTACTAGTAACTTGTTAATCTCTGCTTGGCTTGTACTGGGTTTGCCACCGCGTTTACCGACATCTAACTTCAGGCAATCATCTGGTACGCACTGCAATAATTGACCATCTACTAAAGCATCATAAACTAACACCTGAGCAGCAGCTAAGAGATTGTAAGCTTTTACTATCAGGTATGCCGCATCTCCAGGCCCAGCACCTACGAGGTAGACTTTGCCTCCGTCATTTGTCATTTGTCAGTAGTTATTCTCCTCTGCTCCCCTGCTCTTCATGCCCCATGCCCCATGCCCAATATTCAATTCGTTTGGGTATTAATTTTTTGGATTAGCCGATCGACTTGCTCAACCATCTCC
Organism: Nostoc sp. JL23; assembly: GCF_017115065.1. Lineage (NCBI taxonomy): Bacteria > Bacillati > Cyanobacteriota > Cyanophyceae > Nostocales > Nostocaceae > Nostoc > Nostoc sp. JL23. The sequence goes on from NZ_JABXKN010000014.1 coordinate 129,892, forward strand.
TTGTTTTTCTCAGCTTGGAATAATTCTCTGGCTTTTTTGAGATTAACGATCGCTTCTTTTGGTTGTTGTTCTCTTCCCAAAGTGATTCCCAAATTATAGTAAGTGAATGCATCGTTGGGTACAAGGCTAATGGCTTTTTTGTAATGTGCGATCGCTTCTTGAGGTTTACCTCGATCGTCCATTGCATTTCCTAAACCTGTGTAAGCTTGTGCGTGTTTGGGATCGAGGCGAATCACTTCGGTATAGCCAGCGATTGCTTCTGTTAGCTTGCCTTGAGCGTAAAAAGCACTTGCTAAATTATAGTGAGCGTCTGCATAGTTGGGAGCGAAGCTGATGGCTTTTTTGTAATGTGCGATCGCTTCTTCTAGCTTGCCTTGAGCGTACAGAGTATTTCCCAAAGCATTATAACCCGCTGGATTTTTCGGAGCGAGGCGAATGGCTTCGGTATAGTTGGCGATTGCTTCTGCTGGCTTTCCTTGAGCATACAAGGCGTTTCCTAAGTAATAGTAAGCGTCTGCATAGTTAGGATCGAAGCTAATAGATTTTTTATACTGAGTAACTGCTTCTGCTAGCTCACCTCGATCGTACAGAGCATTGCCTAAACGGGTGTAAGTCGGCGCATAATCTGGTTTGAGGCGAATTGCTGCTGTATATTCGCTGACTGCTTCTGTGAGCTTGCCTTGAGCGTAGAGAGCATTTCCTAAGTTATAGTAAGCTTCAGCATACTTGGGTTCAAGGCTGATGGCTTTTTGATATTGGGCGATCGCAGCTTCTAACTGATTCAGTCTTGCTAAAGTCAAACCGAGATTAAAATATGCTCTAGAGTCTTGAGGATCGAGACTAATGGCTTTATTGTATTGAGCGATCGCTTCTTGTGGTTTACCTCGATCATCGAGAGTATTTCCCAAGGCTATATAGGCTTGTGCAAAATTGGGTTCTAGTTCAATTGCCTTCCGAAAAGCCGCCTCCGCTCCTTTTAAATCTCCCTGTTTATAGAGATTGCTTCCTTGCTCGAAGTTAGCAACTGCGTTTTTGTTCCGAATAACTGCGGACTGAGTATTTTGAATCTTTGCTAAAATAACGCCAACATCTTTACCAAAGGCAGTATTCCCATTACTCAAACACAAGCAGATAATAGCTGCTACCAGTAGATTCTTGTTTTTCAGCATTTTTATTACCTTACCTGCTTGGATTACATACTAATATCAAGTTCGGCTAATTGCCATCATAAAAATACCCCATCTCAGCCCTTCCTTACTTGCTATTCGGGGAGCAAAAGCGTAGCTTTGGCGGAGTTATAGCAGGAATTATAAGTGATTAAACTAACTTGATACAAGTGTAATCTCATATAAATGGCTATTTGTATACAATAGACATTTCCAAGCCCCTCTCCAACCTTGGGAGAGGGATTTAGAGTGAAAGCTATTTGATTCATGCAATGAAGTCTAATAGTTGGTGCTTTATTAAAACTAAAAAGTCGTTTGTAGGTCAATAGGCTTGGGTTAAGAGTTATTGATGTGGACGATTGGTCTTTCAAGACATGATCAATCGTGTCTCCATATCTCAATACAATTCAGTTAATAATTTCTTCCTTATTTCTTCCTTCTCTTTCCTTTGCGTACTTTGCGCCCTTTGCGGTTCGTTAGAAAACTTACTTTGACAAGCGTTAAGCCTTAACTGAACCGTATTGCTCTATATCTGGGTTTTTGGCTTATCTGAACTGTATTGCTTTTTAGGTAATTGCTGACACTTTTGTTTCCATCAGTTTAACAATGGCTGCAATTAATTTTTCTGGGTTCAGAGGTTTGGATAAATGCATCTGAAACCCAGCTTTTAAGGCTTTTTCGTGGTCATTGTTTCTCGCAAAGGCAGTCAAGGCAATTGCTGGAATTTGTCCACCTTGTTCTGGTGTTCGAGTTCTCACTTCATGTATTAACATATAGCCATCCATATCGGGCATACTAATATCGCTGACTAACACATCTAGCTTGACCTCTGCTAAAGTTTGTAATGCTTCATCAGCGGAAGAGGCTGCCATCACAAAAGCCCCTTCTTGCTCTAATACAAAAGCAACAAAATCTCGTGAATCAGTATCATCATCGACAACTAAAATCCTGATGTCATTCAGAGGTAAGGATTTAGTAGCTAAGAATGCAGGGTAGTTTTTTTCATCCGTCAGCCTTGGACTTGCATCTGGTAGAAGCGGTAAGCTAATAGTAAATATTGCCCCTTTACCCTCACCGTGGCTATCTGCTTTGACAATGCCACCATGCATTTCGATGATATTACGCACAATTGCTAATCCCAGTCCCAATCCACCAAACTTTCTTGTAGAGGTGCTATCTGCTTGGCGGAAGTAATCAAACACGAATGGCAAAAAGTCAGCGCTAATTCCTTTACCCGTATCGCTAAGGATTATTTGAGCATAGCCATCAGTTTCCTGAAGTCGCACTTCTACCTTTCCCCCTCTGGGTGTAAATTTGATTGCGTTAGAAAGGAGATTCCAGACGACTTGCTGCAAACGAGTCGAGTCGCCCATAATTTGCCCTACACCCGGTTCAAATACTGTATTCACCTCAATCAACTTTGTTTCTGCTGCTAACTGCATTGTCTGTAGTGCCGACAATATCGTAGACTTTAGATTAATCTTCGTAATATTCAGCGTCAGTTTTCCTTGTAAAATTCTGGAGATGTCCAGCAAGTCTTCAATAAGTTGGACTTGTAAGGTAGCATTTCGCTCGATTGTAGCTAGTGCTTCAGATGTCTTTGTTTGGTCTAATCTGCGGGTTTGCAACAACTTTGACCAGCCGAGAATTGCGTTGAGTGGAGTGCGTAGTTCGTGAGAGAGGACGGCTAAAAATTCATCTTTAATTCGATTGGCTGTTTCTGCTTTCGCTCGTGCTACTTGCTCTAATTCCAGCAGGTGCGCTCGTTCTTCAAGTATTTGTTTTTGTTCGTGGATATCCGTACAAGTTCCAAACCACTTGACTACAAAACCTTGCTCATCTTTGAGTGGTAAACCTCGCGCTAGCTGCCAACGATAGGAGCCGTCAGTAGCTCGTTTAAAGCGATATTCATTGTTATATATAGTGTTATTTTTTACAGCATCAGACCACACTTTATCAGCTCTTTGAACATCATCTGGATGCAATGCAGCCAACCAACCAGAACCCAAAGACTCCTCTAGTGTTAGCCCAGTGTATTCGCACCAATTTTGATTAAAAAAATCACATTCACCGTTAGGTTTAGTTGTCCATACTAGTTGAGGAATTGCCTCAGCCAAGTAACGGTAGCGTTCTTCGCTTTGTCGGAGAATTTCTAAGATGCGTTGACGTTCAAGAATTTCTTGTTGTAATTGCTCGTTAGTCTTAGTAATTTCATTGGTGCGAACAGCAACCATTTCTTCGAGATGATTCTGGTATTTTCGCAGTTCCTCCTCTACCGATAAGCGTTCGGTTATTTGTGTTTGAAGTTCTTGATTTGCTTGTTCTAATTGAGCAGGGCTAGGAAGTGCCAGTGCTTGTGGAACTAAAGGCACAAGTTCTAATGCTGTAATTACAGATATTGTTGCAGTTACTGCTTTGAGAAACCCCGACACCCAATAGGTTGGATGCCAAAGTGTCCAAATCTCCATTAAATGAGTAGTACCACAAGCTACGATAAATCCACTAAACAGCAAAAAAATCCAATCAAAGGGCAAATCTTTTCGCTTGCGGACAAAGTAGAAGAGTGTAGCTGGAATTGAGTAATAAGCTAGTGCAATGAATGCGTCAGATAATATGTGTAACCAAACTAAATTCGTTTGCCATAGATAGCAGTGTCCATGTGGAATAAATGATTCTGATGTCAAAAAGTTAGTCCACAATTCTGATATTATATTTGACATAAAGACTGGATTGTTTAATCTATAAAATCTACTACTAAATCTCTACCCTTGCTGAATACTATTCTAGTACCAAAATATTAGTGAGACAGTGTGTCTAATTTATGTACTGCTTAAATAAACTACAATATGTCTTTACAAAACAAAAAGGCTGTTAGTATCATGGCTATTTTGCAAACATAAATCATTTAAAATTCCCAATATTTTTTCTTCTAAAGCCTAAATGAATTAATTGTGGCTATGGAGCTTGTGGCACATCCGATTGCAATCGTAATAGCTGTGAAGAGATTGGTCAACATAATTATGGTATACAATACTAAATCACCAAATAAAAACCATTCTCACCATGATGATGGGAATGGTAAAAAATTAGGAGACACAACAGGAAAATTTAATCTCTGCAATTCTGATTAAAGTTAAGATTCACTTGACTTAGCACTCATTTTATCTAACAGTTGAGTGATTTTTTTAGCTTTTTCAGGTTGGCGCTGTTTTTGTAATAAATCTTTAGCTTGTTGCAGGTTAGTTTTAGCTTCTTCTTGTCGCTCTTGCTGCATGAGGATATTCGCCAGACGCAAGTAAGCATCAGGATTTTTCGGAGTGCGGCGAATTACTTCCCGAAATAATTCTGTTGCTTCTTCTACTTGTCCTTGCTGGTTTAAAACATCTCCCAAAAACAAGCGCACTACATCATTAGTAGAGTTGATGGAAATCACTTTGCGAAAAGCCGCTTCTGCACCTTGGTAATCTTTTGCTTGGGCAAGATTAATACCTTTTTGAAATAAGTCTGAGGTGATCAAAGTTTTCCAAGCGAAATAGCCAAGGATTGACAGACTCAGAACAACTACAACAGCAGCGATAATCGAACTAGTGGAAAAGGTTTCTAGCATTGTCTAAGCCAAGAGACAGGCGATAGGAAAAATCAGATATTCCATAAAAAAGAGTTTCCAGATAAATTGGTAGAATTGAGCGATCGCACTTTTCTCTTGTAAGTCTACCGTCAAACTCCGCAACCACAGCCAAGCCAACAGCCCCAAATGAGTCACTACCAGGAATATAGCGTTAACTGAGGCAACGTGTAGCACCCCAACCAGAATTATTCCTAGATAACAGGCAGTTATTACCCAAAGAGACAGATTGAACACAGCTTGGGGTCCAAGTTTGATGGTGAAAGTAGTAATATTGTAGAGGCGATCGCCTTCCATATCGGGGATATCTTTAAAGATAGCGATCGCAAAGGTAAACACCAAAATAAATAATGTCAACACCCACACCACAGGCGGAATTGTTTGGCTTTGTTGCAACGCCCAACTGTAATGCAGATATAGCCCTAAGTTAACAATCGTACCGCGCACCGAAAAAATACATAGCGCCGCCCAAATGGGAAACTGTTTTAAGCGAATTGGTGGTAAAGAATAAGCAGTACCAATGGCTAAACTAATTGCTACCATACCTAATAAAAATGGGCCAGTTAGCCACGCCACAACCATCGCCAAAATCCCAGTAGAAGCGACAATTAATTGCCCAGTTTGCTGGGAAAACTCACCAGACGCTAAGGGTAAATGAGGCTTATTAATCTTGTCAATTTCTACATCTTCTAATTGATTCAGCCCCACAATATAAACATTGCCACACAGACAACCAATCCATGCACCGAAGACAGGGAATAGGGAATACGTAGAGACGTGATGAATCGCGTCTGTAGAGATATGATTAATCGCGTTTCTATTTATAGCAATGGCAATTAAATATAAACCCAAAACACTCAGACTTGTACCGATAATCGTGTGAGGGCGAGAGAATTTCCAGAAGGCGTATAACCACTGGAAATATGATTGAACAGGTTTGCCTGGTAAAGGGCTGTTTTGAGAACTTTGGCTCATGAGTAGCTTAGATACAGTATTCTGGTTGGTTGTTAATCATTGTCACAGAATTTGGTCATTAGACTTCTTTCATGAATCAATGAGCTTTCATCCTTCTCCTACGTGCCCTCTGCGGTAGCCTGCGACAAGCTGAAGCGTCTACGTTATTCTAAACTTATAACTTCTTGCGCCAACTCAAATAAATAATGCGATTAATTTTATACAGTAAACCCGGCTGTCATTTATGTGAAGGCTTGCAAGAAAAGCTAGAACAAATCCAAAATCTCAGTTTCGAGTTGGAAGTTAGGGATATTACAACTCGTGAAGATTGGTTTGCTGCGTATGAGTATGAAGTGCCGGTACTTTATTTATCGAACCGCAGAGGCGCAGAGGACGCAGAGGGGAGTGAGAAACCATTGCCACGTCCTTCTCCTCGTGCTAGTGTGCAGCAGTTAGAGCAAATGTTGCGTAAATATTTAGCCAATTAGAAAAAAATAATGCAGAATAAGCGCAAGATCAAGAATGTGACGAGGTTCACAAAATGAAATTGCGGGAATTACTAACAGCGGTAGACAGTGTTGAGCAATTGCCTAGTTATCCAACTTTGGAAGATGTGGAAGTTAGGGGTTTAAAGACGAATTCTCATGCTTGTCGTGTGGGAGATTTGTTTATTGGGATGCCAGGAACGCGGGTTGATGGTGGGGAATTTTGGCAAAGTGCGATCGCATCGGGGGCTGTAGCTGCGATCGTTTCTCCCGAAGCTGCCCAAAAAAATCCTCCCACAAATCAGGCTGTGGTTATTAGTGCAAGTAACATCACTCAAGCTTGTGCGCAGATAGCCAGTGCTTTTTACGGTTATCCAGGGCGAAAACTCAAGTTGGTAGGCGTAACTGGTACAAATGGCAAAACTACAACTACTCATTTAATTGAATTTCTACTCAACAAAGCTAATTTAGCTACAGCTTTGATGGGAACTCTCTACACTCGTTGGGCAGGTTTTGAGCAAACTGCTGCCCACACCACGCCCTTTGCAGTGGAACTGCAACACCAGTTAGCAGAGGCGGTAAAGGCTGGGAGTGAGTTTGGGGTGATGGAAGTCAGTTCTCACGCTTTGTCCCAAGGTAGAGTGTTGGGTTGTGAATTTGAGGTGGCGGTATTTAGTAATCTTACTCAAGACCATCTCGACTATCACAGCGATATGGAAGATTACTTTGCTGCCAAAGCATTGTTATTTAGCCCTAATTATCTCAAGGGACGGGCAATAATTAATGCTGATGATTCTTATGGCAAACGCTTAATTGCGTCATTGGATTCCGAACGGGTTTGGAGTTATAGCGTCAACGACAACAGCGCTGATTTATGGATGAGCGATTTAAGTTATCAGCCAAATGGTGTTAGTGGGACATTACATACACCAAAAGGTGATGTAGCTTTTCGATCGCCCTTAGTCGGACAATATAATTTAGAAAATCTTTTAGCAGCCGTAGGAGCAGTTTTGCACTTAGGGCTAGATTTGCAGTTAGTGGCATCTGTGATACCTGAGTTTCCGGGAGTTCCCGGACGCATGGAACGGGTACAGATTAGTAGTGAGCAAGATATTAGCGTGATTGTAGATTATGCTCACACGCCCGATAGCTTAGAAAATTTATTGAAAGCTGCGCGTCCGTTTATACCTGGGAAAGTGATTTGTGTATTTGGTTGTGGAGGCGATCGCGATCGCACCAAGCGCCCAAAAATGGGTAAAATCGCTGCTGAGTTAGCTGATGTGGCAGTAGTGACATCAGATAATCCCCGAACTGAAGACCCAGAAAGGATTTTGCAAGATATTTTGGCGGGAATTGCTGACACAGTGCAGCCAACAGTAATTTGCGATCGAGCGATCGCAATTCGTACCGCTATTTTACAAGCACAACCCGGTGATGGAGTATTGCTTGCTGGTAAAGGTCACGAAGACTATCAAATTCTCGGTACCGAAAAAATCCATTTTGACGACCGAGAACACGCCCGCGACGCTTTACAGCAAAGACTTAACGTACAAGCTTAATTTGGGCATTGGGCATTGGGCATTGGGCATTGGGCATTGGGCATTGGGCATGAGTTATTCTCCTTGTCCCCTTGTCCCCTTGTAGATAGAGTTTTTTATAGTTAATGTTTCTTTCCGTGGGGATTTTGTAAAAAATGCACACATAAAGGTGAAAATCGAAGACAGAATTATTTCTTGCTTCATCCAAGTTGTGCTTGACTCATGAATGTTTCTCTGGTTAAGGATCTGTCTGTTTATCAACTGGTTATGGGAGTGCAAATGCCTCCTAAACCATTGTCCCTCAGTCCTGCTACTCTGCTATCACTGGTGAGAGCGCAAATTGACTTACTCATTGAGCAGCAAATTGCAGCCACTCTCTGGGTGAAGCTACCACCAGATAAAATTTGGCAATCAGAATTAGCGCGTTATCAATCCTCGGTAGGTGCGTCTAGTCTCATTTATACTTGCCAGATTGAGGAGAGTAGGAAAGGGGAAGCAGGGGAAGACAAGGGAGAGGAAAGATTAAATATCTCCTCATCTCCCTCATCCCCATCATCTAATTATGTTCCCGTTCACCTACCACCAGATAGCCAAATGCGACGGGAAAACTTTCTAATGGTGTTATCGCCCCAGTTTTGCAGTTTAATTTTGGCTCATCGACCACTTAAAAAACGCAAAAATCAGACATCGGGGAAGGTAAATACTAATAAAAACCAGCCATTGCTGATTATAACTACTGTTGAGGGGAGAGTAATTCAACAAGTATTAAATGGTATCCAACAAGCGATTGCACCAGAATCATCCTCAATTTTATCTGCTAGTTTTATTTGTCCAACCGTGCCCCAAGCCGCACTTATGAATCAACTGTTGGCAAAACAACTCCTCCGACAAGATGAAATTAATCGTCAAATCATCACAGCACGCACTAATAAGTTGGAGCAACAAAATCAAGAACTGCACAACAAAGAGCAACTCAAAGATGAATACCTGAAAAATGTCTGTCAGGAACTGCGTATACCTTTGACGCACATGAAGACAGCACTTTCGTTATTAAATTCCCCTAATCTTAAACCACCACAACGACAACGTTATTTACAAATGTTAAATACCCAGTGCGATCAGCAAAACTCCCTGATTGCTGGTTTTTTGGAACTGGTGCAGCTAGAACGGAATTTGGAGGGGACGACTTTGGAGTTGGTGCGTCTCTCAGATATAGTACCTGGAGTAGTTAGTACCTACCAACCTGTAGCCCAAGAAAAAGGAATTATGCTAGCCTACACCGTACCGACTGAACTCCCACCTGTTTGGTGCGTGAGTGGTAAGCTAAGGCAAATTGTGATTAATCTGCTACACAACAGCCTTAAGTTTACCCCTAATGGAGGTCAAGTATGGGTGCGTGCCCGTACTCAAGGTGATTATGTCCAATTAGAATTCCGCGACACAGGTATTGGTATTGCCGAAAACGAAATTCCCAAAATCTTCGATCGATTTTATCGCGTGCGTACAGCAGCAACCGAAGATTATGGTGGTGCTGGGTTAGGGTTAACGATAGTACAGCAATTGCTGCTGCGCTGTGGTGGATCTATTTCTGTAAAAAGTAAATTATCTGAAGGTTCTACCTTTACAGTGCAACTGGCGGCAACTGTTAGCAATATCTCAAGAGCGATCGCTACAGAAAATGAGTTATGAGTTATGAGTTATAAGTGATGAGTTAAAAATTCATAACTCATCACTCATAACTTATAACTCCTATTGCATGGGTTAAAAAATTAGAAGGTAAATTGTGGAGGTATTTTATATTCATAGCGAGAGACAAAATAAACACCAACTTGTTTATCGCTGTGATGACGGAAACCAAAACGTTCATATACTGCTCTGAGGTGTGGGCGTGAAGCGTCGCAATCTAGACGTAAATAATATCTACCAAGTGTTCGTGCATGTTCAACAGCCCAAGCTAGAAGTGCTGAAGAGACTTTACCGCCAGAGTAATTTCGTCGAACTGCAAGGCGATGTACAAATGCTGACTCTTCCTGAGAAATGTCAGACCAGAACACTAAATCTTCTAGCTGAAACTTGATTGTACCAGCTGATTCACCTGCCCACTCAGCAATAAAAAACAAGCCGTTATCAACATCTTTAGAGATACTTTCTGGCGAAACCTCACTCTCCTGCCACATAAGCCTACCACTCTGCTGGAGCCACAAAGCTGCTTCTAATAGCACATCCGAAACGATCGCCGTATCTTGTATAGTTGCTTGACGAATTGAGATGTACATTTAGTTATCAATAGTAGATTAAGTTAAACGAAAGTAAAATTAAATAAAAATTTTTATAGTTTATTTTCCAATACAAAACCTGCTAAAAATCCTCTCCAAAACTGATTCTGTTACTTCTTCTCCGGTAATTTCTCCTAAATCTTGAATTGCACCTCGTAAGTCAATTGTCCAAAAATCAAGAGGTAACTGCTGAACAATTGTTGCTTGCACTTGTTCTAAAGAGATTTTAGCTTGAGTTAAGGCTGCTGCCTGTCTTTGGTTAATGGCTAAATCCATATCAGCAGCTTGTACTTTCCCAGATTGGACTATCTCTAAAATTGCTGTTTCTAAAGCATCAATACCTTGATTTTGGGCTGCGGCTGTGACAATTTTAGATTTGGGACTTCGGCTACGCTCAGTCGAACGATTTGGGATTTGGGATTGAAGAGTTGTTCTTTTGCTTTCTTCTAATAAATCGATTTTGTTAATCACTAGAATCAACGGACGGTGTTGTACTGTTTCATAAATTTCTTCATCGCCTTCTGTCCAACCTGCGGAAGCATCGATGGTAAGCAAGACTAAATCAGCTGCATTGGCAGCACGACGCGATCGCTCGACGCCAATTTTTTCCACTTGGTCTGTTGTTTCCCGAATCCCCGCTGTATCTAGCACTTGTACGGGAATTCCCCCGACAACTAACTGAGATTCGACAACATCGCGGGTTGTACCAGGTAAATCAGTCACAATGGCGCGATCGCTCCGGCTCCAAGCGTTCAATAAACTCGACTTACCCACATTCGGACGCCCAACAATTGCCACTTTTAAACCAGTTCGTAGCAACTCACCTTGATCTTTGGTTTCCAATAACCTAGTTATTTCTGCGGCAATTTTATCGATTTCTGATATGATCGCTTTATCATCCAACGGCGGAAGGTCTTCCTCGAAATCAATCCGAGCTTCAATTTCTGCCAAGATATCCAAACAGTTAGCGCGTAACTGCCGGATCGGATGAGCTAATTTTCCTTGTAAACCAGCTAAAGCACTTTGAGCAGCTTGGGGCGATTTAGCTCCGACTAAATCGGCAATACCTTCGGCTTGAGTTAAATCCAATCGTCCATTCAAAAAGGCGCGGAGAGTAAATTCTCCCGGTTGCGCTAGTCTAGCCCCATTTTCCAAACACAGTTGCAACACCTGCTGCACTGCCATAATTCCCCCGTGGCAATGGAATTCTACTACATCTTCACGGGTGTAAGAACGGGGTGCTTTCATAATCAGCAACAAGGCTTCATCCACTATTTGTTGCGTCTGGGGATGGCGAATGTAACCGTAGAGAATCCGGTGACTTTCCCAAACTTGTCGCCCTGGTGCATGAAAGAGACTTTGGGCGATTGCCATTGCTTGAGAACCGGACACCCGCACAATACCAACACTACCCTGTTGGGGGACAACAGCAGTGGCGATCGCGGCTATAGTTCCAGTAGTAGCAAAGAGTTCTGACATGAGCGCCCTTTATTAAGAGTGAGGAGTAAAAATCATAACTCATAACTCATAACTTTCTAAATGGTAAGTATTTAGACTAATGAGATACCAACTGGCAAGGTAAAATTTACTTGTAGTTCATGCCTGATAGTAAAGAGTTAAGAGTGAAGAGTTAGAGATGAAAATCATAACTCACAACTTATAACTCATAACTTTTAGAGAGAGGAATTCACTGTGGAGCAAAAGATTAACTGCGCTGTAGCCTGTGTTAACGGGTGTGTTTTAGGGGATAAATGCCCCAATATCGAGTTTAGAGAGTCAGCCGCAAAATTTATTGAAGAGACTCCCTTAGACAAAATGCTGGAGTTGGCACAAGAACGTCTGCGGAAAAAAATGACGGAACCGCCAAAATGGGTTTTTCCCGAAGATCCATAGGATTCGAGCCAACAGGCACAAGCAAGCAGCGTGGAAGTTAAATAGTATCTGGATCTATATTTAATTCTCGCAGTTTTACTGCCAAGCGATCGCTGCGTTGCTTCTCTTGTTGTGCCACTTCTTCGGGTGTGGGAAGCAGTTCTCCTTCAGGAGTGTAAAAGCGTAACTTTTCTTGAGCAACCCCTAAATATAAACCTAGCTGTTGACTCCATAACCAGCCTTGGGGATTTTGTTCTAGCGGTTGATATTCACCATCCAGCAAATGGAACCCTGAAAACTCTAACGTTTCCGGGTCAAACCAGAAGTAATCTGGTGTGCGAAATATATCTTGGTAAATTTGTTTTTTTAAGCCTTTATCAGTGTCACCTGTGCTATCCGAGATAATTTCTATAATTACATTGGGATATTTGCCATCTTCTTCCCAGACAACCCAACTTTTGCGGGGTTTGCGTTCAGTTCCCAGTACGACAAAAAAATCTGGCCCCCGAAAATTTTCTGATTTGCGCTGGCGTGGACTGTAGTAGATGGTGAGATTACCCGATGCGTAAAAGTCTTGGCGATTTTGCCACAACCACTCCAAACATTGGATGAGTAGTGTCATTTGCAACCGATGCAAGTCAGTTTCCAAAGGTGGTTCGTTACTATATAAATCCCCTGGGGGAAATATAACATTTTCTGAGGTTTCTAAATCTTGGGCGACAGACATGGCAGCAAGTGTCTCAGTGCTATAAGTTTAGCGTAGCAGTCAGCCCCAATTCTTAGAGACGTTGTTCGCGTTCGGAGAATTCAAAATTTAAAACTGGTCAGGGTTAAGGTATTCTACAGTCGCTAATTCTTCATCACCGCATCTAGCAGCACATTGGCATCAAAGCGGACTACATCGGTGCAAGGTAGCCCTGTTTCTGCTATTGTTTGAGCGATGCTTTCTTGAGCCGCAGATTCATCTAGATGGGCTGTGTTCAGCGCTATACCCACTACAGAAACACTTCCAAAAGCACCACCAGCATTAGCAACAGTTTCATACAGCCGAATCACCTCTGGTAAAGGTGGAATTATTACATGGGGATGATTACGTACATGAACTTGTCCCGCCCGATGTACCAAAACTAGTTGGGTTGGTTGCGAACCACGGATTAGGGGTAGAGTTGCCGTTGAACCAGGGTGTAACAGTGAACCTTGTCCTTCAATGTGCAAGATATCGTAGTTTTTGCCATAGCGCATAACTATTTGTTCTACAGCACCGGCGGCAAAGTCTACCCGCACGGCATCTAAAGCCACGCCGTCTCCTTCTAACATTACCCCAGTTTGTCCGGTGGCGAGGAATTTAGAACGCCAGCCCCGCAGTTTTGACGCCCAATGCAACTCTAGGCTAGTTGACATTTTACCAATCGCCATGTCAGTTCCCACTGTCAAAACCCGCCGACATGGAAGGGTGCGTGCCATTCCACTAGCAACACTAATATTAGACGGTTCTTTTCGTACATCCCAAATTAATTGCCCTGGTTTGAGCAGTGCATTTAATTCTGGGATACTTGCCATTGGTGTATGTAAACCATTCACCAGTGACATTCCCGCTTCTAAAGCGTCTTTGATTTCCAGCCAGTAATCATCTGGTACAGCACCACCACCAGGGGCAATACCAATTACTAAAACTTCCGGCTTGTACTCTAGGGCTGCGGCTACCGATGCCACAATCGGCACATCACGCTTGATACCTGTTAATTCTGGTAGGGATTTACCAGCACACTCGCGATCAATTACGGCTACAATTGGGGCTTCACTGTAACGTAAAATTGCTAGCCCTGTTTTGCCGTGAGTCCCAATAGTCCCTTCATGTAGCAAGATAGCTACTCGTTGATTAAGTGGTAGACGCACTGTATTGTACTCCCAAGCCTGGTAAATCGTTTGGCAAAACTCTTCCTGCTTTTAGCAATGCACCCGTAAAAGGGTCATCAATTAAATTCAGGTGACTATCTAAATCTAAATAATCAGCTAGTGGTGCCAGCTGTAATGCTGCTGTATTAGCTAGCGAACTGTCAGAATAGCAACCGAACATTACTTGCAACCGATATGCTCGTGCTGTATGTACCATTCGCATTGCCTCTGTTAGTCCCCCTGATTTCATCAGTTTGATATTAATGCCATCCACGTAATTTGCCAAATCGGGAATATCAGCGCTTGTGAAACAACTTTCATCGACAAAGATGGGGAGAGGAGAGTGTTCTTGGAGTTTTGCTAAACTTGGTTCTTCTCCCCGTGGCAATGGCTGTTCTACATACTTTATACCTAAATCTGCCAGCCAATTGCACATGGCGATCGCATCTTCTAAACTCCAACCCCCGTTGGCATCAACGAAAAATTCTAGTTCAGGCGCTTCTTCTCGCACCGCTAAGAGCATTTTTTGATCTGCATCTATGCCATCTGGGCTACCTAGCTTCACCTTAAAAAGACGGACATCTGTAAATTTTAACCAGTCTCGCGCTCTCGCCCTAGCGCCTTCCGGCGAATTAATCCCAATTGTGACTGAAGTCGGGACTATTTGATTGCGATCGAGTCCCCAAAGTTGCCACAAAGGTAAACCTACGCGCTTACCCAACCAGTCATGCATTGCCATATCCAACGCAGCTCTTGCAGCAGAAGGAACTTGGTTTTGTGTTAAAACTTGCTCAATTTCCTGACGTTGTAAGGGGCTGAATGTTTGTAACAGAGGCACAACTTGCTGTAGGGCATCTTTGATTGCATCAGTTGATTGCCGATGATTACCCACACCAAATGGTGATGCTTCCCCCCAACCTTCGATGCGATCGTGTAAGATACTCACCCATACATTAGTTGTCTGTGCTGTTGTACCCCGACTAATGGTCAACGGAAATCTCTTATTTACTGTAAATAAATTTATATTTATTTGCATACTTATTTTACATATTGTGTTATCGCAAAAGCCAGTGTAAGTTCAAAATTTAGATTATCGAATACATCTGTTATACTTTTTTACATTCATTGATTAATGACTAAAGTTTTTATACATTATTTTTATTTATGAACAACTTAAAAAAATGGAATATTTTAAAATCAAAAATGGTTTTAGATAATCCTTGGTGTCAGGTGAGGCAAGATGAAATAGAATTACCAAGTGGTAAAATTATAGATGATTATTTTGTCAGTATTAAACCTGACGTTGCGATGGTTTTACCTATCACTAGTAATAGAGAAATTATTTTTGTCCGGCAATATAGACACGCTGTAGGTGAATTTTTCTTAGAACTGCCGGCAGGAAATTTTGACCCCACAAAAGAGAGTGCAGAAATAGCAGCAATTAGAGAACTGAGAGAAGAGACTGGTTATATTCCCCAAGAATTTAGAAAAATTGGAACCC
Organism: Nostoc sp. JL23; assembly: GCF_017115065.1. Classification (NCBI taxonomy): domain Bacteria; kingdom Bacillati; phylum Cyanobacteriota; class Cyanophyceae; order Nostocales; family Nostocaceae; genus Nostoc; species Nostoc sp. JL23. The sequence continues at coordinate 145,205 of NZ_JABXKN010000014.1, forward strand.
TATACGATAAGCCAAGCAAAGATACCAATCAAATACATTTGTTTTTAGCAGAGAATGTGAGCAAAGTTGGAGAGCAGCAACTAGATATTACAGAAGAGATTGAAGTTGTATTAATTCCTGTAGAATCAGTTTTAGATAAAATTATTCAGGGAGAAATTTCTGTTGCAGGAACAGTAGCGGCTCTATTCTTAGGTTTAAATTTTATAACTTCTCAATAATCAATATAGCTTTTTTGGCTTTAGCAAGAATGATGCTTGAGACAGGTTTAAACTTTGCGCCATTTGGCATCAATACGCAATTTTCCTGGCACGATTTCTATAATTCCTTTCTTCCGCAACCTATTAAAAATATGTTTCATTACTTCACCTGATTCGATCCCAGTCATTTGTCGAGCAATACGATTAGTTATTTCTTCATGATCTACAAGATAGTCCATGACTAATTGCTCATACTCTGGATACCTTTGATAAATAGAGATTGCATTTTCTGAATCTGTGTCACTAATTCCAACTTTACGCCAGGCTGCATTACTTTTTGCTCTCCCAGGAACAGCCTCAAGAATTCCCCTATTTCTTAATCTAGAAAATGCCTCCTTGATAGTTCCTTCTGAACGAATTCCCGTTTCCTCTCGAGCAATTATATTAGTAATCTCTTTGTGCTTTTCTAAATATAACATTATCGTTGCTTCTACTGAAGCTAGAGGCTCATGTTTAATGTGTACAGCTACAGAGCTTTCGGTTTCATATATCTCAGGAGGTTGCAGTCTTAACCTAGCCATTGCCTGGAAAGCAGTATTTAAACCTTCTCCAACATCTTTATTAGGTGGATTGGGAAATTTGTTGATTATACGAACAATAGCTCCGTTGCGTGCATACTGCTCTTTGAGAATATTTTTTATAGTAATATGACCAGGTAATCTACCTGGATTTTCAATTTCAATTCTGTTGTCAAAAATGCGAATATGAGTATCAGATGCTATACTGTAGTCTCTATGCAGCAGAGCATTTGTTATAATTTCATGAATAGCTTCTTCTGGATAGCTGATTGATTCTAATCCTGTGTCTCCTACTTTTGGAATGTCTTCAATAACTTCTATTGTTTTAGCTACTGATTCTTGAATTTGATCGTATAGACAACCTTCAATAGTTATCGGGTCAAAGGCAAGAGTATCTCTTGTGCCCTCTATATCTTTTGTTTTGTATCGATAAATTTTAATTCCGCAACGCTTTGGAAAAATAGCTTGAGGTTCATCAGCAAACAGTAGAGTACCTGCAACTGTTGGTTTATTCTTTTGAATTAATTGTTGTTTTCTGAGCCACAATTCAGCCTCGTTAGTTGGAACTACAGCACTAATAAATTTAGACATTACTTGTGATGTTGTAATTACCTCTAGTTCTACGTCAATAGTTCTTCTCTCAAATGACTCGATACCTTTGTCTAGTCTTAATCTTGCTAAAGCTTGTTCAGTTTTAATAGGCAGAGTTTGTGCGCCACGTCTTAGATAGGGAACACTATCCGAAGCCTCCACTACTCCTCGTGATTTAAAAATAGTAACTTGCAAAACCAAACCAGGACAGGCTTCATAAATCAGAAAGGTATATGAATAACCATCTCCCAAAGGAAAAAGTTGTTCAAAAATTTGTAAATGCCCATTTGCGGCTTCCTGATCTGTAAAACCTCGCCAAGCTCTTGTTTTTTTGCCTTCTACAGTATCTTCATCAATGCCAATAAACAGTTCTCCACCATCTGCATTGGCAAATCCAGAAATAAACTTACATAATTTTCCTGGCTGTATATCTATCGACTTTAGGTCGAGAAAATGGCTTTCCTCAGCTACAAGTATCTGATTTAATTGATCAGAGGTAATTTCAACTACTTCAATTGACATATAGTTATGCATAGCAACCTAACGATTCTTTAAATTTGTAGCATACAATGCAATCCATGAAGTACCGCCCAAATTCTAATCTTTAATCAAAAACATTCCACTTGTGACAATAATCCCAGATGAAGCATTAGTAGTTCGGGGAGGGCGCAATCGTCCAGAGGATATTCGACGTGCAATAGGTACTCATCCCAGTGGCATAACAGGAATTTCTGTGGAATGTGCGGTAGGATTGTCAGTAGCGGAGTTGGCATCGAGTATTCCTCATGGGCAGATTGGTGTAATAACAGTTGGTGAGGTTCGCCAAGCAGGTGGTGATGTAATCCGAACATCCGGTAGAAGTGCTAATCATGCAACATTGAGGGGTTTAAACCCTCAGCAAATTAGTCAACTCCTTACACCTACTGTTCCTAATCCAGCAAAATAGCAGTTATAGTTTGGATCGCCTAGAATGATTACCCCTAGAGTTTTTGCAGATTTGCATAATGCTGATGCTGAAGGGCGTTTGCGTTTGAACTGTATTGGTACAATCGAAGACTTTGCAAATCAGAGTATTGAGCTACGAGATGGACAGTTACTCACGATATATAGCGAAGATTTGGAAGTTGATGGAGTAGTGCAGTTCTCCGAAGAAGAGAAGTTGTGGGTTGCTGCTATTGATTGGGATAAAATAAGACAAGTTGAGGATTTTGTTGTAGAGGCAAAAGTTTGAGTATCCATGCCACCTAATTTTTTAGTTTTTTATCTTGCCCATTGCTGCAAAATATAAGCATAAAAAGCCTCTTTATCTACCTTATCCATTGCATAAATTTTCCGACCACCAGGAACTACTTTAGTACGTCCCTGACTAAGACCAGTGGTGATAATTTCTGTTTCCCATTCGCGCAATTGATAAAATTCTGGATGTCCCAAATAAGCCGTTGCCAACACATCCCAAAAATAATAATCTTGGGGAATAACTAGTGCATAACATTGTCCGGCTAAATCAGAGATGGGATAGTGGCGTTGTCGTCCCATTTTGTATACTAACTCCGATGTAACTGGGACATTGTTAGTTAAATCCAAAGGACACATAATAATTTCAATTTGGGTTTGCCATACCCGCGCTGCTGAAACCGCATCCCAATAAACATTCCATTCGGCGGAACCATCTTGTCCCGCTTCCAGACTTTTTTCCACATTGCCAGGAACATTCAACGCTCCCCCCATCCACACAATTTTGTGAATTTTGGCTTCAATGTCCGGTGCTTTGTCTAAAGCTGCGGCTACCGTCGTCAAAGGGCCAGTTACCATCAACGTTACGGGGTCTGATGCGTCCCGCAACACCTGTATCATGAAATCTTGACCTGTTTCGGCAACCAAAGGTGTAGTGATGGTTTCGCTTTGGTTGAGAATGGGGAGATGGTCAACGATAAACGAATCACGGCGATAGAGAGTAGGAAATGGATTGATCCCGCGCACCGTACTTTCTGCTACCGGGATATGAGAAAATCCCATCAAATCGATAATTTTACGTGTGGCGCTAACAGCCGGTTGAACGTAGCAATCTGCTGGAGTGACGACAACACCAAGGAGTTCAATACGATCCATTGTCAACAGCAGCATAGTTGCCAGATAATCATCTACACCGCCATCGTGATCCATTAATACCAGTTGTTTTGTCATAAAAGGAGAATTATATGGATGAGTTTATGGAAGCTGCAATTCAAGAAGCAAAACAAGGCAGACAAGAAGGTGGAATTCCCATTGGTTCGGTTCTTGTGAAGGATGGCAAAATTCTCGGCAGAGGACACAATAAACGCGTGCAAGACGGCGATCCTGTTACCCACGCGGAAATCGATTGTCTCCGCAATGCTGGAAGAGTTGGCAGTTATAGAGGTACTACACTCTATTCAACTTTAATGCCATGTTACCTGTGCGCTGGGGCAGTGGTACAATTTGGCATTAAAAAAGTCATCGCTGGAGAATCTAGAACTTTTCCTGGTGCTAAAGAATTTATGGTATCTCACGGTGTGGACGTAATTGATCTTAATCTTGACGAATGCGAACAAATAATGAGTGAGTTTATTGAAACTAACCCCGAACTTTGGAATGAAGATATTGGTAAATAATCATTGCATCGCTACAATCATAGCGATCGCAATATCTGGTTGAAGTCCAGCACATTAGGAAAATATTGATAATACTTAAGAAAGAAGCTGCAAACTCTTTTATATTACACAATAATTTTAGTGACTATAACTAGCTAAAATTTAAACGTGTGAAAATGGCAAATTTAACTGAATTTACATTATTTGCTCCTCGTAACAAAGGAGCATCTTTAATGGGGTCTTTTTCAGATTGGAAAGAAATTCCCATGTCAAAAAGTGAAGATGGTTATTTTCGCACCAAAATCAAACTGGAAGACGGCGTTTATCAATATAAATTTCGTATTCAAACCAAAAGCCCAAATTTTGCACTTGATGAATGGATGGATGTCATTGATCCTAAAGCAACAGATGTTAATGAAACAGAAAAATACGGCATAGTACGCATTCAAGATGGTCAACGCATTGTTGATACTTACATTTGGCAACATGATGAAATGCCGTTGCCTGACAATCGGGAATTAGTTATATATGAAATGCACGTTGCGGATTTTACTGGTGATGAAGTTGACTATAACGAGCGAGGCAAATATTTAGGGATAGTTACTAAGTTAGATTATCTTTGCGAATTGGGAATTAATGCAATTGAATTAATGCCAGTTAATGAGTACCCTGGTGATTATAACTGGGGCTATAAAGTTCGCCACTTCTTTGCTACAGAATCTAGTTATGGTTCAACAGAAGATTTAAAGCGGTTGATTGACGCGTGTCATGGTAGAGGCATCCGCGTCTTTATGGATGGAATTTATAACCACACTGATGAAGAATGTCCTTTAATACTAATTGACCGAAATTACTGGTACTACGAACATAAACATTATCCTGAAGACCCTGATAATTACTGGGGGCCAGAGTTTAACTATGATAATTACGACAAAAATTTAAATATTAAACCTGCATGGGAATACATCGGCGATGTGGTAAAATTTTGGATTCAGGAGTATCACATTGATGGAATTCGCTTTGATGCAGTGCGGCAATTGGCTAACTTTGAATTTCTCAACTGGCTGACTAAGGAAGCGAAAAACCATGCTGCGCCCAAACAGTTTTACAACATTGCTGAACACATTCCCGATACAAACACTGTAGTCAAGCCAGATGGCCCATTAGATGCTTGTTGGCATGAGAGTTTTCGCTACTTTATAGTTCCATATATTTGTGGGAAATCATTTGAATTAGAACAACTCAAGCAGATTTTAGATCCCAAACAACAGGGTTATGCGATCGCAACCAATGTAATTAATTATTTGGCAACCCACGATCGCGAACGTGTATTACGAGAATTAGGCAATTGCGGCATCTTTGACACAGCCGCATTTGAACGAGCCAAGTTAGCTGCTGCTTTGTTAATGACAGCAATGGGTATACCGATGCTGTGGATGGGAGAAGAGTTTGGCGAATACCAGCAAAAAAGCGAAGATGTGACTAAGCCGCAGAAGATTACTTGGTCTTTATTGTCAAGCGACCAGAATCATGATTTATTTGAGTATTATCAAAAGCTGATTGCTCTACGCCAGCAAACTCCAGCTTTGCAAAGTGACAATATTAAGTTTTTCTACGAAAATGCAACTGAGAAAGTGCTGGCTTACACCCGTTGGGATGAGCAGAATTCTCATGTGGTTGTCGTGGTAAATTTCTCCGACCAAAATCTAAATCAATATAAAATTTCAGGCTTCCCAACTGCTGAGTATTGGCGAGATTGGGTTAGTAATCAGGAAGCGAAATCTGGAGAGGATGGTTTCGTGACTGACTTGCCAAGCTATACAGCTAAAATATTTATTTTGCCGTAATTATCTCACTAATTATCTAGCAGATTTACAAGCAATGTGTAGTTTGTCGAGGCAGTGCGATCGCTCGTCAAACAAACTGCTTGCGTCGCAACGGAGTAATAAGAGTAGAAGTGGGATCAACAGCAAATAAAATAATATCATGTCCGATCGGATAAGCCCAAAACCCAGATTGTAGAGACGCGATTTATCGCGTCTTGAAAGACCAATCATCTACACCAATAACCCTTAACCCAAGCGTATTGTGTGTGACATAACACAATCTGCGAATAAGGCGTTACGTAGTAATTAACAGGAGGCTTTATGATATTTGTTGACAATTTGCGCTTCCCTTTGACACTTTTCACAGCACTAGGCTGCGGATTGGTGGCTGGCGTCTTCTTTGCCTTCTCGACTTTCGTGATGAATGCCCTTGCACGACTCCAGCCAAAGGAGGGCATTATCGCCATGCAATCCATCAATATCACCGCGATCAATCCGTTGTTCATGTTGGCACTCTTCGGAACGGCTGCGGCTTGCATCTTTCTAGCGGTTTCCTCGGTGTTAAAGTGGCATCAGCCTGGCGCTGCCTATTTGCTTATCGGTAGCTTGCTCTATCTCATTGGTACCGTTCTAGTAACGATCGCGTTCAATGTACCACTAAATGATGCCTTAGCGATCGCCAAACCAGACAGCACTGAAGGCGCGAACCTATGGGCTAGATATCTTACCAACTGGACGTTCTGGAACCACGTTCGGACAATAGCGGCACTTGCGGCAACACTTATACTCGGACTCTGCGATCGCATGGTGAAATAGGAATGATGAATACGTATGATACCCTTTGCTCGGACAAAATGAAGCTATATGAGTATTCAAGCAGCATACGATAATTGGTCAGCCACATACGATGCTGACGAAAATCTGACGCGCGATCTCGATCGAATCGTCACCAGAGAAACCTTGATAGGTTTGAGGTGTAAGGGACTTCCAGAAAATAAACTATTCCATCAACAGTAATGATAATCATTTTAAAGGGGGGATGAAGGGGCTGCCGACGGCAGCC